>NC_014828.1:1687500-1995000 GCF_000178115.2 Ethanoligenens harbinense YUAN-3
ATCGCCCCCACCATGCTGAAAATTCTCGGCCTGCCGGTTCCGGCGGAAATGACCGGCGAATCCCTGATCGCCGACTGATTGACATGCAGCCGCAAGCCTGATTTTTAAAAAAGCCATCCTGCGCACCGTATCGGCAAAGCTGATGCGTACGCCGGATGGTTTTTTTCTGAGGGCCATCCCAAAGATCAGGCGAAGGAGAAAGGTATACTTGCCGTATTCCGGCCGGTAAAAACGCCGGACTGCAGAAAAAGCCATTGCTTTTGCGGTTTTTATTTCGGGGACAGGCTCTCAATACGCGGTATCAGTTCCCGCCCAGAAACAGGCTGACGGTCAACACGCTCATGATCAGCCCCGTAAAATCCGCCGCCAGAGCCGCCGGCAGCGTATGCCGGGTTTTGGAAACACGCACCGAGCCGTAATAGACGGCGATGGTATAAAAAGTGGTTTCGCTGGACCCCTGCAAAACCGACGCCACCCTGCCCACAAAACTGTCCGGCCCGCTTTTCTGCAGGATATTCTGATAGAGCGAAAGCGAACCGCTGCCGGAGATGGAACGCATCAGCGCCAGGGGCACCACATCACCGGGCATGTGCAGCATGCTCCACATCGGCGCAAGCGCCTGTGTAAGCAACGCAAACGCGCCGGACGCATTGAGCATGGCAATCGCGGTCATCAGACCGATGAGCGCCGGTATGATGCTGACCGTAATGGGAATGCCCTCTTTGGCACCCTGCAAAAACACGTCGAACACGTTCTGTTTCCGGATCAGCCCGGCGAGCACGATGAGTACGATCACCAGCGGGACGATGACCGCGCCCAGACTAGCCATGCCGTTTTTCCTTTCCCCCCAACGCATAAGCAAAACCAATGCCGACCGCAAGGCTGACCAACGCGGAGATCCAGGTGCAGGGCAAAATATCAAAGGGGTTAGCGGAACCGAAGCGGATGCGGATTGCAGCCGTAGTCGTTGGAATAAGCTGGAGTGCCGCGGTGTTGATGACGACAAACATGGCCATAGAATTGCTCGCCGTGCCTTTCCGCGGCGCCACGGCGGCCATTTCCCGCATCGCCCGCAGCCCGAGCGGCGTGGCGGCATTGCCAAGACCCAATAAATTGGCCGTCATGTTCATGCAGACAGCCTGCATCCCTTCCCCACGCGGCGGCAGGTCCGGAAACAGGCGGCGTGTCAGCGGAAGAAACAGGCGCGCCAGCACCCGGGTTACACCGGCGCTTTCCGCGATCTTCATCAATCCGTTCCAGAGGCAGATCACGCCAAGCAGGGTGACGCAGAGCAGCACCGCGTCCTGCGCCCCTTTGATGGCCGCCTGCGACACCGCGCCGATCCGGCCCGTCGCCAGCCCAACCACCACCGACAAAAGCACCATGCCCGACCACACCCATTTCATCATATCGCTCACTCCTGTCCCGGAAGGCCGCGCCGTTTGAATCCCAACCCCCGTTTTGCAACTTCTTATGCATATTCCGGATCCGCAGATATGAAATTTTCGCAGGGGTCTGTATGATATTTACATTTTTGATATTAACTATTAATTTATAGATAATTATGTATATTTATGGATTATTATTACTGTAATTATTTAGAAACAAATCTTGAATTTACTATTATATTAAAGTATTTTCCTTTTTATCCCCCTTATCCTATTGACAAATAATGCAAAATGGGATATATTAAGACAGGCAGTTGCAGTGAGAGACAAAATATGACAGTTTTGGAGGTAGCATTCCATGAAATCAACAGGCATTGTTCGGAGAGTGGACGAGCTTGGCAGAATTGTTCTGCCGATCGAGCTTCGCCGCACACTTGAGATCTCCGAAAAAGATGCGCTTGAGATTTACGTGGACGGAGATGCAGTGGTTCTGAAAAAATACGAACCGTCTTGCATTTTTTGTGGAAACGCAAAGGACGTCGTAAATTTCAAAGGCAGAAACATTTGTCCCGCTTGTATCAAAGAATTGGCCGGGAAATAACAACTACATATTGGCAGTTCAAAAGATGCCTTTCCTGATGTCAGGAAAGGCATTTTTTGATTGGTTTTTCAGCAGCCGTCATTTTTGGGGCGGCGCAGGCCCGCAAAAAAGTCTTGCAGCAGCCTGCGGCAGTCTTCTTCCAGCACACCGCCCATCACCGCCGGGTGATGGTTGAACGGGCAGGAAAACAGATCGATCACCGACCCGGACGCCCCTGCCTTGGGATCATACGCCCCGAACACGACCGTATCCACACGCGCATTGATGATGGCCCCTGCGCACATGGGGCAAGGTTCCAGCGTGACATACAGGGTGCATCCGGATAAGCGCCAGCTGCCCAGCGCCGCGCAGGCCGCACGGATCGCCTCGGCTTCTGCATGCGCAAGCGCGTTATGGTCGGTTTCCCGGCGGTTTCGGCCCACGGCCAGGGCCGCACCGTCTTTCACAATGACCGCGCCGATGGGCACTTCCCCTTCACGCCCGGCACGCTCCGCCTGCTCCAGCGCAAGGCGCATCCATGTTTCGTGCATGCTGCCCGTGTTCACCGTCATGTCAGCCGCAGCCCTGCAATGCACAGAAGAATGAACAAAACCGTAAAGACGAGCATACCCGGGGTTAGGAACACCTTTTTAAACAAAAACGACAGGGGAAGACGCGTGTGCATGGCGCGTGCAAACCGCTCGCGAACAGACTGCCGACTGCGCAAGACCAGCACCGTGGAAACCGCAATGGCCAACAGTGTGACGCCCAGCCCCAAATAAAGCAGGTTGGCAACGGCTGTGCCCGCCTGAATTTCCACATAATTCACCAGTGTGGAGACCAGATTGACGCATGCGTGCATCAGGACGGTCGCCCAGATCGATTCAAACCGGACGACAAAATACCCGAACGCCAGCCCAACCAGGAATGCCAGCGGAAATTGCGCCAGATTGCCGTGCATCATGGCAAACAGGAGGGAAGAAAGCAGGATGGCAAATCCGTTTCCGTAAGGGCGAAGGGATTGCAGAATCACGCCGCGGAAAATAAATTCCTCGCAAACCGGCGCCAGTGCGCAGAAAAACAGGATATACAGAACGATCAGACCGGGCTGTGTGGGCGGCGTCATGTCCGGCGCGGAGATGCGCAGATGCAAAAACCCCAGAAACAGGTCGATATAGATCGAGACCAGAGCCGAAACAAAGGCAAGGGCCAGTGAAATGACCAGCGCCACAGGCAGCCGCCGTTTTTCGTGTATCGGGCCGACCGGCACGATCGCAAACGGATTTTTTTTCAGGCAAAACGTGAGCAGGATGAACGGCACGAACATATAGGCGAAATAGCAGACCATGTTCTGCAACAGCGAGGGAGCCGTATCGTATTGCTGAAATGCCCGGAAATGGTTCTGAAGATCGGCCAGCGTGAAACCTCCCTGCCAGAGGGTCTGGATGACGCCGCCGATGGCCACCAGGATGAACACCACCGCCGCCGCAACCAACTGCTGGGTCGCCAGGGAAAACCCGATGATGCTGGACATGCCGCGCAGCCTGCGCGTATCCTGCAACGCATGCTCTGCCTGCGGCGACGGCAGGTCCAGTTCTTCTATCAACGACCAGCGGGATGATTTCCGCACAACTCCGTCTCCTTTTTCTTTCCGTCTCGGCCTATCCATTCGTCCCGGCGCGCCTGCCGGTCCGCTCGTTTTGGTAATTGCATGGGCTTGTCCGTTCCAAACAAACATATGACCGGCAGCCCGCTTTACGGGCCACCCACGGCCGTGGGCGCGGAAGCCGCAGGATAGTCTTATTATACCGTTGGCGCCGGCCGATGTCAATCGACGGCCATGCGGCCTTTATGTAAAGATTGCCAATCGGCAATCTTGCAGGCAAAACAGGTGAATCTCGTTTTTATGCACAGAATCAGTCGTCGTGTTTTTTGCAGCAGGGCTTGTAACCGCGATAGACGTTCATTTTCGGAAAAGTCCCGTTCGGATCGTCCAGATGGCGGCAGGGGTTGCGGTTGGGTCTGCAGGTACGGTTGCATCCGCCTCTGTTTCCGCAGCAGCAGGCGAGCGGTAAAAGAAAAATCCACGGCCAGCACATATGCTTCACCTCCTGCACCAGTGTATGCCGGCATGGGACCTGCCGTTCGTCCCGGCGCCTCCCGTGCGGGCACGGGAGAAAATTGAGAATCCAGCCGGAAAATGCTTGCTTTTGCACGCAGAATCTGTTAAAATATAAGATGTCGTGCGCGGTGAAGCGGTATCCGCCGCGTTTTTGATTCGTATCGGATATTCCATACAAGGAGGTGCAGATAGATGGCAAAATGCGATGTTTGCGGGAAAGGCCTGACCTTTGGCATTAAAGTTTCCCACTCTCACCGTCGTTCCAACCGGACGTTCCGTCCCAATGTCAAACGGGTGAAAGCGATCGTGAATGGTACGCCCCGTCATATTTATGTATGCACGAGGTGCCTGCGTTCCAACAAGGTTGTGCGCGCGGTATAAAAATCCATATCAAAAAGGCGGCGGTTCTAACGATTAGAACCGCCGCCTTTTTGATATGGAACGAAAAACCGACGTTTAAAAAGTCATTCGTCAGCACCCTTCGCAGTCGTTGCTGACTTTCACGCCTTTCGGATCGAAACGCTCCACGGTGAACGTGCAGTCGGCCAGCGAAAACGCGCCCTGCGGAAAAACTGCCTTGCCGTCTTCAAACCGGATGGCCAGCGACTCGACGCGCATCACCTCGTCCTCAAAATGGCTCATGTGCAGAGTCGGCGCACATATAACGGACGTGCCGTCGGGCTGCCGCACCGTGACGACATTGGCATCGGTCGTGACTGTTTGCAGGCCGCCGTCCTCGTGCAGACTGAGGGAATTGATGTCTCCGTTGACACCGACGGCATCCACATCATACGCCACGATCTCGCCGATGGGCGTCTGCACCGGGGTCGGAAGGCGCGGTTCCAGGGATTTGACCGCGCCGCTTTCATAAAATGCCAGGCCAATGCGGGTCGCCACTTTGCCAAACGGAAGCTCGACTGTAACTGCGTCCCGCGGCCAGAATGTGAAACTGTGCACCGCCCCACCCGGATAAAACGACACGCCGATGATCTTTTGGTCGAACGCCAGCCGCCCGGTCTCGAAATGCAGCACCGGTTCGAGTTCATATTCGTTTTTTTCCGCCCAGAAGCCGGACAGCTTGCCGTTGAGCGGGAACACGCGGTGAATGGAACCGTCTTCATAAAATGTGATCAGCTCCGCCGGGATATCCCCCTGCGCCGTTTTGAAAACGGTCTGCTCCTGCAGCGAGATGCTCTTGAGCGTGCCGTTGGGATGGAAAGACAGCGAGCGGGTAAATTTGCGCCGCAGTCCGTCGTCCTCATACTGCGGGGCCAGCTCGCCATATGGCGTCTGGATGGTGTTGTGCACCACCAGGGTGCAGTCTTTCAGCGCGCCGCCGGGATACCGACTGAGTTTATGGATTCCCTTGAGCGTGCCGTATCGGGTCTGTTCTTCGAGTAAAGACATAGAATCGCCTCCAATAGCCTTTCATTCACAAGTGGTGGGATGGACGATGACTTTGTACTTCTCCGGGCCGACGACTTCCTTATCATATGCCAGCTTCAGCACGCCGAATTCGCGGTCAAACCACGGCGGGATATGCGAGCACATGAGGGTCAGTTCATAAAACGTGGTGCCTTTCAAAAAGGGCAGCAGCATCTGCTTGGTGGTCGCGTTGGGGTTGTTCGCCTGGGCCTGGGTGATATCCAGATAATAGATGCCGTCTTCCCCCGCGCGCTGCGGCTGCGGCACATCCCCCGTGCCTCTTTGCAGAACACGCAGGTCTTCCTGCTGTTTTTCCACACTGGCCAAAACAAATTCCAGGAATTTCTGCGGCCGTTTTTCCGGGATCTGGAACACATAATAGCCCGCCGTGTCAAACGCGTTGTACGCCACACCGCTGATCTCTCCCGCCACCAGGATGCGTGTGTCCCCCAGTTCCCCGATGAGTTCGGAAATCTCATGGCGCACATTGGCCAGCCCCTGTTCGGGGTGGAGTTCCACCGGGAGCTCCCGTTCCAGGTTCCAGTCGGCCAGTTTTTTCTGAAACACCTGGAGATGCACGGACTGCTCCAGAAGGGACGACGTATTACCATCCGGCCCGACGACCACTGCGACCGTATTTGCCATTTCGATCATCTCTTTCATGTTTTTTGAACCCATCCGCAAATTCGGAAAGAAAGGGAATGCGGGAAAAGCGCGCGCCTATTTGCCGCATGCTTTCCCCTGCGCCCATTTACGGAGGGGCTCTCATTTATATGGAGGCAGCGGAGAATGGGTAGCCCGGCAAACGCAGACAGCGCGCCACCGCTTCTTCCAGACGATGCAGCGCGTCCTCCCCGGCATCCACCGAGAGGGAAAAGCGTGTGCGGGCCGCGCGCACAAACTGCACAAAATCGCAGTTGCCCGCACGCTCCCCGATGCCAAGAAACGTCGTATCCACATACAGCGCACCCGCTTTGGCCGACTCCAGCGAATTGGCCACCGCCATGCCCAGGTCGTTGTGCACATGACACTCCACCGGCGAAACGGCCGCAAGCGCCGCAATGTCCACGCCTATCCGCGAGGGATGCGCGATGCCCACCGTATCCGCATAGCGGACGTTGCGCACGCCCAGCGCGGCGGCCTGCCGTGTCAGGTGCAGCAGAAACGCGCCGTCCGCGCGGGAGGCGTCCTCAAACCCCAGCGTGACCGTATACCCGGCCTCCCGCGCCAGTGTGACACACCGCTTCATCCGGCTTTCCACATCCGCGCGCGTGGTGCGCAGCTTCTCCACGATCTGGATATCCGACACCGGCACGCCAATGTGGATGATGTCCGGCCGACAGGCAAAAGACGCCCGCAGGTCGCTCTCCGACATCCGGTTCCATGTGGAAATGCGCGCACGCCTGCGGACCTGCATCATGCCGTAGACGGCTGCCTGCTCCTCAATGCCCATCGACGGCGTGCCCGCCTCGATCTGGTCGATACCGGCCTCATCCATGAGTCTGGCACAGGCGATCTTATCTTCCACCGAAAACGCCAGTCCCGCCCGCTGCTCGCCGTCCCGCATGGTGGTGTCCACGATATAGCGCCGTTCTTCCGCAGGCCGCACACTGCTCACCGCCTTCCATGCACCGATTTTTCCAGCTCCAGCAACTCCGCATCCGTGAAGCCCCGCCGCAGCCGCGTGCTTTCCGCGCGCACGCGCGTGTTCATCCGTTCCAATTCCGCATCGTCCAACCGCACGCCGAGTTCCTGCAATTTGACACGCAGCGCCGCCTTGCCGGAATGTTTACCGATGGAAAGTCTGCGCGCCCTGCCCACGTCCTCCGGAGGAAACGGCTCATAGGTCTTCGGATTTTTCTCAATGCCGTCCGCATGGATGCCGGACTCATAGGTGAAAATCTCCGGCCCCGTCACGGGTGCGTGCGCGGAAACCGGCTTCCCGAACAATTCCCCAAACAGCATACGCAGACGGGGCATCCGCTCCAGACGGTAGGGTTGTTGGCAGATGATGCGGAGCGCGGCGAGCAGTTGCTCCAGCGCCGCGCGCCCCCCGGCCCCGCCGAAAGAGGCCGAAACCGCCCCGCCGCCCGCCAGCAGCCATTCCAGCGACGCCGCCGTGGCGAGATGCCGGCTGTCTTCCGCATCCAGCGAGCCGACCGCCACGCGCAGCTTCGCAAACGCGGCGGCATAGTCGCCGGCCATTCCATCGGCAAACCCGGCGGCCCGGATGCCCGCGCAACGCCCGGCATCCGGCAGCACGCCGGACAAACATCCCCGCCCGTCGGCCGACAGCACCACCGTGACATCCGGATACGCGCCGGGGAACGACGCGGCAAACACGGAGCCTTCCGCAAAGAAGGCGGGCACGCCCTCCCGCAGCGCCTGTTCGCGCTCTTGGGGTGACCGGAGCACCAGCGCCGCTTTTGGCGCCGGAACGGCCAATTTCAGCCGTTCCCAAACGGGGAAAGGCATTTCCAGCCGGTCAATTCCGGTTTCCAATAAAAGCTGCGCATAGGCGGAAAGAAGCGGGACGGGCGCATCCTGCGGGACAGAACACAATGATGCGTCTGAAATATGATACAGCAATGCCAAAACGACCTTTCCCTGCCGTGCGGCCACAGCGAAAACGTGTCGCCACACGGCTCTCCCCAGCAGATACAACCCTGCATGCGTCGGCTTTTATAAAAAGTTTATGATACTGAATCAGCCATGTGCAATCTGCAAATGCAGGCCGCAACCATGGCTAATCAGAATAACATATTCGAATTACCTGAGGATGCGCGCTTACAGCACAAGACGTTCCACAACGTTGCCTTCTTCAAAGTGCGAGGTCACGATCTCTTCCACATCGTCAACCGTCACGTGTTTGTAAAACACACCGTCCGGATAAACCGCAACGACCACGCCGTTGTCGCACAAGCCAAAGCACCCGCAGTTGGTCACCATCACGTCATCGCGGATATCCTCGTCATCGATGACTTCCTGGAATTTCATGACCACGTCATTGGCGCCGTTTGCGAAGCATTTGCCTTTCTGCGTACCGTTCTGCCGGCAGCTGGTGCAAACAAAAACATGGTGTTTCAGATCCATTCCCATTCATTTCACCTCCTTTCAAAGCCGCTGCAACTTTTATTGTAAGCAACCTGCCAAAACTTTGCAAGCTTATTTGGAAACCTCGACTTTTTCGGCCGCGTTGCAGGCAACCTCGCCGGACAAAATCTTCCTGGCCGCCTCGCGCACGCCGCTCTCCACGCGGTCATACATCATAAACGGCTCGATGCCGCGCTCACGCAGCTTATTGGAAGGCTCCGCCCCGATGCGCATGCTGATGACACCCTGGCAGTCGCCGACCGCCTCAATGATGGCGTCGATACCGGGACCCTGCTGCTCGCCGCAGTCGCTGCCGCCCTTGCAGTAATTTTCCCCGACCGCGCGGCGCTCCACATAGATCACGTCGCCGTTTTGATAGTCGTATATATGGAATTCATTCGCATGGCCGAAATGAGTGTCCACGATCATACCGCTTTTGGAGGCCACGGCAAAGCGCAGGCGCTTGGGCTCTTCCTTTTTCTCCTCTTCCTCGCGGAACTGGATGGAGACATCGTTGTCCAATGTGCCGATGGCGTCCGCGCGGCACTGTTTGCAGTGGTACATCTGCTTCATGATGACAGAGCACGCCTTGCGCTTTTCCATCAGTTCCTTGTTGCTGACCAGCTCCATATCCTCAAAAGCACTGCCTTTGACCGGGATGAGCTGCATGATGTTGGTGATCTCGCAGCCGAGGTCGCGCACCGTCTGCACAACGGTTTCGATGTGCGCGTCGTTGATGCCCTTGAGCATAACGATGTTGATCTTGATGACCATGCCTTTGCCCACCAGATAACGAATGCCGGTAAGCTGGTTGTCGCGCAGGATGCGCGCACCTTCCACGCCCGTGTAGCGTTTGCCAAGATAATTGACGTGCTTGTAGATCTTGGCGCCGATGTTTTCATCCACCGCGTTGAGCGTGACCGTCAGATGGCTGACGCCCAGCTTGAGCAGGTCGTTTGCATAGAACGGAAGCATCAGGCCGTTGGTGGAAACACAGAACGTCACGTCCGGGTCCACCTTGCGAATGCCTTCCAGCGTGGCTTTCACCTGCTCGAAGTTGGCCAGCACATCGCCGGGGCCGGCGATGCCCACCACCGAGAGGTTAGGCACTTTTTCCTTGACTTTCAGATATTTGGCGACCGCTTCTTCCGGAGAAAGCACGCCGCTGGTCACACCGGGGCGCGATTCGTTGGGGCAGTCGAAATCGCGGGTGCAGTAGTTGCACTGGATATTGCAGGCCGGCGCCACGGGCAGGTGCATGCGCGCGCTGCCGGAGGAGCAGGCGGAGCAGTCATAGCAGGGGTGCTTCTTGGTTTTCGCCGCCACGTCCTCTTTAGAAAGGGAAAGAGTGGCCTGCGGCTCGGTTGCAGCCGCTGCCGGAGCGGCTGTCGGCGTCGTGGGTTGTTTCTTATCCGGGCCGTTATAATACATATCGTACATCGCCTTTCTGAATGTCGTCGCGGTCGCGTTGAGCATGGCATTGGCGATGCCGTCCATCACCTGCAGGGAACCTTCGTATCCGATGGAGACCTGGCGCTGCCCGCCCACGCGGTCGTGCATGGGGAACCCGATGCGCAAGAGCTCGATGCCGGTCTTCTCCTGCACGCGCCTGCCGTCCGAGTTGCCGATCATTAGGTTGACATGATGCTTGACTGCGAGGTCGGCGATCTTGTCAAAATCGGTATCGTCCAGTATTTCGTGAAACGCCGCCATTTTTACTTTAGCAAGGCGCTCGATCTCGTCTTCCAGTCCCTCTTTCAGCTTTGTGTTCCTGGAACCGGTGGCCACCAGCAACGGCAGCGCGCCCACTTCCAGGCAAAGACGGGTGAGCCCGAACACCTGATCGGGTTCGCCAAACACGACCACTCTGGCTTCCCCGGTGTATTTGTGCGCATCCACCATGGCATCGAGATACCGGCCGCGCGCGCGCCGGTATTTTTCGGGAATGGGTTTGCCGCTGATCTCGGAAAGGGCTTCGAGCAACGCGTCGGTGCCGCGCAGGCCGATGGGCAGCGGCACTTTTTTATATGGAATGCCAAACGTCTCGTGCAGATACTCCGCCGCGGAATTGCGCTCGTTGGAAAACACGCCGATCTCCAACGTGAAGCGTGCGCCGGCCATCCGGCGAATGTCCGCGAGATCGGTGCCGTCCTGCGGCAGACGGTTGTAAACCGGATCGTACACGCGGTCGAGGTTTTCGGAAATATCGGGCAGGAGCGTGTAGTCGAGTTCAAACGCATCCAGGATATCCTTGATCGTGCGCATTTCAGCCGGCGTCATATAAGAAGCGATGACGTTCACCGACCGGTTGGGCGTGGAGTCCGTCGCCAGCGTGGCCACAATGGCACGCGTGGCGGCCAAAAATCCTTCAAACTGGCTGCCGCCATAGCCCGGGCTGGGCACATTCACAAAGGTGATGCCCGGCGCGATGCCTTCCTGCTTTGCCTTCTCGATGATGCGGGGCACATCCTCGCCGATGGTTTCCGCCAGGCAGGTGGTGCAAATGCCGATCACCTGCGGCTGGTACAGCTTGGTGAGGTTCCCGATTCCCTTGAGCAGGTTTGCCTCTCCGCCGTAGACCGTGCCCTGCTCCGTCAGCGCCGAGGACGCGATGTCGATCGGTTCGTTGTAGTGCGTGGCCATATGGCGGCGGATATAGGTGCTGCACCCCTGTGAACCGTGGATGATCGACATGCAGCCCTTCACGCCGTAAAACGCCGTCACTGCGCCAAGCGGCATGCACATTTTACAGGGATTCACGGTTAGATTGGTATAGTTCCGATTGGTCGTTTTCAAACCGCTGCATCCCCTTTCAGATAGCTCCAGACCGGGCTGTTCATACTCAGATTCAGTTCCTGCACGAAATTGACCGCGCCGTCGTACCCGGCCAGCGCGTGCTTGCGCTCATGGTTATGGTCAAGAAACGCGACCGCCAGCTTATAGCCGAGCGGGCGTTCCTTCACACCGCCCACCAGAACGTCCGCGTGTTTTTCACGCATAAATTTTTCCAGTTCCGCCGGGTTGGCATCGTCGAGGATGACGGTGCCTTCGTCGGCCAGGCTGCGGATAACGTCGTATTCGTCCTTCTTACCGGTCTGCGTGCCGACCACCACCGTATCGATGCCCAGTTCCTTGAACTGCTTGAGCAGCGAGATGGCCTTATAGCCGCCGCCCACATAGATGGCGGCCTTGCGGCCTTCCAGAAGCGCACGGTATGGGGCGATTTTCTTTGCAGTCTCTTCGGATTTCCGCGCCGTGAACGCTTTGGCCCGCGCGATGATCTCGGGGTCTTTCAGCGCATAGGCGATGCGCATCAGGGAATTGGTGGTGTCCTCAATGCCGAAGAAGCTCACCTTGAGGTTCGGGATACCGTACTTTTCCTCCATTTGTCTGGCCAGATACATCATCGAGCCGGCGCACTGCACGATGTTGAGCGATGCGCGCGGCGCCTGCATCAATTCCTCGCAGGTGGCGTCGCCGGTGATCTTGGCCACAACCTTCACGCCGATTTCCTTGAGGTAGCTGTTAATGATCCACATCTCGCCGGAAAGGTTAAAGTCGCCGAGCACATTGATGCCTTTGAGCTTCGGGCCTTCTTCGGCGCGGGACATGAGGTTGAGGATGGCGTTGCAGGCCAGTTTATATCCCGTGGACTTGCTGCCTGAAAAACCCGGGCTCTGGACCGGAATGCAGACGATGCCGTGCTTTTGTTCGGCCGCTTTGCAGATCGCCTGCACATCGTCCCCGATGACGCCCACGATACAGGTAGCATACACGAAGATGAATTTGGCGTGGTAGGTCGCGACGATCTCATCGATCGCGCCCGCCAGCTTTTTGCCGCCGCCGAAAATCACATCCTGTTCGCTCAGGTCGGTGGAAAACGCGTTGCGGTAATATTCCTTGTCACTGCTCAGGCTGCCGCGCAGGTCCCAGGTGTAGCTCGCGCAGCCGATCGGGCCGTGGATGATATGGAAGGCATCCGTGATAGGATTGAGCACCACGCGCGCCCCGCAGTATACACAGGCGCGCTGGCTGACCGCGCCGGCCACACTGTTGCTTTCGCATTTGAACCCTTTTTTGCTCTCGCCGCTGACGCAAACGAAATCTTTGCGCTCATCAAGCACGTCGCTCATCATCATTTTTTTCATACTGACCATCCTCCAAAGAGCACGCATCAAAGGCTCAGGCGAAAAATTGTTGCATTTTTTATTTATAGACTGTTTATGGAGCCGCGGCGTTTTGCCTCCGGCATTCCTTGTATTCAAAAGAAAAAAAGAAACAGAAACAAAACAGAAAAATGAGACGCGAGAATACGATCCGTTGACTTCTGCAACTTTTCTATAAAGCACGTGCCGTATTTGCAGCATTGCAAACACGGCACAAAACCGCCCGTAAATCAGATATTCGGGTATAAACGTGTGGGACGATTACATGACCAGCTCAAGATCTTCATCGGCCGCGTCGCGGTCCTGACGATCCATCAGAGCGTTGGTGATCATCTCCATCAGGCGGATGGCGCCGCGATAGCCGACGATCGGGAAATAGTGGTGCACATAGCGGTCCAGGATCGGAAAGCCCACGCGCACGAACGGCACGTCTTCCGCACGGGCGATGTATTTGCCGTGGCTACCGCCCATCAGCAGATCCACCGGCTCGTTCTTCATCCACTGGTGCAGCTCGAACAGGTCGCCGGACTGCTTGTATTTGATGTCCACGTTGTACTTCTCGCAGATCGCTTTCATTGAGCGGTTGAAGTAGTTGCCCGGCGTGCCGGTAACGCAGAAGCGGGGGATCATGCCGATGGAAGCAATGAACTCCGCCAGGCCCAGCACGGTGTCGGGATCGCCGAAGATGGCCACTTTCTTCTTATCGAAGTACGGATGCGCGTCGATCAGGATATCGACCAACTGGCCGCGCTCTTCTTCCAGCTCATACGGCACTTCGTTATGCGAATACTCCATAAGCGTGGTAACGTAGCGGTCGGTGGCTTCCAGACCGATCGGCAGACCGACCTGGGTGTACGGCACTTTGCATTTCTTTTCAAGGAAAGCCGCCGGCGTTTCCGTTGCAAAATGGCCGAACGCGAACGTGTGCTCGCAGTTGCCCGCGTCGATGATGTCTTCGACTTTGGTGCCGCCCTTGGGGAACATCTCATATTTGCCGGTCATCGGCGCATCAAACACGCCGCTGGTGTCGGGCATCATGGTGAACGGCACGCCCATCAGGGTCGCAATGCGTTTGATTTCACGCATGTCACCGGGATCGATGAAACCGGGGATCAGCATCGCTTTGCCGTTTTTCACGCCGGTGTTTTCCGCCAGGCAGTCAAAGAAGCCTTGAATCATATTGGCATAGCCCGTGATGTGGGAACCCACATAGCTCGGGGTATGCGTGTGGACCACATAGTGGCCTTCCGGAATCGTGATCTGGGTGACATAGGTGCGGATATCGTCGCCGATGGTCTCGGAAAGGCAGGTGGTGTGCACGGCGATGATCTGCGGTTTGTAGATTTCAAAGATGTTGCGGATGGCCGTTTTGAGGTTGGAACCGCCGCCGAAAACGGACGCGCCTTCCGTGAAGGAACTGGTGGAAGCCATCGCGGGTTCTTTGAAGTGGCGGCTCAAAACGGTGCGGTGATATGAGCAGCAACCCTGCGAACCATGGCTGTGCGGCAGGCAACTGTGCACGCCAAGAGCCGCATACATGGCTCCTACCGGCTGGCAGGTCTTTGCAGGATTGATGCGGAGAGCTTCTCTCTCATAGATTTGTTTCGGGGTTGCATCCAGCATTATTTCTGCCCTCCAAGCACTTCACCGACAAGCATCGGATTTTTCTTCCAAGGCGCCTCGACAAGCGTCCAGGTGGGGGTGTGGACACCCATATCCACATCGCGCGCGAAGTTCAGCGCGCCGTTGAAGCCGGCATACGGACCGCTGTAATCATAGGAATGCAGCTGACGGGACAAGGTGCCGTTCTTCTGAGCGACGAATTTGTCCTTGATACCGGAGAAGAAAATGTCCGGCTTCAGTTTTTCCAGCAGCATTTCGGTTTCGTAATGGTTCAGGTCATCGATTGCCACGTTGCCGTCCTTCATGTCATAGAACATACCGTTATAGTAGTCCAGTTCCATTTCCTTGGACAGCTCTTCGGCTTTCTCCTTGGGGATATACATATGATAGTTCTTTTCATCCGGCTCAACCGTGATGGACTCGATGTTTTTGCTGTCGGCGTCCTCTTTCACGAAGGGCAGTACCTTGCGGCCCTCGTAATCTTCGCGGTGGCCGAACTCATAGCCCGCCAGAATGGTGCTGATACCCAGATCGTTAAGCAGAATCTGATAGTGATGGGAGCGCGAACCGCCGACATACAGCGCGGCAGTGCGGCCCTTCAGGCGCTCTTTGTGGGCATTGAACTGATCCTCGATCAGCGCGAACTCTTCCGCGATTACCTGTTCGGTGCGCTCGATCAGCTCGGGATCACCAAAGAATTTCGCCATGTTGCGCAGCGATTCCATGGTGCCTTTAAGGCCGATGAAGTTGATTTTCATCCAGCGCACGCCATATTTGGTCTCGATCATCTCGGCGATATAGTTGATGGAACGATGGCACTGCACGATACTGAGTTCCGCGCGGTTGGCGTTGCGCATGTCGTCGACGCTGGCATCACCCGTGTAGGTACAGACAATGTCATAGCCGATCTTGTTCAGAATGCGCTCGATCTCCCACGCATCGCCGCCGATGTTGTACTCACCGAGGATGTTGATGGGATATTTGCCCATCTTGCGTTCCTCGCCGGTACCGACTATATATTTGACGAACTGGTTGTTGGCGATATGGTGACCGGCCGACTGGCTGACGCCCTTATATCCTTCGCAGCTGAACGCCACGCACTGGACGCCGAGCCGTTTCTGGGCGGCGGCGGCCACGGCGTTGATATCGTCACCAATCAGACCGACCGGGCAGGTAGCCGTGATGAAAACCGCTCTCGGATGGAAGATTTCCACCGCTTCGTCAATGGCTTTCGCCAGCTTGTTGACACCGCCGAACACGATGTCACTTTCCTGCATATCCGTAGAGAAGGAATACGGAATCAGATCCAAACCATTGGAGCCCGGACGCGCCTTATTGCGGCGCGTCAGCCAAGAATAGTAACCGCAGCCGATCGGGCCGTGGGTAATCAGAACAATGTCCTTGATCGGCCCGAGAACCACGCCTTTGCATCCGGCATAGCAGCAGCCGCGGCTGGTGATGATACCCGGAACTGTACGGCGGTTGGCCTCAATGGGGTTATCCTCGCCTTCCAGTTCCACGATATGATCTTTACGATTTTTGAAAACCTTGGCGGGATACCCCTCCAGGATTGTATCACGAAAATTTGCCATGCAAGTTCACCTCTTAAACAACCGCCTCGCCGGATTCACCGGTACGAACCTGGAATGCCTCCGCAACCGGCAGGATAAAGATCTTGCCGTCGCCGGGATGACCGGTGGAATTGGCCCGGATGATCGCATCCACCGCTCTCTGGACATCGTCGTCATGCACGATCAGGTCGATCAGACGTTTCGGAACGAGCCGATGCGCTTCCGAAATCTCTTCCGCCAGAACGGCATCCACGTTGCCCTGCGCTTCTTCCTCGGCCACAAGCTCAAAGCTGACTTTAGCTTTGCCGCGGCCCATCACCTTGTAGCCGGTGAAGGACGGAAAGTTTTCTTCCAATAAAGCCTGTTTGGTTTCACCGATTTTGTTGAGCCGGATCACTGCCATAATTTCTTTCATAGCAATCCCCCGCTTACAGTTCTTTGGTGGCAGAACTGACGGTATAGGCCTCTTCGACCGGGCAGATGAAAATCTTGCCGTCACCGAACGCGCCCTTTTCGCCGGTCTTGGCATTTTTCATGATCAGTTTGACCAGATCGTCTTTGTCCTCATCCTGAATCACGAAAAGCAGGAGCGTTTTCGGCAGCTCATCATAATATACATCGCCGACGCGCACACCGCGCTGTTTGCCGCGGCCCGCCACATCGATCTTGGTGACCGACGGGAAACCCGCATCGGCCAGCTCCGACAAAACAACGCCAACCTTTTCGGGTCTGACAATAGCTTTTACCATTAACATACCACACAGCACCTTTCGCAGTTTCCCATTTTAAAATAAGACCGCTTCTTTAAGGTAATCCGCGAAGTGACCGCACTCCGCTTCTGTTGCCCCCTGCCACGGGAAACCGGTCATCAGATGTCCATCAGGCCGTAGTCGCTCATCAGTTTTTCCAGCTCCGGAATCGGCAGCGGTTTCGGAATGACGAACAGCTCGTTGTGCTCCACAGCCTCGGCGAGGGATTTATAAGCCAGACCCTGTGTGGATTCCGGTTCGAACTCGGTAACGGTCTTTTTGTTGATCTCGGCGCGCTGCACGATGTTGTCACGCGGAACGAAGAAGATCATCTGGGAGCCGAGGGCTTTCGCGAAGGCTTCGATGAGGTCGCGTTCACGGTCCACGTTACGGCTGTTACAGATGATGCCGCCCAGACGCACGCCGCCGGAGTTCGCATATTTCTGGATGCCTTTGCAGATGTTGTTGGCCGCGTAGATCGCCATCAGTTCGCCGCTGGCCACGATGTAGATCTCTTTCGCTTTGCCTTCACGGATCGGCATGGCGAAACCGCCGCACACAACGTCGCCCAGAACGTCGTAGAAGACATAGTCAAGGTCGTCGGTGTAAGCGCCGAGCTGTTCGAGCAGACCGATGGAAGTGATGATGCCGCGGCCCGCACAGCCGACACCCGGTTCCGGTCCGCCGGATTCGACGCATTTGATGCCGTGGAAGCCCTCAAGGAGGATGGAATCCAGCTCGACATCTTCGCCTTCTTCACGAAGCGTATCCAGAGTGGTCTTCTGCTGCAAACCGCCCAGAAGCATACGGGTGGAGTCCGCTTTCGGATCGCAACCAACGACCATGATTTTCTTGTTCATACGGTACGCCAGTGCCGCAGTCAAGTTTTGCGTGGTGGTGGATTTACCAATGCCGCCTTTTCCGTAGATAGCTACCTGCCTCATAACAGAACCTCCTAAGTTCTTTAAAAAAAGTTATAAAAAAAGTCATTGACCGCTCTGAGAGCTATCAATGACTTCTTTGTCTGAATAAAACTGGCCGCCATGTTCCACCGTGTGGAAGATGCGCTGGATTTTTTCGATGAATTCAGAATACACGATTTCCCCACGAAATGCAATACCTTTTTTTGCAACAACAAAAAGTTTATGCAATTTTACGCATACCACAATACGGTCCGTCGTTTTTTGGGCATTATGCAACACAAAATGAATCATCCTGCATGCCAAACTGCATAACAAGAGGAAACGGCCCCCATATTCCGAAATGGAAGCATCCGTTTGAGTCAGGCCACGCCGAAATTCCGCTGCCGTTTTTATATCGTTACAATCCGACAGAAGCTTTTAGAATCTTTAACACATCCGCAAAACATCTCTGCTCATTGCGGAAATGTCTTATTTGAAGATCCATCGTCCAAGCCTCGCCCGCATAGGGCGGTTTTTGATGTTTCAAGCGGGAAAGCGCCCGAAACCGTTGTGAAAACGAAAGCAAAACGCCGACGCCCTGCGCACCGGTTTGGGGCACCTTTATACAGTATATACCTTTCTACGCGTGTATGCGAGCGCGCAAATGACAGCGATGCCGGAAAAGACGGGCGGCGTAGGCAACGCGCCCCTTTTATCCGCAAAAAAATTCCGCGGCTCTCGCCGCGGAAAAAGAAAGGCAGATAACTGTGTTGGCAGGGCAATGATGCAAAAACAGAAAAAGCTATTGGCAGACACGAAACGGTATATAATATTTCATACGTGCAATATCATAGATATAATAGTATCGTTTCGTCTATTTACATTATATATTATCACGTTATAAAATGCAAGCGCAAATCAAAAAAGAATTGCATATTTTCAGGCAGCCGATCTGGTAAGCGAAACAGATGAGCCTGAAAGAACGCCGCGCACGCGAATAAGCATCTTCCAGCAACGGTTCGGGCTGCTGTGGACAACCGGATGCTCCGTACTTCTCTGCCTCACAAAATGGGACCGACATCCACCGCCTGCCCCGCCATAGGCGCCTTTTCCGGATAAGGCGGGCAGGGGCAATCGGAAATGAGAGGGACACAAGCAGCCACAGAGGAACCGCCGTCCCCGTTCAGGGTCCCGATCCGCACGCGCACACCATAAGCGGACATCATGTTCTGCTCGGTGACGACCTCCGCCGCCGTGCCGATCTGAAACCGGCTGCCGCGCTGCATCAGCGCCACTTTGGCCGAGCAGAGGAACGCGTGGTCCGGGAAATGCGAGGTCATGATGACACAAAGCCCCTCCCGTGCCAGGCGGTTGACCTGCTCCAGCACACGGATCTGATTGCCAAAATCAAGATTGGATGTCGGCTCATCCATGATGAGGATTTTGGGCTGCTGTGTCAGCGCGCGGGCGATGAGCACCATTTGGCGCTCACCGCCGCTGATTTCCGTATAGATACGCTCCTGCAAAAAGCCGACACCCAGGCGCTCCAGGGATTCCCGCGCGATGGCCAAATCCGCCTTGGTCGGCGAGGCGAACGTTCCAAGATGCGCCGTACGTCCCATCGTCACCACATCCAGCACCGTGAACGGGAAAGGAGGCGTATGGGCCTGCGGCACATACCCGACCGCTTTGGCAAACGCCTTGCGCGGCCACTGCGAAACATCCTCCCCGTCCAGCAGAATCCGCCCGCCTTGCAATTTCAAAAAACCCAGGATCGTTTTAAACAGGGTGGTCTTGCCCACACCGTTCGGGCCGAGCAGACAGAGCACCTCGCCCGAAACGGCCGACAACGACAGATCGCGGACGACGGTCTTCTCTCCATATCCGCAGGAAACATGCTGCAATTCCAAAATCATGAAAACCGTGCCCTCCCCTTCCGCTACACAAACATGCAAAGCGATGCGCCGATGATGGCTGCAAGAACAGCCCGGCGGGTTCTCCGCCGCAAGACCGTATGCGCCGCCACACCAAAGCCGTGCCGCAAGCAGGACACGGGCATCCGTATGATACGGCCGCGCTCCGCCGGCAGTAGAGCAGCCCCCACCGGCCGACGATCGGCATGGACTTTTGGCGCATATGCAGTTTTCTTCCTATTTAATATAACGTGAAGTGCTGTTTTAATTCGTTATATTGCGTTTTATTATATACTGCTTTGAATTTCTGTGCAAGTGATTTTCTGTTGCATTTCTTCTTTGCTTTCAAATTGTTGAACCGGCTTTCCTGTTGAACGTGCGCAATACCCCATTTTAAAACGCACCCTTTCCTTGCAATTTCGATAAAACACGTTAAAATATTCTGCATTTTTTGCAAAGTTTGTGGTATAATAAGGCAAAGAACTTTTATGAAAAAGCAAGGAAGGTGCCTGCTATGAAACTGAGCGCGCGCAACCAATATGAAGGTACGGTCGTCAATGTTGAAGTCGGCCCGGTTTCCTCCAAAGTCGTGCTGGATATCGGCGGCGGAAAAACCATTTCTTCCACCATTTCCACCGATTCTTTTAAAGAGCTGGATATCAAAAAAGGCGACACGTTAGTCGCCATTGTGAAAGCCACTTCCGTCATCCTCGGTAAATAAGCAAACGGGCCCCCAACACATACTGCGTTGGGGGTCTGTTTGTATGAAAAGCCGGCCATTGCAGAGCAATGGCCGGCTTTTTTGCACAGCGTCGGCGGTCAGCCGGTGTAAACGACTTTGCCCATATTGGTCATGTCATACCCGCCGATGCCTTCCATTTCCGCGCGGAAAACGGGCGATGCCACGATTTCCAGAATGGCTTTGAACGGGGGTTTATCGAGATCTTCCTTACGCATGATGAGGTCGTAGCTTTCCTCCTGCAACGGGATGAAGTCAATATTTCTCACCTGCATGGCCGCTTTTTCATTGCCGATGCCGAAATCACCGCCGCCGCGGGAAACCGTGCTCGCCACCGCCAGATGGGAAAGGCATTCGCGGCCGTAGCCGGGCAGCGTTTTCCCCTGCACACCCAGCAACCGGAGGTGCTCGTCCAGCAAAATACGCGCGCCGCTCCCCCGCTCGCGGTTGACAATGGTGATGTCCTCACGCCGCAGATCGTCCCAGCTCTTGATGTTTTTGGGGTTCTCCTTCGGGACATAAAGCCCTTCCATCCGCCTGCCGATATGCACCAGCACGGCCGGCGTACCCGGAAGCAGGGCTTTTACATAAGGGAGATTATAGGTGTTGGTATCGGCGTCCCACATATGGGCCGAAGCCACCTGCACGTCCCCCTTATACAGCAGATACAGCGAATTGTAACTCCCATAGTAAGACCGCAGGGGACGGACGCCCGAAGGGTGCATCTCCAGCAGACGGGCAAGCACATCCAGCACAATGTCCTGCCCGCAGATAACAAACCCGCGTTCCGGAATATGCTCTTCCGCCTCCAGCGGCGCGCTGAAAATATCCGCCCAGTGGGAATCCAGCGGCTCCGGGGCTTCGTCTTTGACGTTTTTGGTTTTGTTTTTATAAGCGACGACATCTTTATAATCGACCCGGACTTTTTTCCCGACCCGATACCCATTCAATTCGCCGCGTTTGATCAACACATAAACCGTATTTTTGGCGATTTTTAAAATATCGGCAACTTCCTGCGGAGTTAAAGACGTATTGTCTTCCAAAGCAATGAACATCCCTTTCAAATGCGCGGCAATATGCACCGCGCCAGATTACGTAGGCCCTTCATATTATATCAAAATTTTGTACAGCCGTGCAACTTTTTCTGGATGCTTTTCTTTCCCCTCCAAAAGGCGTCCTGTCTTATCACGTGATATACGTTTTTATACATCTTTTTGAAACATTCCTGCCATCACACGGCATACATCCCATGGTTTTTTATTGATCTTTCCCTCTTCTTTCTCCTCTTTTTTCTATGCGGCATCCTGCATATTCGACTGCTTTTTACGCAAAATAATTGAAATCCCAAAAAATTCTTGCCATTTTCCAAAAACTATTATATAATAACTATCACATTGTTATACACGCAGAACGTTACGATTTTATTTTGTTTTATCTTGTTACACACTGTTGTATAATCAACCGGCGGATGCATGACATAGATCTTCCCTTTCATACCATTCGATATCCATGTGCCCGCTGCACCATCACAGCCAAAGGAGATCAAAAAATGAAAAAGCAACGCATCCTTGGTTTCATCGCGGCGGCCGTCCTCGCGGCGACCACATTGGCCGGCTGCTCGTCCAGCACCGGCAATGCCGCCTCGTCTTCGGCCACTTCCAGCGAACCGTCCGTGACACTCACCGTGTCCGCCGCAGCCAGCCTGACCGATGTGCTCAAAGATGTGGAGAGCGCGTATAAAAAGGCCCACAAGAATGTGTCTTTCACCAATAACTTCGGCGCTTCCGGCACCCTGCAGCAGCAGATCCAGAACGGCGCGGACGCGGACATCTTCTTCTCTGCGGCCGAGTCCAACATGGACGCGCTGGATAAGGCCGGCCTGCTGCTTAGCGGCACCCGCCAAGACGTTGTGGGCAACACCATCGAGTTCATCATCCCCAAGGGGCAGAAACCCATCACGTCTCTGAGCGAGTTGACCTCCGACCGGTTCAAACAGATCGCCATCGGCAACCCCGCTTCCGTTCCGGCCGGCAAATACGCCCAGCAGATTCTGACGGAACAGAATATCTACAATTCCATCAGCCCCAAACTCGTGCAGGGCACCGACGTGCGCGCCGTGCTCAACTACGTGGAAACCGGCAACGCCGAAGGCGGATTTGTCTTCTCCACCGATGCGAAAACCTCTACGAAAGTCGAGAAAGGCTTTGACATCCCGGCCAGCTGGCAGCCCAAGATCAACTATCCGGCCGCTGTTGTGAAGGCCAGCAAAAACGCGGATGCCGCCAAGACTTTTGTGACCTATCTCTCGGCGTCCGACGCGCAGAAAATCTTTGGCAAATACGGGTTTTCCAAAGTAGCAAAATAATGTTTTTTTCCTTTGTTTTCTGAAAGCTGTCATGGCCGTGCGGCCGCGGCAGCTTTTCCGTTCTGTTTTCCATTTTTCATCTGACTCACACAGGGGGACCGCCATATGGATATGGACCTCTCTCCGATTTGGATCTCGCTGAAAACCGCATCCGTTTCCACGGTGATCGTCACCTTCCTGGGCATTTTCGCCGCGCGGTATGTCGCTTTCCGCTGCAAACACGGCAAGGCGCTGATTGACGGACTGCTGAATCTGCCTTTGGTACTGCCGCCGACCGTCGTCGGCTTTTTTCTCCTGCTCATTTTCGGCGTGCGCAGCCCCATCGGCGCGCTGCTGATGCAATGGAACGTCAAGATCGTCTTTTCGTGGGGCGCAACGGTGATCGCGGCCGCCACCGTTTCCTTTCCGCTGATGTATAAGACGGTACGCACCTCGTTCGAACTCATCGACACCAACCTGATGCGGGCAGGACGCACGCTCGGCAGCAGCGAATGGGAGATTTTTTTCCGCATCGTGCTGCCGCTTGCATGGCCCGGCATCATCGGCGGGTGCGTGATGTCGTTCGCACGCGCCATCGGGGAATTCGGCGCGACCCTGATGATCGCCGGAAGCATCCCCGGCAAAACGCAGACCATCCCCGTCGCCATCTACATCGCCATGCAGAGCAACGATATGGTGCGCGCCTATATACTGGTCCTCATCATCACCGCCATCTCTCTGCTGGCTACCTATGGCCTGAACCGCTGGCTGATACACAAGCAGAAATACAGGTAAAAGGAGGGCACCGGCGTGGCGATCGACCTGGACATACACAAGCAGTTGGACAAGTTCCGGCTGGATATCCATCTGCACACAGACGAAAAAAAGCTGTGCCTGTTCGGCCCGTCCGGCGCGGGCAAAACCATGACGCTCAACTGCATCGCCGGCCTGGAAACGCCCGACGAAGGGTATATCCGCGTCAACGACACGGTTTATTTCCATTCGGAAGAGCGGTGCAACATCCCGCCCGCAAAGCGGAAAATCGGCTATGTGTTCCAGAACTATGCCCTTTTCCCGCACATGACGGTGCTGCAAAACATCATCTTCGGGCTGCGCCGCCTGCCCAAGAAGAAGCAGTTGGAGCGGGGCGAACATTTTCTGGAGGTCATCCGGCTCACGGCGCAAAAAGACCGGTATCCCTCCCAGCTTTCGGGCGGGCAGCAGCAGCGCGTGGCGCTCGCGCGCTCCCTTATTCTGGAACCGGATGTGCTTCTGATGGACGAGCCGTTTTCGGCGCTGGATTACAGCCTGAAAAAAGAGCTGAAAGAGGAACTGCTCGCCATCCTGTCCAATTACAGCGGGCAAACGGTGTTTGTAACCCATAATCTGGAAGAAGCCTACGATATCTGCGACAGCATCGCCATCTACTCCGAAGGCCACATCATCGCATTGGACAAAAAAACAAAGCTCTTTCCGGAACCGCCGCAGGTGCGTGTGTCTATTGCGCCCGAATACACTCATTTGGCCGAACTGCTGCGGCTGGACTGACAACCTTTACGGTTCCGTTACCGCCGACGATGCATTCCGGGACGAGGAATCGGCGTTTTTTACAGAAGATGTGGAGGATGGCTGCACCGAAACGGTGCTCCCGCCGTCGGACGAAGATGTCTCCGGTGAGGACGAAGGCCCGATGCCGGAAGAACTGCCCGACGGTGTTGACGGCTCCGGGTTGGAGGAAGCGGACGGCTCGGAGGAGGGCACACCTGTGCCTGTATGGGAAACGGAGGCGGAAGACGACTCGGACGATGCAGTCCGGCTGGACGCGGGCACGCTGCCGGAGCCGCCGCCTGACGAAACCGCCCGCGACCCGGACGACGCCGCGGAAACCCCGCTGCTGTTTTTCTGCGATGTCTCGGAGCCGACCGCGGCAGAGCTGACCGACGGAACAGAAGCGCCCGACGTGCTGCCGGGAACACTGCGGATATGGTACGCCGGGATCTGCACGATGACTTTGATGATGATCACCGCCGCGATCACACCGCTGGCCGCTAAGATCAGGCCCACCTGCCCCTTGGGCGTGCCGGCGAGACGCCGCAGGCGCGCGCCCAATGCCGCCGCCCGTTCCTTGATCGCTGAAAGCATCTGCTTGAATTTCTGCATCGTTGAACCCCTGCCTCCCGGCTGTTTCAGTGCCAGCCGAAACCAGCCCCTTTGATAAAATACAGTCGGCACCGCCGCGGTCGTTCATACGATCCATCCGGCGATGCCGTTTTTTTTAGATTGGACGAAAACGTTTAAAGAGCAAATGCCGGTTCGGTCACCAACGGTTTGAGCAGTTTGGCGGCAATGTCCAGCTGCGGCTCCGTGCCGGTCACCAGAATCCAGCAGCCGCCCTCGGCGCCGCCAACGCCGCCCGCCGCCGCCAGTTCGGCCTCGGCGCCCGCCAGGATGCGGATGGCCTCCAGTTCGGTGACGATGCTGCCAACATTCACCGGCAGCATCCGCAGCCCGGAAGCGGACGAAGCGTCGAGCTTCGCGGCAATCTGCCCGATATCCCCGGGCACCCGTTTTTCCAGCCCGACCGGCACAATCAGCCCGGCCCGGCGGCCCACCACGGCCTCCAGAATCGCGCCGGAAGTGCCAAGCTGGGGATTGCCGACCAAGATGCCCGCCGTCCGGTGTGCGGTGTCCACCGCGTTGGCGCCTTTGATAATGATGTCGCCTTTGCCCAGGCGCGGCGCCACGTCGAAAATGGTCTGCCCCTTCTGGATGACGCCCTTTTCAATGATCAGATCGCCCGGGAACGGAGCGGCCTGCTCCGGCATCTTCGTTGCCGGAGGTAAGGTGATGCCGCGGAAAAAGTGCTGCCGGTCAAACGCGCCGCCCCGCAGGGGGTGCACCATGATCTCCTGCGCCACATAGCAGTTGGTCGTCCCGGCCAGAACCACCACCGTGCCCAACTGCAGCGCGCGCTTAACTTCCGTGAGCGCGCAGACCGCCTTGGCGATCAGCCTTTTGCCGGCGGCCGGTGTGAGAAAAAACAACTCCGTAGCATGTTCCGCCATCTTTACACTTCCCTTTTTTTCATGGTGCCCGCGTCTGCCCCGCCATAGGCAGGCAGCGCGGTCTTTCTCTGCTCAGTATATATGCAATCCATTCGGATTTCAATACATTTTCCAGAGATTTACTTCTTTTATGTGGACGCGCCGCGCGTTTGGGTGTATAATCCTGTTACGGCGAAATCCGCCGTCCTTTTGAAAACGACATACCAAACCGCCCATACAGTCCGCCTGTGCGAATAGCCGCACGGCGCGGGATATCCGGAAAGGAACCCCTATGAAAGCACTGCAACAAGAAGCCGATATCTGGTATCTGGGGCACAGCGGCTTTGCTGTGCAAACAACCGAACATTTTCTGATTTTTGACTATTATAACGACAAGCCGATCACCGTCACCCGCGGACTGGACGCGGGCGTGATCGAGCCCGCCGAGCTTCGGGACAAACAGGTGGTGGTCTTTTCCTCCCACCACCACGCGGATCATTTCAACCGCCTCATCCTTGACTGGGCGGAAAAGCTGCCGCATGTGCGGTATGTGCTCTCCTCCGACATCCGAGCGGCGCAGGGTGCGGCAAACACGACGGTGGTCACGCCCGGAAAGCGCCTGGAGCTGGACGATGTAACGGTGCAGACGCTGGAATCCACCGACGAAGGCGTGGCGTTTGCGGTAGAGACCGACGGCCTGTCCATTTATCATGCCGGCGACCTCAACTGGTGGCACTGGGCGGGCGAGCCCGAGAAGGAAAATGCGCAGATGGCCGCAAAATACAAGCGGGAAATCGACAAGCTGCGCGGGCGGCATTTCGACATCGCGTTCGTTCCGGTGGACCCGCGTCTGGAGAAACAGTATCTCTGGGGACTTTCCTATTTCATGCAGACCGTGGGCGCGGAGATGGTCTTTCCCATGCATTTCTGGGAAGATTATAACGTTTTCGCACGCTTGCGGCAGGATCAGGACGCCGCCCGCTTCCGCGAGCCCATCCAGGCCATCACGCGGCGGGGCCAGCATTTCCACTACCCGCGCAGCGCCGACTGAACCGGAACAACACCGCTGAAAAACCGCCCTTCCGCATATGGAGGGCGGTTTTGTGCGTCTTGAACGGCAGAGCGCACTCAGCCGAGGATTTCCAGCCAGTATCCATCCGGGTCCTCGATGAAATACAGGCCCATGTCATGGTTCTCATAGCAGATGCAGCCCATTTCCGTGTGCAACGCATGGGCGGCCGCTTTGTCCGGCACACGGAACGCGATGTGCCATTCGTTTTCACCCAGGTCGTATTTCTGCGGATGGTCCCGCAGCCAGGTCAACTCCAGCAGATAATCCGTTTCGCCGTCGCCCAGGTAGACAAGGATGAAGCTGCCGTCGGCGGCGGTCTTGCGCCGGGCTTCCTTGAGCCCCAGCGCTTTTCCATAAAACGCGACGCTCTTTTCAAGGTCGGTCACATTGATGTTGGTGTGCAAAAAACGCGATTGCATGTCTTCCGCCTCCTTCACAGGCAAGAGAGAACCCTGCCTCTTCTTCTGAAAAACGTCCGCTTATTCCGCGGAGCCGATGCTGGGGATGTCCACCCCGATCTCCACATCCGCCGTATAATCCACCTCGTCCACCTCAAAGCCAAACAGCTGGTAGAACTCCCGGCGATATCCTTCCAGATCCGCATACGTTTTCAGGTTTTCGTTGGAGATGGCCTGCCAGGCCGCATTGACTTTTTCCTGGATGGCCGGCGCCAGTTCCCAGTCGTCCATCCGCAGGAAACCTTCGGCATCCAGTTCCGGGGCGGGCACATACAGCTTCCGCGCCAACAGGCGATACATCTGCTCCATGCAGCCCTCGTGCGTACCCTGCTCTTTCATGATCTTGAACAGGATGGAAATGTAAAGCGGCACCACCGGGATGGCCGCGCTGGCCTGCGTGACCAGCGCCTTGTTGACCGAAACGTACGCATGACCGCCGCCGGCCCGCAGCTCCGCGTCGATGGCTTTGGCCGCCTCGGCCAAATCGCGCTTGGCCAGGCCGACCGTGCCGTCGTGGTAGACCGGATAGGTCAGCTCCGGCCCGATGTACGAATATGCAATCGTAGTGGCGTCCTTCGCCAGTACGTCCGCCTCACGCAGCGCGTCGATCCACCAGCGCCAGTCTTCCCCGCCCATCACTTTAACGGTGCCGTCGATCTCCTCCTGCGTGGCAGGCTCGATGGTCACGGTGTCCACTTCCATTTTGGCAACATCCAGCGATTTGCTGGTGAACGGCTGCCCCACCGGTTTGAGCACCGAGTTGTAAGTGACATCCCCCACCGCGCGGCGCGGCGCGGCCAGGCTGTAAACCACCAGATCGACTTTGCCGAGATCGCTGCGAATGAGGTCGATGATCTGCTCTTTGACGGCGTCGGAAAACGCGTCGCCCATCACGGTTTTGGCATACAGACCGTCCCGCCCGGCAAAGCTCTCAAACGCGGCGGTGTTGTACCAGCCCGCGGTGGCCGTGCGCGTGCGCGAGGCCGGGCGCTCAAACGCCACGCCCAACGTGGACGCGCCCGCACCGAACGCCGCCGCGATGCGCGTGGACAGCCCATAGCCGGTCGAGCAGCCGATGATAAGGGCTTTTTTCACGCCCTCGAAACGCGGCTGTTCACGGACATATTCAATCTGCCGCGCCACATTGGCGGCACACCCCGCCGGATGCGCCGTGGTGCAAATAAAGCCACGGGTCTTTGGTCCCACTACCATAACCTGTCCTCATTTCTTTTTTTCACTTTATTTTGAAACCGCCGGACGCCGCAGCATGCAAAACGGCCGGATTTTGCGCTCTACGCAAATGCACCGTTTGATTGAAACGGTGCATTTGTATTGTATCACGGGCACGTGCCAAAAGCAATGCACGCCGGCTCAGCGATACACAACGAGGTCGGCGAGCGGCTTGCGGATCTTGCGCACCGGTTCTTCCACCGGATAGCCGAGCGGCGTGAACGCAAGCGGTTCCCAGTTCGGCTCCATCTGCAGCACCAACCGGGCGGCTTCGGGATCAAATGCGCCCACCCAGCAGGTGCCCAGGCCCTGATCGGCCGCCTCCAGCACCAGATGGTCAAACACGATGCCGGCATCGAGGTCGCCATAGGGTTTCTGGTCGCTCCGGCGCACCCACTCCGTGCCTTTTACCCAGACGATGCCCAGGATATACGGCGGCTGCACAAACCAGTCCTTGGCATAGATTTTTTTGAGTTCTTCCGCGCGTCCGGCGGTTTTGACAACGATGATCCGGAACGGCTGACGGTTGCACGCGGTGGGCGCCAGGCGGGCGGCCTCCAGCACCAGTTGCAATTTTTCATGCTCCACCTCGTCGGGCTTGTAGGCCCGCACCGAATACCGTTTTGACAGCAACTGCAGCAACGACATCTGCAACCAACCTCCTCATCCTCTTGTTTTCATCTCTAACTGTACCGCCTGGCCGGGGCCTTGTCAAGAGCAGACAGGCACATCCCGCCAAAACGGGCAGGTACACAAAAAAGCCCCGCCGCGCCGCAGCGGCGCGCGAAGCCCGGTGCCCCCGCAGTCCGCGGGGATGCCTATGCGATCATGGTTACGGTTCAAGTTTTAGGATCTGCTCAAAGGTCAGCTCGTCCAGATTGGCCAGCAGCTTGTCCTGCACCATCTGCAGCGCACGGTGGATGTGGCATGTGGACGTGCGATCCAGATTGCACTGCGAGCTGTCCCCCAGGCACTTGTTCACATAGATGGGGCCTTCCACAGCCTCGATCACCTCGCGCACTGAAATCTCGGAGGGCTGCTTTTCAATGGCGTAGCCGCCGCCGCTGCCGCGATAGGAACGCACGATGTTGGCCGCTGCCATTTTGCGCAGCAGCTTGAGCAGAAAACGCAGCGGGATATTCTCTTTTTCCGAAATGACCCGCGCTTCCACCCGCTCGCCGATGCCCCTCTGATACAGAAAGATGATGACGCGCAACGCGTAATCGCTCTCTTGCGTTACTCTCATTGGGAACCTGCCTTTGCTGATTCTCAAGTATACTCTTTGAGTCCACTTGTAGAAGTTAACAATACCACATTTGTGCACATTTGTCAAGCGCTTTGCGCCACTCCGGCCCGCTTCCACACACTCATACCGCGGCGCGCGCATGTCCGGGGCTCAGTTGAAGATATAGACGCTATAGCCTTCAAAGATGCGGGAAATATACCCGATCCGCTCTGTCTGCAGGGCCATGTCCTGATTGTCCCGGACCTGCATCGGAAAACCGACCGTCATCCGGTGCTTGAGCACATAGTCTTTCAGCTTGCCCACTGCCTCATAATATGCCGCATCGCCGCCATCCGCGTCCAGGAACAGGGTGGCGATGAATTTGCCGTTTTCCGCCGCATAGGTGATGAGGCACTTGCCGACAAGCGCCCTTTTGTCGGCGGTTTTGTCCAGCAGCGCCTTGATTTTCCTGTAAACGGACAGATATTGGTCGGAAAACGTCTTGGTGATGCCGGAAAACGTATCGCCGTGATGATACAGCAGGAGCACATGCACATCGACTTTTTCTTCCAGCGCCTTGTCCCCGTTCGTCTCGATGACCGGCTGCCCCAGATATTTGCCGATGTCCGCGCAGAGCCTGCCGCGCAGTTCGCGGCAGTTTTCGCGCAGGTGCGCCCGGTCTTTGAGGCGCAGGGCCTTTGCAACCTTGACGATCTCCCGGTTTTCCGGCAGAATGCGCGGATAGGTATCCACCAGCCACGGATGCTCTTCCAACAGCTGCAGGATACACATGGACTTATACTGCGGAAACAGGCCGACATCCAATATCGTGCCGTTCACACAGAAATGGGACGGATTTTCGCTGAAAACAGGCATATTGGAGTCGGTCGGAATCACGATGACACCGTGCCTGTCCACATATCGCATTGCCAAAAATAAGGTATCGTTGAGTTTTTTAAAATACGCCAGCGCTTCCCGGTCGTTCTTGTCTGCCACGCCCATCAATCCGTTCTTCCTCTATATAAAAATCAATGACTATATCACCCGTGCCATATAACCGACATTATATACCATTTTCTGAACGGACGCAACCGAATCGGCGCGCGGCTTTTACCCAATGGTGTAATACCGCAGCACATGCGGCACATAGTACGGGTCGCCGTAGCCGTTGCTGTTTTTCATTTTGGAAAAAGCAAGGGCATTGGCGATGGAGTAGCCCCCGTTGCTCTTTGCCCATGGAATAAACGTCCAGCCAAAATTATACCCCTGCAGGGCGAGCTGGATGGCGGCAATATCATCCGGCCCCGTGCAGCCGGCCATCTGCAAATCTTCCTGAAGTTCCTGTATGCCGTCGGCAATGGATTGCGCGGGCGTGCAGGCGTTTCCATATTCAGACTGCATCACGTCGTCGCACTGCCCGTCGCTTTCCTGCTGGATCACGGCCATAATCAGGTTCACATATGGGCTGGCGCCAAATTGAGCGGCTATCTGCGTCACCAGGCCCCGATAGGCCAGCACGGAAGCGTCCAGCTTGCCGCCGCCCACTGTGACCGGGCCGGAGAAGCTTCCCCCTTGTCCGGCCGATGCCGCCGCACGGGCGGCCGCGGCCTGCTCCGCGAAAGCCTCCGTGATCTTGGCATAGGTCTGCGTAGCCTGTGCGCTCACCGCCGCAGCCTGCTGTTGCGCCGCCTGCATGCCGGCCTGCGCCTGCGCGACCATCTGGGCCTGCGCGGCGACCTGCCCGTTGAGCGCGTTCTGCTTGGCGGTCATCTGCCCCTGCGTCACAAACAGATCCTGCTGGGTTTTCTGCAAGGCGGCGCGGTCTTCCTGAAGCCTGCTCTCCGTTTGCTTCAGGTCATTGATGATCTTCTGGTCGTGTGACGAGACCGCGCGCACGATCTCGACCCGCGTGAAGAAATCCGAAAGGCTGGAGGAAGAAAAGAGGACATCCAAAAACGTGTCCTGCCCGCTCATATACAGGGCGCGCAGCCGCTGTTTCAGCAAATTCATGTTATAGTCCTGCTGCGCCTGCGTGTCGGTGATGGCACGCTCTTTGCTCTGCATATCCGCGTTGGTCGCATCCACCTGCGCCTGCAGTAGCGCAATCTGCTGCTTCGTCACGCCGATCTGCGCATTCAGATTTGTGATCTGCGTCTGTCCGGCCTGCACCGCGCCGCTTTGCGAGGATATCTGGCTTTGCAGTTGCTGCTGCTGTTTCTGCAGCTGCGCATACTGGTTCTGCAGCGCTTCAACGGAATCCGCCGACGCCGGAAGCGGAGCCGCAGCCCCTGCGCACAGCAGCGCAGCCAACGACACCGCCGCCGCCCGTACGGCCCACGTCCGTTTCCGCATGATATCCATCGCAAAGTCCCTTTCTTCCGTAACCGTATTGTAACGATATTGTAATCATACACCTTTTTGATAAATAAATCAACCACAATATCCAATAAATGGGCATTTCGCACTGTGCATGGGGCGCCGCAGCCCCAAGCACCGCATACCGCATGCAAAACAAAAAAGAGTGAAATTTTTCTTTTTCATCCGGCCGGTTTGTCCCGCCTTTTTCACCCGTCCGCGTAACCCGCCCGCCGCGCGATCCGACTGCTGCGGCCATTCGCCGCGCTTTGCGCGGTGTATGCCTGCACACCCGCCCTGCAGTCTTTTCCTGCACGCCCATACTGCAGGCGTGCAGTATTTTTTTGTTTGAAAACTCACTATAGTAAGAACGTGCTTTAAACCCACACCGGAGGACGTTCGTCCCCGGAAAACCAGACACCGGGAGCAGACAGTATGGACACAGCCACCTGGATCAACGCCATTCCCCCGCTCGCGCTTTCCGTCGGCGTCGGCGTCGTCGGTTTTTTCCTCCGGCGCACCATCGCGCAGGTGGACCGGCACGAAGCGGATCTCAGCGAAATCAAAGACCGCTTCGTCACCAAAGAGGAATGGGGCGGCCTGCAAGACGAACTGCGCGCGGAAATGTGCAGGCTTTCCGGCGGCATCGACTCGCTGAAGGAGAACACCATCCGCAAGGACGATTTCGTGCGGGAGATTGCCGACCTCAACAGGCGGCAGGACCGCATCTATGACATCCTGCTCGAGCTGAAAGGAGAACGAACCATTGGATAAAGCAGAACTCACCCGCCGCATCGAGGCCGGCGCTTTCGCGGAAAACAACGGCCGGGTGCTCCGCACCGTCAACATTTTGCAGGGGAACGACATCCGCCTGCACAGCCTGCGGTACGCGCTGGCCGACCTCTCCCCCGGCGCGCTGCGCGAGTCCCTTTTTTATTTGCAGGACGCGGGCTATCTCCGCGCGGAGGACGGCGCCGCCCACCGGCGCGCCGACGTTTCCCAAGCGGATGAAACCACCGTCCTGCGGCTTACGGCCAAAGGCATGCAGCTTCTCAAAGGCTATGCCGGCGACCCGGCCGTGCATATTTGAAAGGAGGAAGCCGATGGAAAACCACGGGCAAAACCCCATCCGCGGCCTGTCCCCCGCGGTGCGCGACACCGTGGAGCAGATGCTTCTCGGCGGCGAGTCCTATTTCGAGATCGCGGCCTATCTCGCGGGTCACGGGCTGCAAACCGGCGTCGAGAGCATCAGCGAATACGCGGCCACGCTCAACGCCAATGTAGCGACCCTGCGCAAAGCGCAGAACGACCTGCGGAAAATGCTCGCGGAGGTGGAGCGCTGCCCCGCGCTGGAAACAAGCGACGCCGTGCTCCGGCTGGCCATGGGGCATGTGCTCCGCGCCCTCACCGAATCCGACGGGGCGGATGCGGCGTCCATCGAGCGTGCCATCCACGCCGCCGTGGGGCTCATCAATGCCGCCGCCTATAAAAAACGGGCCGATTTCACCGCACAGCTCAGCGTCGAACGGGGACTCGACTCCGTCGGCGGGATGCTTTTCACCGCGCTCGCCCGAGAGCGCCCCGCGCTGTATAACGAAGTGTATGCCTTTTTAAAGGAAAAGAAAGCCGCCTTGCGGCGGGAAAGGGGGGAAAGCGCATGCCCGCGCAGCTTGAAAACATCCGGCGGCTGACGGGCTGGATGGAAGCCTGCCGTCCCTCCGAAAAAGCGGAAGCCGCCCTGCGCCGTGCCGGAGAAGATTTTTACACCTTCTGCCGCCTGCGCGCGCCGGCGTTCTACAAGCCGGATCGTGCCTATCTCGCCGCGCTCTGCCGGGCCATGCAGGCATTTTATGAGAGCGCGGAGGAGCTGCTCATCCTCAACCTGCCGCCCCGGCACGGCAAAAGCCGCACCGCCGGGTTGTTCGCGCAGTGGGTGTTCGGCCGCCGCCCCGCCGAAAAGATCATGACCGGCAGCTACAACGAGCGCCTTTCCGCTTCGTTTTCCAAAACGGTGCGCGCCGCCGTTATGGAAAGAAAAGCGGAACCGGGTCAAACCGTCTTTTCCGATATTTTTCCCGGTCTGCGCGTCAAGCGGGGCGAAGCGGCCTCCACCCTCTGGGCGCTGGACGGGCAGTTTGCCAGCTATCTGGCCACCAGCCCCACCGGCACGGCCACGGGCTTCGGCTGCTCGCTGCTCATCCTCGACGACATCATCAAAAACGCCTACGAGGCCCACAACGCCGCCCTGCTCGACGCGCAGTGGAGCTGGTTCACCGACACCATGCTTTCGCGGGTGGAAGAAGGCGGCAAGATCCTGCTCATCATGACACGCTGGGCCACCGGCGACCTTGCCGGACGGGCGGAAAAGCTCTTCACCGCGCAGGGCCGCCCGCCCCGCGTCATCCGCATGAAGGCTCTGCGGGAAGACGGCTCCATGCTCTGCCCGGACATTCTCGCCCGCCGCACCTATGAGCGCAAGCGCCGCCTGATGGGCGCGGACATCGCCTCCGCCAACTATCAGCAAGAGCCAATCGACCTCAAAGGCCGGCTTTACGGCGTGTTCCAAACGTATGACGTTCCGCCCCAGAGCAGAAGCGGCGCGCCGGATTTTTCCGAGCGTCTCGCTTATGTAGACACGGCGGACACCGGCTCCGACGCGCTCTGCGCCGTCATCTGGGGCGTGCGCGGGCACGATGCCTACGTCCTCGACGTGTATTACACCGCCGCCCCGATGGAGATCACCGAACCGGAGCTTGCCAGACGGTTAAAGGCGCAGGGCGTCACCCGGGCGCGCATCGAGAGCAACAACGGCGGGCGCGGCTTTGCCCGCGCCGTGGCGCGCTGTCTGGAGGAAGACCTGCGCTGTTTCCGCACGCAGGTGCGCTGGTTCACACAGAGCAAAAATAAAGAGGCGCGCATTCTCACCGCCGCGCCGTGGCTGGCGCTGCACCTGCGTTTCCCCGCCGACTGGCGCGGCCGCTGGCCGGAATATGCCGCCGCCATGCTGTCCTATCAGCGCGCGGGGAAAAACGCGCACGACGACGCGCCGGACGCCACCACCGGCGTTGCCGAAACCATGCTGCTTTTACAGGAGGGATAACAAATGGGATGGATGTCCGATATGGAGCAAACCCTGTCCGCCGTCCGGCAGCGCATCGTGTCCAAGCTGCGTTTTCAGCCCGCCGGCGCCTTTTCCGCCACCATTTACGAGCCGTACAGCCACGCGGCCAACGTCGCCAAAAACCGCATCTGGTATCGCGGCGAGCCGTCGGAGCTGTTCCAGTTTTATAAAAGCTGCGCGGCCTCCGCAGCGGGCGACGGGGTCAACCGCTCGCGCTTCTGGGCGGCTGTGCCCTCGCGCGGCATGCAGATCCGCAAGATTCACACCGGCCTGCCCGCTCTCTGCGTGGACAAGCTGGCCGACATCGTGGCCACCGACATGCAGCCCGTCGCGTTTTCGGGGCCAAACGCCGTCGAGGCGCAGGCAAGATGGAACCGCATCGCCGCCGCGAACGATTTTGCCGAGCTGGTGCGCCGCGCCGTGGTAGAGACCGACGTGACCGGCGACGGCGCGTTCAAAATTTCTTATGATCCCGGCGTCTCTCCCCTGCCGCTGCTTGAGTTCTACAGCGGCGAACAGGTCAGCTATACCACCGTGCGCGGCCAGATCACCGAAGTGCTTTTCTACACACAAAAAGAGCTGGACGGGCAGCGTTTTCAGTTCACCGAAACCTACGGCCCCGGCTTTGTGCGCTATGCGCTCTGCGACCGGCTGGGCCGTCCGGCCGACGCCGCGGCGTTTCACGAGCTTGCGGATCTCAAGCCGGTCGCATGGGCCGCGCCGGTCATGTGGGCCGTGCCGCTCGCTTTTGCCCATTCCCCCATGTTTCCGGGCCGGGGCCGCAGCGTGTTCGACGGCAAATGCGACATGTTCGACGCGCTCGACGAGGACATCAGCCAATGGACGGACGCGGTGCGCGCGGGCCGGGCGGCGCGGTATATCCCGCTCGACCTCATCCCGCGGGATACATCGACCGGCGCGCCCATCGAACCGAATCCCTTTGATAATCAGTTCATCGCCGTGCGCGGAACCATGTCCGAGACGCAAAACGGGCAGGTGCAGGTCGTCCAGCCGGAGATCCGCAGCGACGCCTACCGCCGGAAATACGCCGCCGATCTGGAGATCGCCCTCATGGGCCTGCTCTCTCCGTCCACGCTCGGTCTCGGCATGGAGCAGCGCGATAACGCCTCCGCCCAGCGCGAAAAAGAAAAAACCACGCTGTACAGCCGCGCCAAACGTGTGGCCGCTCTGGAGCAGGCGCTTCCAAAGCTGGCAAAAGCCGCGCTTGCCGTCGAGGACATCCTCGCGGGGCGGGCCGTCGGGCAGTATGCCTGCACCGTCAGTTGGGGGGAATACGCCAACCCGTCGTTTGAAAGCGTCGCCGCCACCGTCGGGCAGGCCAGACAAGCGGGCGTGCTCTCCATCGAGCGCGCGGTGGAAGAACTCTATGGCCATAACATGAGCACGGAGGAAAAGCGGCAGGAAGTCGCGCGCATCAAAGAAGAACGCGCGCCCGCCAAACAGAACACATAAAAGCAGATGTTCCCGCCACCCGCGCCCGCGTCCAAAGCGGCTGAAGACGAAAAAAGCTGCGCGCCGCCCGCCGGGCGAAAACGGCAGAGCACCCACCGCGACCAAAGGAGGAACTCATGGCAGATCATCGGGAAGAAAACGCGGCGCCGGATATCCCGGCCGCAGCCCGGACGGATGAAAAGCGCTATACCCAAAAAGAGCTTGACACCGCCGTCGAAAAGCGGCTGGCCGAGGAGCGGCGCAAGGCTCCCGGCCGCCTCGCCAAAGCCAACCGGCGGCACCTCGCCGCCGAGGCCAAACTCGCCGCCGTCACCCTCGGCGTGCCGCCAAAGCGCGCCGCCTACGCCGCCAAGCTGGCCGATCTCGCCGCCGTGCCCGTGGATGAGGAAACCGGGCCGGACGCTGCCGCCGTCAAAAAAGCCGTGCAGACCGTGCTGGCGGACATTCCGGAGCTGAAACTCTCCGCACAGGATGAAAAAGCCCCCGGCCTGCGCATCGGCGCAAACAGCACTCCTTCACACCGGGAAAGCGCCGCGCCCGCGGCCTCCCGCGTCAAACCGTGGAATAAATTCCGCGGCTAACCGTCCGAATACAACGCGGCATCCCGCATGCCGCCCCGCAAAGGAGGAACTACCATGGCACTCAATTATGCCGAGCAGTGGAACAATGAACTGTTGGACATTTTCGCGCAGGAAGCGCTCTGTTCCCCGTTTATCACCACCAATGTGCGCTGGCTTTCGGCCCGCGTGTTCCACTTCACCCAGATGAGCACCAGCGGCTTCGGCGCGCATAAGCGCAGCGGCGGCTGGAATACCGGCACCTTCACGCAGGCCGACAACACCTATACCGTCGGCTTCGACCGCGACATCCAGTTTCTCGTGGACAAGGCCGACGTAGACGAAACCAACGAGGTCGCTTCCATCCGCAACATCTCCGACGTGTTCCAGAAAACGCAGGCCGTCCCGGAGCTCTGCGCCTATTTTTTCTCCCGCGTGGCGCAGGCCGCGCAGGCACAGAGCGGCTACCACTCCGCCACCGCCGCGTCGGACAATGCCTTTTCGCCCGCCAATGTGTTTGAAACGCTCAAAGGCTTCCTTGCCGCCGGCAAACTGCGCCGCTATCGGGCGCGCGGCGCGCTCGTCATGTACGTCACCAGTGCCGTAATGAGCGCACTCGAGCAGTCGCCCCTGTTCACCCGGCAGATCAATATGACCGCCCTCACCAACGACGGCGTCGGGCTGGAAACGCGCGTGACCAACATTGACGGCGTACCGGTGGTTGAGGTCATCGACGACGAGCGATTTTACGACAAATTCGATTTCACGTCCGGCTTCGCACCGGTGGCGCACACCGCTTCCGTCACCGGCTCGCATAAGATTAACGTTCTCATCGCGTCCCAGCTCACCACCTTCTGCGTGCCCAAAATTTCCAGCATCTATTTCTTTGCGCCCGGCACGCACACCGAGGGCGACGGTTATCTCTACCAGAACCGGCAGCTTTCCGACGTGTTCGTCTTCCCCAACGGCAAAGACAACGCCATTGACAGCGTCTATGTCGATGTGGACACGGCGGAGTATGGCGCATAACCTTTCCAAAACGCGGGCGAAGGAGGTTTTCCCATGGCTTATGCGGATACGGATTTTTACACAAATACCTACGGCGGCACGCTGCCCGCCGGCACCGCGCTTGAAAACCTGCTGGCGCGCGCCACCGACGACATCGACAGCGCGGTGTATGGGCACATCGGCGCGCAGGGCGGCTTCGCGGCTCTTACGGCGTTCTGCCAAAGGCAGGTGCAGTTTGCCGTCTGCGCGCAGGCCGACCACCTGCAAGCCGCCGGCGGCCTTGCCGATCTGGCCGGCGTGGACAGCTATCAGGTCGGAGATGTGTCCCTAAAACTGCAAAGCGGCAGTTTCCCCCGGCTCGCGCCGCGCGCGCGGCGCTATCTCGAACCCACGTCGCTGCTCTGTCGGGGGGTGTGACCATGCGTGTGCCGTACATCGCACAGATTTGGGATACCACGCCCGTCACCGTCCGTCTTACCGACGGACTGACGGAGGGCGGCGCGCCGCAGGAAGCCGTCTCCTACACCGGCAAATGCAATTTTTCGGAGGTTGCCAAAACCAAACGGCAGGCCGACGGCACGCTCGTGCAGTTGGCCGCCCGCCTCACCATCGGCGGGGACATCGCGCCCGGGCTGCCGGTGCTGACCGGCTGCGTGGAAATCGGCGGGCGAACCTGGCAGATTGTCACGGCCGCCCGCCCGCGCAACCCGGACGGCACCGTGCATCACACGGCGCTGGGCCTTGCCTGAACAAAAGAAGGCGAACGGCATGGTATCCATCAGCCTGCAATCGAATGCTCTGGAGCAGTTGAAAACCGCGCTCACACGCGCCCTTGCGCAAACCGCCGAGGCGATCCTCGCCCGGGAGCGGGCCGATGCCGTCATCCCCATGGACAGTGGGCGGATGCAAAACCGGCAGACTTTTGTGGACGCCGCCCGCGCACGGAACGGCATCGTGGAGATCGTGACCGACGCGCCGCAGGCCGCCCGCCTGTATTTTCATCCTACGTATCACTTCCGCCGTGATAAAAACGCCAACGCGCGCGGCGAATGGTGGGAACCGTGGATAAGCGGCAGCCGCCGCGGTGAAGCCGCCGGGCTGTTTGCCTTGTCCGTTCAAACACTTGCAAAGGAGATTTTGCGATGATGCATGTATCCGATGTCATCGGCTGGCTCAAGACCAAATACCCCGGGACCGGGGTGTTCCACAGCGCCATTCCAAAGCGCGAACCCTTCTGCCTCGGCGTTTATCCCAAGCAGCGAGGCGCTTCCATTCTCGCGGTCGGCGGCGCCGCCTGCACGTCCTGCGCCCTGTTACCGGTGGACATCCTCATTCATTGGGGCGAGGATGCGGGCGCCTGCGAAGCGCTCGCCGACAGCCTGTACGCCCTGTTTTGGGGCAACACATCCGAGCGCGTCGGGGGGTATCCCGTCCGTCGGTTTCTGCTGCCGGACGCGGCCCCCGCCGGCGTCGGGCGGGACAGCGCGAATATTTGCGAAATGGTCATCCGCGTCAACATTTTATATGAAACCGCCGCGTCCTCTTAAAGCGCGGCGTGAAAGGCAGGAATTTTTATGGCTGTTTATCCCACACACGGGTTGACTTTCAAAGTCGGCAAGGCGGGCGATGCGTCCGCCGCCATCGCGGTCAAAGACGTTTACAGCATCGAGCCCAAGCTCAAAGGGCAGGTCAAAACCTGGAACCCGCTCGACCAGCACGGCTGGCAGCGGGCGCTGATGACAGGCAAGGCCCTCACCATCACACACAAGGGGCAGCGCAACGAAGGCGACCCCGGCAACGACCTCATCGCCGACCTGCTTTTGGCCGTCGGCAGCGCCTGCACCATCCCCTACGAGATCGACTTTCCAAGCGGCGCCAAACTCAGCGGCAATGTCGTGGTCGATCTCTCCACCCCGTTCGGCGGCGCGTCCACCGATCTCTCCGCGCTGGAGTGGGACGCGGTGTTCGATGGCGCGCCGATTTGGACGGCGGCCTGATTTTTCTAATACTTGGAGGTTTCCGCATGAATGTGAATCTGGATACTTATTTTGACGCGCAAAAGCCCACCGTCACGGTGTTTGGCCGCGCGTATGAAGTGGACAACGACTATAAAAAAGTGCTGGCCGCGCAGCGGAAATTCACCGGCATACAGCCGGGCGCCGACAGCGGCGCGCTCATGCGCGAGCTGCTCACGGACGCGCTGACGGGCGGACGGCAGGCGGCGGAGGAAATCCTCGCGCACAACATGCCGTTTGCGTTCTGGAACCTGCTGCAATTCGGCGTGCTTGCCGCCATGACGGGCAAAAGCGTCGAACAGCTCCGCGAGGCCGCGCGGCAGGCGCAGACCGGCGCCACCTTTCGCCCCGGAAACGGCACGGAGAAACGGCTTTGATTTTGAGGAGGATTATCCACTCATCGTCGCCTCCTTCGCGTTTGCTTACGGGCTGCGGCTTCGTTCGCCCGCCACGCACATTCCATGGCCGGAGTTCACGGCGCTGCTTGCCGGTCTGCCCGCACAAGCGCCCCTCCCGCAGCTTGTCGCCATCCGGATGGCAAGCGATGAAGAAGCGGAGCATTTCGGCGCGGCGGCGCGTCAGGCGCGCGCGGACTGGCAAATGCGCCTGGCGGAACGCGCGGCAGGCGGAAGCGAAAACCCGGCGGCCTGTCTGGAACAGGTCTTTGGAGCGCTGTTCGGTCGGCGGCGCTGAAACATGAAGCATACTGACCGAAGCGCCGGAAAGAAGGATTTTTTATGGCAGAAAACGTAGGTGCCGTTTCGTTTGGCGTCCATCTGGACATCAGCACGCTTGAAACACAAATCTTCAATATCGGCGGCACGGCCGGTGCGGCGCTGCAATCCGTTTTGTCCGGCGTCTTTTCTTCCACGGTCGTCTCCGGTTTTTTCGACGCCGTCGGCACGGGGTTTCTCGACATGGCGGGCGGCGCGCGGGCGGCCGGGCAAAACGTCGTGGGGGCCATGTCGCAGGCGTGGGGCGGCATCCAAAATATCTGGGGCGGCGCGGGCGGCTGGTTTCGCGGCTTATGGGGCGGCATGCGCGGCGTCTTTGACGGTGCAGTCGGCTGGCGCGACCCGTTCGCGCAGGCATGGGGCGGCATCCAGAGCATCTGGAGCGGCGCGGGCGGCTGGTTCGATTCGGTTGCGCACAGCGTCACCGGCGCGTTCAACGGTACAGGCGACCGTATCCGTGACGCATTCCTCTCAGGCACCACTTTTCTCCAGTCTCTGCCGCAGGAAGCGGCGGCATGGGGCGGCGATATTGCTTCCGCCCTTGCCGAGGGCATCCAAAACGCCGCAGGCGCCGTACGCACCGCCGTAAGCGGCATCGCGCAGGACATTCGCAGCTTCCTGCACTTTAGCGAGCCGGACACCGGCCCGTTGGTCGGCTTCCACACATGGCCCCAAGACATGCTGGACGGAATGGCCGACGATATCCGAGGACATCAGGACTCTGTGCTGGCGGCCGTGAACGGTCTGGCCTCCGGCATGGCCGCCGCGCTGCAAACCGCGCCGTACGCACTGGACATCCGAGCAGGCATGTCGGCGCTGAACAGCGTGCAGAGCGCCCCCATCACCACCAATAACACCCGGGCCCCGGTCATCAACATCAACGGGCCGGTGTCTCTGGCGCAGGCAGGCGGAAAAAAGCAGCTCCTGCAGCAGCTTCAGTTCCTTGCCGGGATCTGACGTACGCGATGCCCAAACATACAGGACCCGGACACAGCCCGGTTCATCTGACTCTTCGGAAAGGAGCACTCATGTCACGTACGGCTCAAAACATCTGCTTTCCCCCATGCAGCGGATCGCTGCACATCCCGCATCGACGCGGCTCTCCATTTTCATACCTTGGGCAAATGCCGTCGGGAGGATATTCTGATGCTGCATGACGTCATCTTCGGAGCCCCCAAGAACCTGCTCAGGCTGCTTTCCAGCGCGCAGTCCGCAAACGGCGTCACCGCACAGGTGGCTGCAAACGGTCTGGTCACGCTTTCCGGCACCGCCACGGCGGATACCACCATTACCCTGCCCGTAAACGCAGTCACACTCGGCACGGGTGCCTACACCGCCTCGCTTACCGCCAAAAACGGCTATGCGACCGGAACGGTGACGGCGGCCATAACGCAGACGGCGCAAGCTACACAGGTCATAACCAATGGTAATTTCGCCACGTCAAGCAATAATCTGGCGACGGGATTTGCAGTAGGACATGGGGTAGCAGTATCTTGCACAAATAACACACAGACATTTAGAGCGACTGCACAGAGTGGCCAGCTTGATATGTACAATTATCCATATTTATCAGGTCATAAATATTTCATACGCTGTTATGTGCAGGCTACATCTACGAGCGTAGTCCTATACGCCCAAAATGGTACTGCCGTTACTCATCCAGGTGACGGAAAGTATGAGCCATTGTCATGCATAGTAACAGTAACGGTTTCAAATTTTTATGCGGTTATTGTCGACAGAAGAACATCCGGATGGGACAACATCTCCGTCCAATCCTTCATGGCTATTGACATGGGAACCGATGCATCCAACCCGCTTTACAATCTCGCCGCCGCCCAGATGGCGGCATTGTTTCCGTCGTATTTCGATGGCGCCAAAGCCGTTACACTACCCAATCCATTCGCGACCGTATCCGTCGGTAGCCCCGCCACGTTCACCGCACAATCCGGGCAGTCCATTCCGTCCGTGCAGATTTCTATTCCGGCCGGCACAGCCTGCTCGCAATATGCGGTGGGTCTGCAGGTCGAATCCGGAAGCACGGCGACCGGATGGGTGTCCCCCGGTACACAGGGCGTCATTTTCTACCCCGCCGAGGGTGAAACCGGCACCATCACCAACACCGGAAATGTGGACGCCTATCCGATCATCACCATCACCGGCGCGTGCGCCAACCCATCCGTGACCAATGACACGACCGGGGAGAGCATCTCCGTCAACCTCGCCCTTGGCAGCACGGACACGCTCGTCATCGACTGCCGCCCCGCCACGCGCGGCTGTTACCTCAACGGCACGCTGGCGTTCGGCATCAAGCAGGAACTTGGGTGGATACACTGCCCGCCGGGTGACAATGTGCTGACGTTCGCCCGCAACGGCTACGACACCAAGCGCCACTGCACCGTCAGCCTGCAAGGGAGGTATCTGTAATGTACGTCAAGCTCTTTGACCGCAGCCACATACAGCTCGACGAGCTGTACCAGTTCAGCCCGCCGAAATACGGCTGGACACTGAACGACATCGACACCATGGCGCTGGACATTGCGCTGTCCGACCCCAAATGCACGCCCGCCAACATGCAGCTCGGCAACCATCTTGAATATGCGGCGGACGACGGCACGCCCATCTGGGGCGGATATATCGCCGGGCACAGCTTCGACGACGCCAAGCTGACCCTCAACTGTGTGGATTACAATGCCCTGCTCAAATACCGCCGCCTGCGCGCCAAACAGTACGCCACGATGGACTATGGCATACTCAACCGCCAGCTCATCGACGACGCGCAGGCCGCGCGCCCGGATTACCCCATCGGGCTGACCGGGTACTCCATCGCCGCCGGAGCCATCGACACCACGCGCGAGGTCAAGGCGACCGACCTGCTGCTTGCCAAGCTCAAAGACATCAACGCCGACGCCAACTATGACTATTGGATGGACGAGGCCCGTGTCTATCACTTCGCCCTGCGGCGCGGGGCGGACAAGCCGCAGTATGTGCTCGAATACGGCGGCGAGGCGGACAACATCATCGCCGCGCCCACGCTGGCACGGGATATCCTCAACCTCGCCAACGACGTCTACGCCGAAAGCACCGTGACCGACGATAGCAACAACAGCACGACCATCACCAGCGAACAGCAGGACGCATCCAGCCAGTCCACCTACGGCCTGTATGAGGGCACGTTCAGCCCCAATGACGGCGTAACCGATCAATCCACGCTGGATACGCAGACGCAGGCGGCGCTTGCATTGGACAGCGCTCCGGCGGACAGCATCACCCTCACCTGCACCGACGGCACGCTCTGCCCGTTTGACGATCTCGCCATCGGCGACCGCGTGACTCTGCATCTCGCGCCCTACTTCGACTACACCGCCAGCGTGCGGGTGCTGCGCATGGTGCAGGATGACGACAAACAGACGCGCGAGATCACCGTGGGCAGCGTGGTATATAAGCCGCAAGGCCCGCAGCGCCGCGCTTACGCCGGATAAGGAGGACTATTTCATGGCAAACCGCACCCAATTTTTCAGCGACGGTACGACCGTCTACGGCGCGTCGGACTTCATCGCGCCAATGAACGCGCTCACCACCAGCGGCATTATCGGCGGCTATCAGGTTACGGCCCCGTCATCCGGCATGACAGTCAACGTCGCGGCGGGCAGCGCCATCCTGAATGGTGTGCTGACGACCGACGACACCACGCAGGCCGTTCCCGTTCCCACCAACACCGGCGGAAACGCACGCACCGACGCCATCGTGCTGCAAATCGACGCCACCGCCATGACCACGACCGTCGTCGATGTTCCCGGCGCCACCACGGAGGCAGCCAACCAGATTCTGCTGGCGGTCGTCACGGTGCCCGCCGGGGCAAGCAGCATCGTGGCCGGAAACATCGACGGCAGCGGGCGCGTTTACGCCGGGCTGGACAACCCCTTCGCGGCGGTAGCATCCGCTTCGCTGGGGTCCAACGGCTATGTGCTGCTGGGGAACGGTCTGGCACTGCAATGGGGCACACTCTCGCTTGGCGCTTTCCCCGCTTACACGGATGTATCTTTCCCGCAGGCATTTAGCGCCGTGCCGTTTACCATCGTGGCCACCATGGAGGACAGCGCACCGTATGCCGTATCCACCGCCGTGTGGACGGCAACCAAATTTACGGCAATCCAGGCGGATAGCGTGGCGCACCTTGTACACTGGTTCGCCATCGGCCCGATGACGGTGGCAAGGATGTGATTCACATGCATTATACAGGCAGACCGCCGCAAAAGGAGGAATGACATGCAAAGAAAAATTTTATGTGCCGCTGCCCTGCTGGCCGCCGTGTTTCTGCTGGCCACGCCCGCATGGGCGTCTATGCCTGCCGCAGGCACTGCGTACTGCCACGGCGTGGATATCTATCACGGAACAAGCGACAACGGACAGATCAATTGGAACAGACTGGCGCAAACACAGAATTTCGTCTACATAAAAACCGACGAAGGCATATCGTATGTGGACAGAATGTGGACGGTCAACCGCACCGCAGCAGCCGCTCACGGCATGGCATGGGGGCCGTATCACTTCCTGCGTCTTAACAGCGACCCCGTGGAACAGGCAGACAGTTTCTGGGCGCGCATCCGGGGCACCGGATATTCTCTTGTTCCTGCCGTAGATGTAGAAAGCTACGACGGACAACAGAGTGCCGCCTCCATGCGGCAGATCATCCGGGTATTCATCACGGAGTTTCAGCGCGTTTCCGGCATCACACCAGTGCTCTACACCTACACGGCCTACGCCAATGACATCCTGCACGGGCAGTTTTCCGATCTGCTGCTCTGGCTGGCCGATTACCGGGGCTATGCCGGAGATGTGGTCGGCTGGGGGGCATGGGATGCCTGGCAGTACAGCGAGCGGGGGCAGATAGACGCCATTGCCAACGGCAAAGTCGATCTGGACTATGCCACGGCGGAAATCTTCCTGGCTGCGCCGGCAGCCGCCATTGCCAACCGACCCGTGCCTGCGCCGTCCTGTGAAGCGTCGGACTACTACGAGGTTCCAAGCCTGCCACAGGCCCCCAACAGCCGTGCCGGGGCGGATTTCTACATCCGGGACCGGGATGGCGCACGCATCAGCAGCCACCAGGTAGACGCAGGTGACCCGCTCATCATCCTGTCGGTGGATTACGCCACGCAGCTCACCGAGGTGCTGTATCCCAACTACGCCGCCGACGGCTGGTTTCACGGCTATATCGTCAATGACGAGGCACACCTGCATAACACCGGCTGGCGCCAGTGGAAAAATGGCAGGTCGGACGAGCCCGCATATACTGTAGATGGCGAATATATGGGCACGCTCAGCCCATATGAACACGCCACGATCCTGAAACGCTGCGCAGACGGGCGCACACTTCTTCTGTACGACACCGCCCGCGGGAGCGAAACCAAAAGCGGATACGTTCGGTATCCCGGAAAATAAGGAGGATTGTTTATGAAAAACGCCATTCAAAGCCTGCTTTTGGACAAGTCGTTTTGGGCAGCCGTCATTTCTCTTGTCACATCCATCCTGATTGCTTACAATGTGCCGCAGGGAAGCATCGAGCAAATCACCGCCATTATTGCGGCAGCCGGCACCTTTATCGCATATATTGTCTCCAACGGCATCCTGTCCGCGGCTCGAATCAGAGCCGACGCCCAAATCAGAACCGCAGAGATTGCCAAAGGTATACAGAACACGGAGGCTCGCACATGCCGCACCAATACACGCTAAAAAAAGATCCTGAAGACTTGCGCGACTTTAAATTCTCCGCACTGGCACCGGTTACCATTCTGCACGACACCGACTACACCGCCAAATTTCCGCCCGTCTGGGATCAGGGGCAGCTCGGCAGCTGCCAGAGCCACGCCATCGACGCCATCGACGCCTATATCAAGGGCTATGCGTTCACGCCGTCCCACCTGTTCGAATATTATAATGTCCGCGTCCTTGAGAACACGGTCAACCAAGACGCGGGTGGCAACCTGCGCGACACCTGTGCGGCTCTGGCCAAAAATGGCGTGTGCGACGCGACCATTTGGCCGTATGACATCTCCAAGTTTGCCATAAAGCCCCCACAGGCGGCTTATAACAACGCCAATTTCGACAACGACAGAATCTACACCTACTACCGCGTATCCGGCATCGACCAGATCCGGCAGGCACTTTCCGCCGGGCACACGCCGCTCATCGGCATCCGGATATACGAAAATTTTGAGTCGCAAACCACGCTGAGCACCGGTATCATTCCCGCGCCGCGCGGCGCGCTCCTGGGCGGTCATGCACTGGTCATCGTCGGGCACCATGACGAGCCGGCAAGCGGTTGCAAGGCCAAAGAGTTCATTCAGCATGTTTTCTTTAAAAAATCCACGGGCAATGTCAAGATCCGCAACAGTTGGGGCACCGGAATCGGGCTGAGCAGCAGCGGATATTTTCAGGCAACCTATGAGGTATTGGAGCAGTTGCTCATGGACATTTGGGTAATTGTTTCCTGAAATTCGCCCGGCGCGGCATAAAAGACGGGGGCCTCCCTCTTTGCAGAGCAGAGGTTCCCGCTTTTTTATGCATCATAATCGAGCCAATCGGGTATAAAATCTGTTGAATTTGACAAAAGGATGTTCTATAATGGGTACAACCGGTCGAACGTCGGCAGCCAATTGGCTTCGGCTGTCCTCGTCTGCATGGATCCGGAATCTATATCTTTCAAGAACACGAAAACAGGGGGGACGTTTCCATGTTTTCTACCGGCGTTGAAGGAAACCTGTCTCACTTTGAAACACATGGCCGAGAAATCGATTATGCTCTGATCGAATGGTTCGACGCAAGCAAGCATGTTCTGCGCCTGCCCACACAGGCCGGGCGGGAAATCGGTATCCGCAAACCGGAAGGCGCCGCTCTGCGCGACGGCGATGTGTTGTACCATGATGAAAACCTCGTCATCGCGGTACGCATCCGGCGCTGTTCCGTCCTTCGCGTCCGCCTGCACGACCCCGTGCAGGCAGCCCGGCTGGGGTATGAGTTGGGAAACCGCCACCTGCCTATTTCCATTACAAAGGATGTGCTGGAAGTACCGTTTGACGAACCCACCGAGCAGCATCTGGTAAAACTCGGCTTCTTGCCTGAGCGGGCGGAATGCATCTTCCGGGGGCATATGCCTTCGCATCATCACCACGAATAGACACGCCGCGGAGGAAGTTTTCTTTCCTCCGCTTTTTTTTGCGCGGATTTTATGATACAATAAAATAAACGCCTGCCGGTGCGGATTCGGTGAACCTGTTCGCACCCGTTTTATCGCAAAAAAGCGCTGTCCGCGCCGCGAGAGGGCGGCCGATTTTTTACGGCGGGCGGCATGCGCCGGCGTGCGCGTCCGGCATCTGGACAAAGGGTGCGCAGAATTGATCAATATCATTTACAGCGGGTTTCAGACGTTTTTCAGCGTCATGAAAACCTTTACCATCTGGGACGCGATCGATATCGCTCTGGTGGCTTTCATCATTTATAAAGGTATCCAGCTCGTGCGGGAAACACGCGCGGAGCAACTGGTAAAAGGGTTGCTGCTGCTTGTCATTGCCTATAATCTGTCACTCTGGCTCAATCTGAAAGCGATGTCGTTCCTGCTCGTCACGGTTGTGCAATTTGGATTTGTGGCAATCGTCGTGTTATTTCAGCCGGAGCTGCGCAGCGTGCTTGAGCATATGGGCAGCACCGGCATGGATAAATTCCGTGCGTTCGGTTTTGGCGGAAAAGAAACGGACAACTATACCAGAGAGGCCATCGACGCTGTCTGTTCTGCCGCCGGTATGCTGCAGAAAAACCGCATCGGCGCACTCATCCTGTTTGAGCGCAATACCAAACTGGGCGAGATCGCCAAAACCGGCACGCTGGTCAATGCCGACGTCAGTGCCGAATTAGTGGAAAACATTTTCTATCCCAAATCGCCGCTGCACGACGGCGCGATGATTATCCGCGGTGGACGGATCTTTGCCGCAGGCTGTTTCCTGCCTCTTTCTCAGAATCAGGAGATCAGCCGTGAGCTGGGCACCAGACACCGCGCGGCGCTCGGCATCAGCGAAAGTTCCGATGTACTGGTGGTCGTGGTTTCGGAAGAGACCGGGGTTATCTCTCTGGTAGAACGCGGTGTCATCAAGCGCAATCTGACGACAGACACGTTGCGCATCGCACTGGAGAACGGCCTGCTTTCGGAGACCGTCTCCAAAAAGTATGGGTTCACATCCGGATTCAAGGTGTTTCGAAAATGAATGACAAAGGCTTTTTTTACCGGCTGATGCATAACACCCTCTTTTTGCGTATCGTTTCGGTGGCAGCCGCTTTTGTCATCTGGTTCGTCGTGGTCGTCAGTGTCAGCCCGGGTTATACGCGCACCGTCTCGGGCATACCGGTCACCATTGATACCAAAAGCGGTTTTCTGGCCGACGCGGGTCTTGGACTGGTGGATAAACTCAATCAGAATATCTCCATCGACGTATCCGGCCCCCGCACGACCATCGGTCGACTGAGCGCAAAAGACTTCTCTGTTACGCCGGACGTCACGCCGGTCACCAAATCCGGCAGCTATACCCTGCAACTCAACGCTTCCCTGAAAACGCCGGACAGCCAGATCCACATCCGCAGCATCTCCCCCAGCCAGATCCAGATCCGGTTCGACACGGTGGCATCCAAAACGTTCCCGGTGAACGTGCGGGTGCAGAACAGCAAGGTGGCAGACGGATATGTGATGGAAACCGCTACGGCGTCACCCAAAGAGATCATCGTTTCCGGGCCGTCCGCCGAGGTTGCGCAGGTCGCACAGGTGCGCGCGGATGTTGATATGGGCAATGGCGTCAATGCCACCTATAAAACCAAGGCCGGTCTCCAACTGATCGATGCGTCGGGCAGCGTGCTGAATCTGGCGCATGTCAAGCTCAGCGTATCCTCGGTATCGGTCACAGTGCCCGTTTTCAAAGCCGGCACCGTACCGCTCAAGGTGAACTTCAGCAACCTGCCGGCCGGGTTCGACACCAAAAACATGCAATACACCGTTTCCCCCGACATGTTGCATATTGCAGGCAGCGCGCAGGAAATCGACAGCCTGACTCAGATCAATCTGGGCACCATTGATTTTCGCACTCTGTCCCTCACCAACAAGATCGTCCTGCCCGTGACGCTCACCGGCACCTTGCAAAATCTAGACAACCTTTCCAGCGCCACCGTCAGCATCGATCTGCTTGATACCGTTACACAGGCCGTAAACACACAGGATATACAGGTTGTCAACGTGCCATCAGGTTACCGCGTGCAGTTGCGCACAAAACAGATCAACGGCATCCAGCTCTATGGTCCGGCGGCACAGATGGCCACGCCCGCTGCCGTCACGGCTGTAGTCGATATGTCCACAGCACTCAACGGCACCGGGCAGTATGTCGTGCCGGTCACCATCAGTACACCGTCCGGTTTCTGGGCAACCGGCAATTATACTGCCGTCGTCCAGGTGTCCAAAACCAAATAACCCGTCTGAACAGACGCGTACAACAGCAAGTCATCGCGGCGGCAGAAAACCGCCGCGATTTTTTTAGTCTGTCGAGAGATCGCGGCAGGCGCCCACATCCCCTGCGGCCGCTATTTGCAAGAGGAGGAACCCATGGCAGTCATCGTCAGCAATATCCGGCTTCCACTGGAGGCCGAAGACGCGCATGCACTGGATGCCGCCCTGCGCAGGGCAGGCATCCCACGGGCATTGCACGACCGGGCATATGTCGTTAAATGTACACCCGATCTTCGTCATGGTCAAGCACATCTGGTCTATTCCGTGGGGATTGACCTGGCTGATGATGAGGAAGACGCGGCCGTGCGGCGCGCCGCTTCCCCCTCCGTTACCCGGCGCAACCCCACGGCGTTTGTCCCGCAACCGGGCAAGGAAATGCTGCACGGCCGGCCGGTGATTGTCGGATTCGGCCCGGCGGGGATGTTTGCCGGATTGCTGCTGGCGGAATATGGCTACCGTCCGCTCATCGTAGAGCGCGGTGCAAACGTGGAGGAACGTGCTGCGGCGGTCGGCCGGTTCTGGAAAACCGGTGAGCTGGACACAAAATCCAATGTCCAGTTCGGCGAGGGCGGCGCGGGCACGTTTTCGGACGGGAAACTCACCACGCGCATCGGCGATCCGCTCTGCGAACAGGTACTCCGGCAGTTCGTGCGTTTCGGCGCGCCAAAGTCCATCGCGCGCCTGGCCAAACCGCACATCGGCACCGACCGGCTGCGCGGCGTGGTGCGCGCCATCCGCGAAGAGATCCTGCGGCTCGGCGGCTCCATCCGGTTCCATACGCAGCTCACCGGCCTGGTTCTGGACGCAGGACGGATAAAAGCGGCACACCTGAGAGAAGAAGACGCGCCGACCGACGCGCTGATCCTCGCGGCGGGACACAGCGCGCGGGATACATTTGAAATGCTGCTGCAAAGCGGCGTCCGGCTCGAACCAAAACCATTTTCCGTCGGCGTGCGCATCGAGCACTTGCAGGAACAGATCGACCGGGCACTCTATGGGCAGTATACCGGGCATCCGCGCCTGCCAAAGGGCGAATACCAACTCTCCTTGCGGCAGGGGAAACAGGCGGTCTACACGTTCTGCATGTGCCCGGGCGGCACGGTGGTGGCAGCGGCATCGGAAGCGGCCGGCGTGGTCACCAACGGCATGAGCAACTATGAACGCGACGGCCGCAACGCCAACGCCGCACTGGTTGCCTCGGTGGATGCGTTTGCCGCGCCGCTGGACGGTGTAGCGTTCCAGCGGCAACTGGAGCAGGCTGCCTTTGCGGCGGGTGGTGGGCAGTTCCGCGCCCCCTGCCAGATGGTTGGCGGATTCCTCAACGGCTTTGCCGCCCCGCCGGACGGCGTGGTGCATCCCACCTACTCTGCGGGTGTGACACCCGTACGGTTGGACACGCTGCTGCCGCCGCCCGTCACCGATCTGCTGAAAACCGGTCTGCGCACATTTGAAAAGCGCCTGCACGGTTTTTCCTCGCCGCAGGCAGTGCTCACGGGAGTAGAGACCCGCACCTCCTCGCCGATACGCATCCCGCGCGGCGCAGACTATATGGCCGTCGGCATCGATGGACTTTATCCGGCCGGGGAAGGCGCCGGTTACGCGGGCGGCATTATGAGCGCCGCCGTGGACGGCCTGCGCGTCGCCTCCGCCGTCATTGAGCGATACGCTCCACCCCAAGGAACCGGCTGATTCGCCGCTTTCTTGGGGCATAAACCGAAAAACAGACGTACCCTTTTTGCCTGAGGTACGTCTGTTTTTATATGGGCATATCATGGTTCCGGCTGAAAATCCACTGGCTTTTCCCCGCAACCGAACAGATACAGCAATGCCTGCCGGATACGCGCACAGGCATGTCCATCGCCATATGGATTGACCGCCCGCGCCATTCCGGCATAGGCCGGCGCGTCGGTGAGCAGTTCTTTGGTCAGCGCATAGATTCGTTCCGTTTCCACTCCGGCCATTTTCACCGTACCGGCGCGCACCGCCTCCGGGCGTTCCGTTTCGGTGCGCAACACCAGCACGGGGCGGCCCAGTGCGGGCGCTTCCTCCTGAAGGCCGCCGCTGTCCGTCAGCACCAGATACGCGCGTTCCATCAGATTGTGCATGTCGTCCACATCCAGCGGATCGCACAGCAGCACATTCTGCAGGCCATCCAGCATTTCGTGCGCCGGCTCCCGCACCGCCGGATTGAGGTGCACCGGATAGACCACCTGCACATCCGGAAATTCTTCCGCAACCTGCCGCACCGCCGCAAAAATCTGCCGCATGGGTGTGCCCAGATTTTCCCGCCGGTGCGCAGTGAGCAGCAGAATGCACCGGTCGGTCGGAAACAACCCCCGCACGGCGGATGTTTTGAAGGCATAATCGTTCCGCACGGTATAGGAAAGCGCATCGATAGCCGTGTTACCGGTGACGAAGATCGGCGCCGCGATGCGCTCGGCCAGCAGGTTTTCCCGATTGGCGGGCGTGGGCGAAAAATGCACCGATGCCATCGGTGCCACCAAGCGGCGGTTGAGTTCCTCTGGGAACGGCGAGGACATATCGAACGAGCGCAGCCCCGCTTCCACATGCCCCACCGGGACCTGCTGGTAAAACGCGGACAGCGCGCTGGCAAAGGTGGTGGTGGTGTCGCCATGCACCAGCACGATATCGGGTCTGCAGGTTTTCAAAACCGTTTCCACGCCGGTCAGCACCGCCGTGGTGATATAAGAAAGCGTCTGCGCGGCCTTCATAATGTCCAGATCATAGTCCGGGCTTATCCCGAAGATCTCCAGCACCGTATCCAGCATCTGCCGGTGCTGCGCAGTGACACAGAGCAACGGTTCGAAACGCGCGTCTTCCCGTAATGCAAGATAAAGCGGCGCCATCTTCACCGCCTCCGGCCGGGTACCGAAAATAAACAGCACACGGATCTTTTCACCGGATTTTTTCTTTTCAAACGTCATGCAGCCCATCCTTTGGCTTTGTTATTCCCGGTGCGCACGCCCCGGAACGGACTTTAGTATACCACGCCGCCGACCCGCGCGCAAACCGGGCACTGCAAAGCGGTTTGCCGGAAAAAGCGTCATGCTTGGCCGCACAACGCGGGCATCGCTCAGCCTGCCGCCGTCCACCCGAGCGCCTGCCGGAGATGCGCATACTCCGAACGGGTATCCGCGGGGGCTTTTTCATTGAAATAAAAAGCGGAACCGTCTTTCAACATGGCCTTGATATAGGGCGGGCGTCCGCAGTAAATAAACACCGTCATTTTTTTACCGTCGTGCACAAACGTGCCGCGCGCCCACTGGGAGGTGCCCGCGCCGTTGGTATGGTAGCTGGTATCGGGTTCCGCCGTCGTCAGCGAGACAGACTCGATATTCGCAAGCGGGATGGACGTGCCGAACACCGGGTAATTGACCACCACGCTCCCATGCGCCAGCGAAAAACGCGGCGTGCTGAAATCAATGGGCATCAGGAAAGCACACAGGCCGATCAAAACCGCCGTGATGACGGTGCAAAGCGCGATGAATCCGGCGCGCCCTTTCCGGCTGCCCAGATTGAACGTCATGCCGTTGCGAACCTGCCCCGGCACGCAGGCGGACGGGTCGTTCGGATTGCAGTAGAACAGGCCGTATTTCCAATACCGGTCGTCCTCCCACGGCTCTCTGCCGGGGAGCGCGGCCCAACCGCTCTCCGCCTTGCAGGCCGCCATGCTGCGGTTGGCCGCGATATACGGGCGCAGAACCGCCAGATAATAGAACAGAAAGAGCCAAACGATCCAGTACAGAAACGAAAGAGACGGAAACCGGCCGAACAACACGGGCACCCAACAGGTGGCCGCGGCAACAAGCAGCATCCGCCTGCCCTGCCGCCGGTATGCTTTTCGGATGGCCTGAAAAACAGGGCTGCCCGTTTCCTCCGACGGTATTTTCACGCCGAACAGGCGGGAGTTGTATGCCTGCCCAAAGCCATGCTGTAAAACAGCAAGCATCGCCAACGCAAACACGCCGATCCCGAGAAAAAACCAGGAAAGAACGCTCATGGTGTCCACCCTCTCTGCCAAAGTTCCTCAAGCACCTTTTTATTATACCACATTTGGCGCTGTCGTCTTCGGCAGTTCTGCACTTGACAAGTCGAACCAAACGCCTATACTGGGGCTGTAAGAACCTGTCGACATCCTCAGGGAGTGACATTGCATGAAAAAACGTTACTCATACACCCCGCTCCAACTTGCGTGCGAGATCGTGCTCGCCGCGCTGGCGGCGCTGCCGTTTATCCTGCTGCCGCTGTTCTGGAACCAAATCCCAGCCCGCATCCCTACGCATTTCGGCATCTCCGGGGCGGCGGACGCCTGGGGCAGCAAGGGAAATCTCTGGATCGTGCCCTGCATGGCGGCGGGGCTCTATGTTTTCATCACCCTGATTCTTGCGCTTATCCCGCCAACCGCATGGAACACGCCGGAGGGAGTCACGGATGAGAACCGCGGGGCATTTGTCTACGTTATGCGCTGGATGATGCTCTTTGTCAAACTATGCATGCTTGTCATCATGGCGCAGACTGTATGGACACAGGCGCACGCGATACCAAGCCCCATCTGGGCTTTGCCGCTGAACCTCGGCATTCTGCTTGGGGGCGTTATCCTGTTTCTCATCTACACCCACAAAAAATTCAGCAGCATTCTTTAAACAACCGGGGCAATCTAAAACCGTCCCGGCTTTTCCTGCTGAGATTCACGCGCCGACATGGCAACGGCCAGTTCCCGCACCACCTTGCAGGCCACGGCAGTGGACACGCCGCTTGCATCGTAATGCGGGGCAAGCTCCACCACATCCCCGCCCGCGATGCGCAGGCGGCGCAGTTTGCAGAGCGCGGCGAGCAGTTCTCTGAACGTTACGCCGCCGGGTTCGGGTGTACCGGTACCGGGGAAGACCGACGGATCGAGCACATCGAGGTCGATGGTGACATACACCGGCCGACTGCCGATGGCATCCAGAGCCGTGTCCAGCCCGTCCAGATCGAACGGGTGAAGGTGCGTGTGCGTTTTGGCCCACTCGAACTCCTCGCGCAAACCGGAGCGGATGCCGAACTGGAAAATGCGCCCGTCGCCCAGCTCGTCCCACACGCGGCGCAGCACCGTGGCATGGGAAAGCGGCTCACCCAGATAATCCGCGCGCAGGTCGGTGTGCGCGTCGAAATGCAGCACGCACAGATCGGGATGCTTCGCATGCACCGCCTTGAGCGCGGGCAGCGTGACCAGGTGCTCGCCACCCAGCATCAGCGGCTGTCTGCCTGCTTCCACCACCCGCTTTGAAAACGCGCCGATCTCCGCCAACGCGCGCTCCACCCGGCCAAACGGCAGGTCGAGGTCGCCCGCGTCGTGCACGGCGGCATCTTCGAGATCGGCGTCCTGATAGGGGCTGTAGGCTTCCAGCCCGTAGGAATCGGGGCGCATCTGCGCGGGCCCGAAGCGCGAGCCGGGGCGGAATGTCACCGTGCCGTCAAACGGCGCGCCGAACAGCACGATCCGGCTTTCCGCAAGCGGCGTTTCGCACCCGATGAAGCAGGTGGGAAGCAGCGGTATGTTCGGTTCATGCGCCATGTTCCAGCAGCTCCTTTACATAAGTGGGCAGCGCAAACGCCGCCGTGTGCAGGTCGGTGTTGTAATACCGGGTTTTCAGCCCAAGCGCGTTCCACCGCTCCGGGCGGAAATCCGCGACTGGGTCGTACCGCTTGGACGCGAACCCAAACAGCCAGTGCCCCGACGGATAGGTCGGCATGTGGAACTCATAGACCCGCGCGATGGGGAACGTGGCCCGGATCTTGGCATGGGCGCGCAGCATCTCATGCGCATAAATCGGGTAATACGGGCTTTCGTGCTGGTTGATCAGGATGCCGTCTTCCGTCAGCGCGCGGTGGCAGTTTTGGTAAAACGCATGGGTAAACAGCCCTTCGCCGGGGCCGACAGGGTCGGTGGAATCCACCAGGACCAGATCATACATGCCTTCTTCCGCGCGGCCGACGAATTGCAGCCCGTCCTCAAAATGCAGATGCACACGCGGGTCGCTGTCCAGCACCGATGCCGTCTGCGGCAGATACTGCTGGCACAGGCGCACCACCCGCTCGTCGATGTCCACCAGATCGACATGCTCCACGCCGGGATAACGGCAGACCTCACGCGCCGTGCCGCCGTCTCCGCCCCCGATGATGAGCACCCGCCGCACCGCCGGATGCACCGCAAACGGCACATGGGCAATCATATCGTGGTAGGCGAACTCATCTTTCTGTGTTGCCATCACCAACCCGTCGATGGTGAAAAATGTACCGAACGTCTCCGATTCAAAAAAGTCGATTTTCTGGAACGGCGTCTGCTCGCTGCAAAGCTGCCTGGTCACTTTGATGGAAAAGCGTACGTCGGCGGCATGATACTCGGAATACCACAGATCGGTCATAAAACCGCCCTCCTTCTGAAAAAACAAGCGGCGCGCACGGGCGACGGCCTGAGGACAGTACCGGCAGGCTCAGACATGGAAATCCACCATGTTGCGCCCGTAAAAGATTTCATCCATTTCTTTCTGCAGTTTGCGGGTCACACGCTGTGCTTCGCCGGGGTGGATGTCTTTTTCTTTATAGCCAAACAGGTAGTTATCCAGATCAAACTCCCTGAGTTTGCATTTGGTATGAAAGATATTGTCCTGATAAACGTTGACATCAATCATCTGATACTGCTCGCGGATCTCGCGCGGGATGTAGTTCTGGATGGACGTCATCGGGTGCTCCATAAACAGCTTCTTTCCGGTGATGTCCCGCGTGAAGCCGCGCACACGGTAATCAATCGTCATGATGTCCGCTTCAAAACTGTTGATGAGGTAATGAAGCGCCTTCAGCGGGGTGATCTCGCCGCAGGTAGACATATCGATATCCACCCGGAACGTGCAGACGCCGCCGTCCGGATGGTATTCGGGGTAGGTGTGCACGGTGATATGACTTTTGTCCAGATGCGCCAGCACCGTTTCCGAAGAAGCCGGGCCGGGGGCCGCAGGACCGGGAGTCGCCTGCGTGTCCCCCGCCCGTTTGGCAAGCATGGGCTCTTCGCAGATCAACAGCGCCACGCTGGCACCCTGTGGGTCATAATCCTGCTTGGCAATATTCAGGACGGTGGCCCCGATAATCTGAGTCAAGTGTTTCAAGATATCGGTCAGGCGCTCCGCGTTATACTGCTCGTCAATATACGACAGATATGCGTTACGGTCTTCTACCGTTTTGGCATAACAGATATCGTACATGTTAAAACTGAGCGATTTTGTCAGATTGTTGAAACCATAGAGCTTTATCCTGTTTTCCATCTTACCCCGTATCATGCTCCTTCGGTTAAAATCAGGCTCAATCGGGCCGGCGCCCACAGATTTGCGGCGCCGCGCCTTTTCAAGAAAAAGGGACGCGACGCCGCCCACGCACAACAGTATTATTGTATCCATTATGCTCCGCTTTTTCAATAGATACGCGGCACAATCCTCGCAAACGTCCTGTAAAATTTTGTTGACAATCCGCATCATCCATGCTGTTTGGGAAAAATGAGAAAAGGGGTTGATTTTTCAGAAAATGTAGTATACTATAAAGGTGTATTTAAAACATCTTATTTTTTCGATCAATTTATATGGGAGGGTTCCATATGTCCATATTATACAAAGACAAAGCCGAAAGTGCGCAAACGTCCGCATTTTGGGAGGCCGTGAAAAGCCGCCGCACCATCTATTCCATCGGCAAGGAGGAGATTGTGTCTGCCGAACAGGTGGAGCAGATCGTCAAAGACGCTGTGCTGCATGTGCCCAGCGCATTCAACTCGCAGAGCGCGCGGGTGGTTCTGCTGTTTGGCGCGCAAAGCGATCAGCTGTGGGAACTTGCCAAGAAAACGCTCAAGGCCATCGTTCCGTCGGCCAATTTCCCGGACACCGAGGCCAAACTCAACGGTTTTCAGGCGGGCTATGGCACCGTGCTGTTCTTTGAGGACCAAAACGTGGTGAAAGGTCTGCAGGAGCAATTCGCACTGTATAAAGATAATTTCCCCATCTGGTCGCTGCAGTCGTCCGGCATGCTGCAATTCGCGGTCTGGACAGCGCTTGAAGAAGCCGGACTGGGTGTCAACCTCCAGCACTACAACCCGCTGATCGACGAGCAGGTCAAAGCCGCATGGTCCATCCCCGAAAACTGGAAGCTGCTCTCCGAGATGCCGTTCGGCAAGCCGCTTGTAGCGGCCGGAGAGAAAGACTTCTCTCCCATCGAGGATCGTGTAAAAATCTTCAGATGATCTTCCTGCCGCCACGTAAAAAGCCTTCCGCCGGGGATGTGCCCCAGAAGCGGGAGGCTTTTCGCATGGCGGCAGGTGCATCCTTATACCTGCTCCATTTTGGCGCGCCGTTTGTCCGTATACATTAGGTTGTCAATGTGTTCAATGAAGCGCGGGATATCCATTTCGGGTGTAAAGATGTCATACCCGATGCTGAAACGGATGTTGTAGGGCAGGGTTCGATCCAGTCTGGCCTGCATCTCGGTCTGTTTCAGCCGCTTGACGACGCGGGTCATGTCCTGGTGGTCACGCACCTGCAGGATAACGATGAATTCATCGCCTCCATACCGGCAAATCAGGTCCTTTCTCCGGAAGGTCGCCTTGAGAATGGCGGCCGCTTCCACCAACGCGCGGTCGCCGGTTTCATGCCCCCATCGATCGTTGATCTTTTTAAAATCGTTCAGATCCAGCATCACACCCGCAAGCTGGCCGCGGCCTTTCCTGTTTTTCAGCCACCCGCTGAGATAATGCTCCAGGTGCTTGCGGTTATACAGCCCGGTCAAATGGTCGGTATAAAGCTGATTGTTCTGAATGTTGAACAGGATAATCAGAAGCGAGATGGTGATGCATGGCCAGACGAGCGGCAGGCCGTAAAACAAACTCTGGAACACGCCGCCCAACATGAGCGGAAGGGTCGCCACCAGCATAGAGGTGAAGGCCTTTTTGGGCAAGCTTCTGCGATGGCGGAGCACGGCGATGAACGCATACAGCAAATATCCATAGTATCCCAATATGACCCCCACGGCCAGCAAGCCGCGGTGATAGGCATTATGCGCATCCACATAAAAGCCCCACCCCGTGAACGGGCTGGAAAGCTCGACACACAGGATGGCAACGGCAATAACCAGAAACGGCAGCATAATCCGATGCGTTTTGCGTTGGTCACGGTATATTTCGTAGTCCACATACAGGCCCCACAGCAACCCGAGGAACGGAGTGGCGCACATATAAACAAGATTGACGGCATAGTTGAGTGCGCGCGCCATATCGCCGGGGCGCCGGTCAACCAGCCAGGCCGCCAAGTCCAGAAGCACCAGGGCACAGCTTGCCAGAACCATATAAAAGAACACCCCGGCTTGCGGATCATAGGTGTCCGCATCGCGCCGCCGAAGATTCAACAAGACCAAAATCAGAACCGCAAGGGCAAAAAGGTCTATCTCCGCATATCCCAAAAGATCCATAAATCAGCACCTGCACCGGCTTCCTGTTTTTCTGCGCGCCAAATACCCGCACGGCCCATGCCGACATGGTCTGCCATTTTGCGGCTTTCCTTACGCGCTGCCTCCGGCCGGCATTGCCGGGAGACCAATGGAAAAACGGAAAACCGTCCAGCACACGCAACGGACAACAAAACGGGATCGGCTCGTTTATCTACCCGTTTAAACGTGGTTTCATTATACACTTCCATCTTTGAATGCGCAATGAGAAACGTGCCTCATAATGTAAATTTTAATATATTTTTACATATTTTACTAATCCAGTGCTTTCGCCACGTTCTTTTCGGGCAGATAGTGTACAAATCTGAAATCTTTACAACGTTTTCACAGTTTGTTAATGAGCGGCCCTTATAATAAAAGCATGCTTTTTCATTCTTTTTCTCCTCTCTCTTTTCTTTATCTGATCTGATTTCACTTCACCTGATCCCCGGCTTCTGCCGGGGAATTTTTTTGCCCGCCACCGGCGGATGCCCGCGCCACAGCCCCCCGGCAAAGCTGGAGGCCATAACCGGCCCGGAACGGTGAACCATCCAGCTGTATATCAGAAAAAGGTCATCTGACTGGTGCGGGGCATCCCGGCCAGCGCGCCGAAACTTTCCAGGCTCTCCACCACAGTCTTGGACGCGCCGCCGCGGCTCTGCAGCTCTTCCATTGAGAGGAATTTCCCCTGCTCGCGCGCCGCCGCAATGGAACGCGCCACCGACTCGCCCAGACCTTTCACCGAGGTGAGCGGCGGGCGGATTTTCCCCTCCTGCGGCAAGAACCGCACGGGGTCGGACCGGTAGATGTCCACCGTCAAAAACGGGATGCCGCGCGCATAGATCTCCCGCACGATCTCAAGCATGGCGTGCATGTCGCTTTCCTTCTGGGTGGCGTCGCGACCCTTTTGTGCGATCTCTTTCATTTTGTCCACCACGCGCTCCACGCCTCTGGTCATAATCTCCGCGTCGAAATCGCCGCCGCGCACGCTGAGGTAGGCGCAGTAATATTCCAGCGGCATGTAGACCTTATACCATCCCAGCCGCAGCGCCGCGATCACGTAGGCCGCCGCGTGCGCTTTCGGAAACATATATTTGATCTTCATGCAGGAATCAATGTACCAGTCCGGCACGCCGTGTTCCTTCATTTCCTGGATATAGTCGTCGGTCAGCAGCTTGGGGGCGCGGCCTTTGCGCACGATCTCCATGATCTTGAACGCCGACTTGGGCTTGAGCCCTTTGTGCAGCAGATAGGTCATGATGTTATCACGCGTACCGATAACCTCGGAGATGTCGCAGGTGCCGTTGCGGATGAGTTCCTGCGCATTGTTCAACCACACGTCGGTGCCGTGGGAGAGGCCGGAAATCTGCAGCAGGTCCGAAAAGGTCTTCGGTTGGGATTCCACCAGCATGCCGCGCACAAATTTGGTGCCCAGTTCCGGCAGGGAGAACGTGCCCGTCTCACTGTCGATGTCCTCCGGCCGGACACCGAGCGGCGCGGTGGAAGTGAACAGTTCCAGCACTTTCGGGTCGGGCACGGGCACGCTCATCACCGGCTTGTCGGTGAGTTCTTCCAGCCGCTTATAGAGCGTGGGCACATCATGGCCGAGGATGTCGAGCTTGAGAATGGTATCATGCAGGCAGTTGAAGTCGAAATGCGTGGTAATGGTGTCCGACGAGGTGTCGTCGGCCGGGTGCTGCACCGGTGTGAAGTCATAAACATCGTAATCGCGCGGCACCACGATCATGCCGCCCGGGTGCTGGCCGGTGGTGCGGCGCACGCCCGTGCAGCCCAGCGCCAGCCGCGCCTCCTCCGCCTTGTGCAGCGTCTTCCCCTTTTCCTCCAGATACTTTTTCACAAAACCGTAGGCGGTCTTTTCCGCCACCGAGGAAATGGTTCCCGCACGAAACACATGCCCCTTGCCGAACAGCTCCTCCGTGTATTTATGGGCGGTGGGCTGCTCGTCGCCTGAGAAGTTGAGGTCAATATCCGGGGACTTGTCGCCGTCGAAGCCCAGAAAAGTCTCGAACGGGATGTCGTGCCCGTCCCGCCAGAGAGGCTCGCCGCAGACGGGGCAAGTTTTGGCCGGCAGGTCAAAACCGGAACCCACGCTGCCGTCGGTAATGAATTCGCTGTGTTTGCACTTGGGACAGACATAATGCGGCGGCAGCGGGTTGACCTCGGTGATGCCGGACATGGTAGCCACAAACGATGAACCGACCGACCCGCGCGAGCCGACCAGATAGCCGTCGCTCTCCGACTTGGCCACCAGCTTCTGCGCGATCATATACAGCACCGAGAAACCGTGCTTGATGATGGAGTCCATCTCGCGCGCCAGGCGCTTTTCCACGATCTCCGGCAGGTTTTCGCCGTACATATCGTGCGCGCGCCCCCAAACGATGCGCGTGAGGTCGTCGTCCGCGCCGTCGAGGGAGGGCGGGTAGGTGCCCTTGGGTATGGGGCGGATGTCATCCTCCACCATATCCGCGATTTTGTTCGGGTTCTCCACCACCACTTCCTGGGCACGCTCTCCCAGATAGGCGAATTCCTTCAGCATCTCCCCGGTAGTGCGGAAATAAAGCGGCGGCTGCTCATCCGTGTCCTTAAAACCCATGCCGGACATCAGAATCTGACGAAAAACGCCGTCCCGCTCGTCGATAAAATGCGCGTCGCATGTGGCGACGACCGGCAGGTGCAGTTCGTCGCCCAGCCGGAGGATCATGCGGTTGAATTCCTCCAACTGCGCCTGCGTGGCCTTGCCCTCGCGCACGAGAAAACTATTGTTGCAGAGCGGCTGAATCTCCAGGTAATCGTAGAACGCGGCGATCTGCTTGAGTTCTTCCCACGGTTTGCCTTCCAGAATGGCGTGGAACAGCTCGCCCGCCTCGCACGCGCTGCCCACCAGCAGACCTTCGCGCAGACGGCTGAGTTCGCTGCGCGGCACGCGCGGATGTTTGAAATAATAGTCCAACTGCGATTTGGAGATGAGCTTGTACAGATTCTTCAGGCCGGTGCTGTTTTTCACCAACAAAATCTGATGGTAGGACGGCAGGCGCCGCACGTCTCCCCCGGTGGTAACGCCGTTGATGTCCTTGACATTGCCCACGCCCTTCTGTTCGCGCAGCATGTCCAGCACCTGAACCAGAATCTGCCCCAGCACGAACGCGTCGTCCGACGCGCGGTGATGGTTGAACGGCGGCAGGTGCAGCCCGCCTGCCACCGTGTCCAGCTTGTAGTTTTTCAGGCCGGGCAGCACGGTGCGGCAGAGCGGGATGGAATCCATATAGGTATAGGGGAACTCCATGCCGCAGCGGGCCGCGGCAGCCCGGCAGAACCCCGTGTCGAATTCCGCGTTGTGCGCCACGAGCACCGCGTCGCCGCAAAAGGCGAAAAACTGCCGGAGCGCCTCGTCTTCCTCCGCCGCGTCTTTCACCATGTCGTCGGTGATGCCAGTCAGCTCGGTGATGCGCGGCGGAATGGGCTTGTGCGGGTTGACAAACAGATCGAACCGCTCTCCGATCTCGCCGTTCCGGATGCGTACCGCGCCGATCTCGGTGATGCGGTCGTTTTCACGGTTCAGCCCGGTGGTCTCGAGGTCGAACGCGACGAACTCGCCGGAAAACGGCATATTCGCCCCGCCGACTGTGGCGGGCACGGTGTCGTCCACGAAATACGCCTCGATGCCGTAGATGACCTTGATCTCGCCGCCGTCTTTGCGGATGGCCTCCACGGTATTCATCGCTTCAGGAAACGCCTGCGCCACGCCGTGGTCGGTGATGGCGATAGCTTTGTGCCCCCAGCGCGCCGCACGCTTGATATAAGCGGCGGCGGGCGTCACCGCATCCATCGCGGACATATTGGTATGCAGGTGCAGCTCCACCCGCTTGACCGGGGCGTCGTCCTGCTTTTCTTCTTTTTTGGCCTGCGCGATGTCGTTTGCGCGGATGTTCACGTCGTGATCGTATGTATCGTAAGAAGCCTCGCCGCTCACCGCCACGGTCATGCCGTTTTTCAGCTTGGCGAGAAGCGGCTCCAGCTTCTTTTTATCCTTGATGATCTTGACGGTGTTGGACGAGGTGTAATCGGTGATGTTGAACGATACGATGTTCTTTTTGCCATCGCGCGTTTCGCGCACGTCCAGCCCGAACACGTCGCCCCAGACCGTCACTTTGCCGGATTCCTGCGTCACGGTGTCCAGCGGCTGCATCGCGCCGCGAACGGCACGCCCAAACAGCACCCCGGTAATCTGCACCTGTTGTCCGTTTCCGGCGGCGCGGCGGGCGGGCGCCTGCCGCTTGGGTGCAGCCTGCGGCGCTTCCGGAGGCGCATCGCGCACGGGCGGCGGCGTTTCTTCCCAGGGCGGAGGCACGGCGTCGTCCCGCAGGGGCGGAGCGTCATCCTCCCAAGGAGGAGGAGGCGCGTCCATGCGGCGAGCCGGGCGCTCGATTTTGACATCGTCCGGCAGATCCTTTTTCTCATCCGCCAGCACCACAGAAAGCTGCACGCCGAACAATTCCCGAACCAGCCTCGCAAGCGCCTTGTCGCATCCGGCTTTCATGAGCAGGTCCGCCCCGCCACAGAACAGCCGGATGGTGAGCGTATCGCCGTCCAGCTCCGGCTTGCAGTGGTCGAAAAAGCCGTTGACCGCCGCGATGCGCTGCCGCAGGCAGTCCACCAGTTCGGGAAAAAACGACAGCTCAAACAACGACGCGTCATAATGAGGACGGACGGAGAGCCTGCTCATATGATACGCCGCTGCCGCGCCCTTTTCCAATGCGGACAGCGCGGCAAACGGCAACAAACCGGAGAACGCCACGTCCACATGGAGCGCGCGTCCCTCGCGCGAGACCTCCATGCCGGTCACTTCGCCCGCCCGCAGCGTGTCCGCCTCCGGGCCGGACGGCGCATAGTTTGCAAACAATTTCCCCAATGTCATGCCTGTTGCTCGCTGTCCTTTCGATTTTGTTCATCCATGGCGCGCACTTCCGCCATCAGTGCGTCCAGCAGTTCGCTTTCGGGCACGCGGCGCAGCACCACGCCCTTTTTGAACAGCAACCCGATGCCGTCTCCCCCCGCGATGCCCACGTCCGCGTCTCTGGCTTCGCCCGGTCCGTTCACGGCGCAACCCATCACCGCTACTTTCATCGGCGTTTTCACCGAAGCAAGCAGCGGCTCCACTTTGGCCGCCAGGCCGATGATGTCAATGCGCGTGCGCCCGCAGGTGGGGCAGCTGATAAGCTGCGCGCCCTCGTTTCGCAGGCCGCAGGCGGTGAGGATATCCTTAGCTGCACGCACCTCGCGCACCGGGTCGGCGGTGAGGGACACGCGCACCGTGTCGCCGATACCCTCCATGAGCAGCGCGCCCAGCCCTACGGCGGATTTGACAAGCCCCATCCGCTCGGTGCCCGCCTCGGTCACGCCCAGATGCAACGGATACTCGCACGCGGCGGCGGCCAGGCGGTAGGCCTCCACCATGGTGGGCACGTCGGACGCCTTGAGCGAAAGAACGATGTCATGGAAATCATACCGTTCCAGCAGCGCGGCGTGATAGAGCGCACTGTCCACCAGAGCCTGCGGGGTGGCGCGCCCGTATTTCTCCAGAAACGGCTTCTCCAGCGAGCCGCCGTTCACCCCGATGCGGATAGGGATGCCTCTGGCGGCGCAGGCTTCGGCCACCGCCTTCACCCGTTCATCTCCACCGATGTTGCCGGGGTTGATGCGGATTTTGTCCACGCCCGCGGCGGCAGATTCCAGCGCCAGCCGCCAGTCAAAATGAATGTCGGCGACCACCGGCATGGAAACGGCTTCTTTGAGCACGGGAATAAGCCGCACGGTGTCCATATCCGGCACGGCCACCCGCACGATCTCACAGCCGGCCTGTTCCAGCCGCCGGGCCTGCTCCACGTTGGCGGCCACATCCCGCGCGGGTGCGCAGAGCATGGACTGCACCGAAACCGGCGCGCTCCCGCCGATGGCGACTTTGCCCGCCCGCACCTGCCTTGTCTTTCGTCTTTTCATAGGTTCTACCTCTTGATCAGCCTTACAATGTCATTGAACGTCACAAACAGCATCAGTGTCATCAGCAGAGCAAACCCGATGAGATGGACATAGCCCTCGTATTTCCGGGAGATGGGCTTGCGGCGGATACCCTCGATGATGACGAACAGCAGACGGCCGCCGTCCAATGCCGGAAGTGGGAACAGATTGACCACGCCAAGGTTGACGGCGATCATCGCTACGACGTTGAACAGCATGGACGGACTTTGTGACGCCGCCTGCCCCATGGCCGCCGTAACGCCCACCGGCCCGGAAAGATCCTTGACGCTGTAGCGCCCGGTGAACATCTGCAGAATGGTCACCCACACCAGCTTCACCATGGCGATCGTCCAGTAAAACGCATAGGAAATCACCCGGCCGGGCGTTTTCTGTTGGGCATAGACAACAAAATCCCGCGCCATCACCTTGCCGCCGTTGCCGTCGTCGGTCATGGGGAACTGCACGGCGGGCAGATCGACCACCTTGCCGCCCCGCAGCACCTGCATGTTCACTTTGCCTTTGTTGCTGGTGATGAGGCCGAGCGTGATGTCCATGTTGATATGGACGGCCGCGCCGTCGATGCTCAGAATCCGGTCGCCTGCCCGCAGGCCGGTCTGCGAACTGGTCGCGCCGTCGGCAAACTGCGCCACCGTGGTGGACGGGATGGGGTTCGTCAGCATAATAATAATGAGGATGATGACAAACCCCGTGAGGATATTCATGAACGCGCCGGCCACCAGCACGATGATGCGCTGCCAGACCGGCCGGTTGACGAACGCGCGCGGATCGTTGTTCTCGCCGTCCTCGCCCTCCATGGCGGTGAAACCGCCGATGGGCAGCGCGCGCAGGGAGTATCTGGTCTCCCCTTTCTGGAATTTGAACAGTGCTGGACCCATCCCGACGGCAAACTCATTGACCTTGATCCCGCAGAGTTTCGCGGTGAAAAAGTGGCCGAATTCGTGCAGGAAAATCAATACGCCGAATACGATCACGGCAATCACGATATATAAAATCGCAGTCATACCCACCACTCCTTTGGTTCAGATAGAAACGGTCACAGCGCCCGGCGGGGCACGCTTCCGTCGGCTTTCCGCGCCTGGGCGCGCACAAACGCGCGGGCGGCCGCGTCGGCCTTCCGAATGCCCTCATAGGTCACCTCGCCCGGCTCCTGGCGGTCGGACGCGGCCTCCGCCAGCGCGGCGATGTCCAGAAAACCGATCTCCTTCTCTAAAAACAGCGCCACCGCTTCCTCGTTTGCGCCGTTGAGCGCTGCCGGAACCAGCCCGCCGCGGCGGATGGCCTTTTTGCATGCCCGCAGCCCGGTGAACGTGTCTTCATCCGGCCGCTCGAACGTGAGCGCGCCTAACGAAAACCAGTCCATCTGCCGGACGGGGGATGGCACACGGTGCGGCCAGGTAACGGCATACTGGATAGGCACGCGCATATCCGGCACGCCGAGCTGGGCCAAAACGGCATGGTCGGCGAATTCCACCGCCGAGTGCACGATGCTCTGGCGGTGCACCACCACCTCTATTTTCTCCGGAGGCAGGCCGAACAGCCAGATCGCCTCGATCAGTTCCAGCCCTTTGTTGATGAGCGTGGCACTGTCGATGGTGATCTTGGCACCCATTTTCCAGTTTGGATGATGGAGGGCCTGCTCCGGACCCACCTGCGCAAGTTCGGCACGCGAACAGCCAAAAAAGGGCCCGCCGGATGCGGTGAGGATCAGACGTTCGACCTCCCCGCGCCCCGCGCAGCCCTGCAGGCATTGGAATACGGCGGAATGCTCACTATCCACCGGCAGAATACGCACGCCGTTCTCCTCGGCGAGCCGCATGACCAGTTCACCGCCGACCACCAGAGATTCCTTGTTGGCCAGCGCCAGATTCCGCCCAGCCCGTATAGCCGCAAGCGTGGGCGCCAGCCCGGCCATGCCCACCACCGCGTTAAGCACCAGGTCGCTTTCCCCGCGTGCAACGGCGCACACGCCTTCTTCACCCGCAAGAATTTCCACCGGCACATCGCGTAGCCTGGCGCGCAGCCGTCCGGCCGCTTCTTCATCCGACACCGCCGCCACGGCGGGGCAGAACCTGCGCACCTGCCGTTCCAGTTCCTCCACATTGCGGCCGGCGGCAAGCCCCGTTATCCGAAGCCCCAGTTTTTCGGCCACGTCCAGCGCCTGTGTACCGATGGAGCCGGTGGAACCCAGTATCGCGAGGGACTGCACTGCCATCATATGAAAGCCCTTTCTGTTAAAATGCCTCTGCCCGCCGTCAATTATACCGGAATCGTACCCACCGATACGACATGCACGATCTGCACCAGCACATACAATAGCGGCGCGACAAACATCACACTGTCAAAACGGTCCATGATACCGCCGTGGCCGGGTAGGATGTGTCCGAAATCCTTAATCCGGCATTCGCGCTTGATGATGGACGCCGCCAGATCGCCGAAAATGGCAGCGAGCGCGCAGAGCACGCCCATCACGACCAGCAACGGATAGTTCACCGTCACCCCGATATGCAAGGAGGCGGCGTAGCTCTGATAAATCAGCCCCGCCACCGGAAACAGCACCGTGGAACACACCACGCCGCCCACCGCGCCCTCGACCGTTTTCTTTGGGCTGATCTGCGGCGCCATCTTGTGCCGTCCTAAAAAACGCCCCACAAAATACGCGCCCGCGTCGGTGATCCACGCGCCGATGAAGATAAGCGCGAGATAAAACAGCGAATCGAAAGTGGTATAGCCATGCGTCGAGAAAATATCGCGCAGAAACACGATGCTGGAAAACGCCAGGCTGATCATGACCGTGAGCATGAACGCCGTGCCGATCTGTTCCAGCTTGAGGCCCGCGCGGTAATGCATCAGCAGGCTGAACAGCACCACAATAAACAGATAACTGAATATCATCACGATCAGGTGCATTCGGCTAATATTGAAAAAGGGCATCACCGCCGTGTAAACAAAGCTTGCGGCAGCCAGTCCGCGGCTCTGGATGTATTTCATGGCCACGAAGACCTCATAAAGCGCCAAAATGCTGATGAGCGCCACCACGATATTCAGAACCACGGTGTTGTAAAGCAGCAGTACCGCTGCGATCAGGGGCACGCCGAACGCCGCCGAGATAAGCCGTTGTCTCATGTTAGCCCCTTTCCACAGGATGCATCCCGCCGCTTCCGCAAGGCCGCCCGCACCGTCTGCCGGCCGGGCGGCTCAGGAGCCGCCGAAGCGGCGCTTGCGTGTGTTGAAATCGGCGATGGCCTGTTCCAGAACGTCCGGTGTGAAATCCGGCCAGAGCACATCGGAAAACCAGTATTCCGCATAGGCCGACTGCCACAGCAGAAAATTGGAGATGCGCTTTTCCGCACCGGGCATGATGACCAGGTCGGGATCGGGCTGCCCGGCCGTTTCGAGATGCGATGCCAGTACGTTCGCATCCACCGCTTCGGGCGCGAGCGTGCCCGCCCGCACGTCCTCCGCAATGGCGCGCGCGGCGGCCACCAGTTCGGGGCGCCCCCCGTAATTGATCGCGATGTTCAGCCGCAGGCCGGTGCGATTTTCGGAAACTTCCTCGGTTTCCGCCATCAGCGCCTGCAATTCCGCATCCAACCGGGTGCGATCGCCGATGAAGCGGGTGCGGATGTTCTCATCTCGGAAAATGGTAAGCACATCCCGCAGATTTTTGCGCAGCAGGCTCATCAGCCCGGACACTTCATCCTCCGAGCGTTTCCAGTTTTCGCTGGAAAATGCATAAACCGTGAGGTACTGCACACCAATCTTGTTGCAATACCGCGCGATGGTCTTGAACGCCTCGGAACCGGCCACATGCCCGGCCTGTCTCGGCACATGGTGCTGTTTGGCCCAGCGGCGGTTGCCGTCCATCTTGATGGCGATGTGCACCGGCAAAATCCGTTCGGACGGCGCTTCCGTTTTTTTGCGAAACCCAAACATGCCAAAGCCCTCCGCACGGCGCTGCCGTTATATTTCCATGATTTCTTTTTCTTTTTTGGCGGCGATACCGTCGATCTCCTTGCAGAAGCGGTCGGTGGCGTCCTGCACCTTCTTCTCCGCGTCCTTGAGGTCGTCTTCGGTCAGCTCACCGCCTTTTTTCTGCTCCTTGAGCGACTCGATCGCATCCCGACGAATGGAGCGGATGGCCACTTTGGCATCCTCGCCGTATTTGCGCACCGTTTTCACCAGTTCTTTGCGCCGCTCCTCGGTGAGGGGCGGGAAAGCGATGCGGATGATTTTGCCGTCGTTCTGCGGGTTGACACCGAGATCGGAAGCATAGATCGCTTTCTCGATTGCCCGGAGCTGTGTGATATCCCACGGCTGGATGGTCAGGTTGCGCGCCTCGGTGACCGAAACGGCTGCGATCTGGTTGATGGGCGTGGGGGTGCCATAATAGTCCACCCGCACCTTATCCAAAATGGCCGGGTTGGCACGGCCGGCACGGATGGTGCCGTATTCGCTTTCCAGCGCCGCCACCGTTTTGGTCATTTTCACCTGATAATCCTGTTTGCCTGCCATATCAAACCCTTTTCCCCGCTGCCGCCGCGGTCTATCACATGTCCGCTTCCCTGCGGCCGGATTGGGAAGCGGCTCTTTTTTGTCATCCGATGTGCCGACAGAGCGCTTTCAAAGTGTGTTCTGCACGATGGTGCCGATGCTTTCACCCAGCACGGCCCGTACAATGTTGCGCGGGTCTTCCAGGCTGAAAACCATGATGGGCACTTCATTGTCCATGCAGAGGGAGGTGGCGGTGCTGTCCATGATGCCCAGCCCGCGGTTGAGCACGTCGATATAGGCAATATGGTCGAACCGCTTGGCATCCGGATGCTTGGTGGGGTCGCTGTCATATACGCCGTCCACCATGGTGGCTTTCAGGATGATGTCCGCGTCGATCTCCACCGCGCGGAGGGCCGCCGCCGTGTCCGTCGAGAAGAACGGGTTGCCCGTGCCGCAGCCGAACACCACCACGCGCCCTTTTTCCAAATGGCGCACGGCGCGGTTGCGGATATAGGGCTCGGCGATCTGCCGCATCTCGATGGCCGTCTGCACACGCACCGGCACGTCCAACTGCTCAAGTGCGTCGGCAATGGCCAGCGAGTTGATGACGGTGGCCAGCATACCCATATGGTCGGCACGCGTCCGGTCCATCTTTTCGTTGCTGCGCCCGCGCCAGAAGTTGCCGCCGCCGACCACCACCGCGATCTCGGTGCCGAGATCCGCCGCCTCTTTCACGCTGCGGCAGATCTCGGTGACGACGTCATAATCCAGGCCGAAATGCTTCGGCCCCGCCAAAGCCTCTCCGCTCAATTTCAGAAGAATACGCCTGTATCGGGGCTGCTCCATATTAAACCTCCACGCTTTCTGCCGATATGGCCCGCGGCGGCCCGCGCCGCACCCGTGGACTATCGGCGGATGGCACGGGCGCCCCTAAGCGGCACCCGCCCCATAGCAAATCTTATTCTACCCGAAATGGAATGGGCTGTAAACCCCTATTTTGTGAACAACACGCCCGGCACCCGCGAGAATGCACACGCGCGCAGCAAAAAGAGGCTGCTTTCACAGGAAGCCGGCCCCGCGTCCTTCGCGGACCGATCATCGGCCGCACCGGGAACACGGGCGGGACAGTTCCATTGGAAACACCCTCTTGTTTGCAAAACGTATCTTATTTCACCATGCCGGCGACTTCCGCCGCCAGATCGTCGTGCCGTTTCTCCAAGCCCTCGCCTTTTTCAAAGCGCACGAACTGCGTGATTTTGATGCCGCCGCCCAGTTTCTTGGCGGTCTCTTCGGTATATTTCGACACCGTCAGATCGGCGTCCTTGACGAACTCCTGATCGACCAGGCAGATTTCTTTAAAGAACTTGCGGATGCGGCCGTTGACCATTTTCTCCGCGATGTTCTGCGGTTTGCCCTCGTTCATGGCCTGCACGGTGAGCACTTTCTTCTCTTCCTCGACCACGTCGGCCGGCACGGCCTGCTCGTTGAGGTAACGCGGGTTCATCGCCGCGATCTGCATGGCGATGTCTTTGCCGTATTCCCCAAAGCCGTCTTTGCCCGCCACGTCGGTGTCGAACTGCACCAGCACGCCGATGCGCCCGCCGCCGTGGATATAGGTGATGAGGTCGCCTTCCAAACGGACGAAGCGGCGGATCTTAATGTTCTCGCCGATGGTGAGCACTTTTTCATGCAGCACTTCGGCCACGGTCAGATCGGAGCCTTCCGCTTTCAGTGCCAGCAGGGTATCCAGATCGGCCGGGTTTTGCTTGAGGATGGTGTCGGCCACCTGCCGCACAAATTCCTGGAACGAATCGTTCTTGGCCACAAAGTCGGTCTCGGCATTCACTTCCAGCACCAGGCCCGCGTGAAGGGACGGATCGACCTCGGCAAAAACCACGCCTTCCGCCGCGATGCGGTCGGACTTTTTGGCGGCCGCGGCCAGGCCTTTTTCACGCAGGTATTCCACGGCTTTGTCGAAATCGCCGTCGGACTCCGTCAGCGCCTTCTTGCAGTCCATCATGCCGGCGCCGGTCTGCTCCCGCAGCGCCTTCACGTCTTTTGCTGTAAATGCCATTTATAATTCCTCCCTGTATGTGTGTCGTCAAACCATTGAAAACGACGGATGTATCCTCATAAGAAAAGGGCGCCCCGCCCACGGCCCGAACCCGATGGCGCCCCGCATACGGGGGAATCTCCCTATATGCGGAAGCGGCGTCGGGCCGTCCATGTGTCGGAGGCAGCCCCATCCACATTGCCTGTTTGCGGGGGCGGATGCCCCATTTCCCTGGAAATGCGCCTTTATTGCGCGGCGGCGGTTTCCCCGGCCGCTTCGCCGGCGGCCTGTGCGTTCTGTTCGCCCTGCTTGCCTTCCAGCAGCGCGTTGGCCATCACGGAAGAGATCAGGCGCACAGCGCGGATGGCGTCGTCGTTGCCGGGGATGACATAGTCGATCTCATCCGGATCGCAGTTGGTATCCACGATAGCGACGATGGGAATGCCCAGCTTGCGCGCTTCGGAAACGGCGATGCGCTCTTTGCGCGGATCGACGATGAACAGCGCCGCCGGCAGTTTTTTCATATCTTTAATGCCGCCGAGGTATTTCTCCAGCTTCTCGATCTCCAGCTTGAGTTTGACCACTTCCTTTTTCGGAAGCAGTTCAAACGTGCCGTCCTCTTCCATCTTGCGCAGCTGGGCAAGACGGTCGATGCGGCGGCGAATGGTGCGGAAGTTGGTGAGCATACCGCCCAGCCAGCGCGCGTTGACGAAATACGCGCCCGCGCGCTCGGCTTCCTCGCGGATGGAGTCCTGCGCCTGCTTCTTGGTGCCTACGAACAGGATGGTGTTACCGCCCTCGGAGAGCTTGCGCACGAAGTTGTAAGCTTCTTCGAGCTTGCGCACGGTCTTCTGCAGATCGATGATGTAGATGCCGTTGCGCTCGGTGAAGATATACGGGGTCATTTTCGGGTTCCAGCGCCGTGTCTGGTGGCCGAAATGCACGCCCGCTTCCAAAAGCTGTTTCATAGTAACGACAGATGCCATAATCAAAAAACCTCCTGGTTTTACCGCCGCACCGCGTGAAATTTCGCCCGGGGAAACCCTTCCTGCGCATTGCAGAAAAAAGGCACCGTCCCGAACGCACGGTGCGTGTGTTTTAGCAGAAGTATTGTACCACATTCCGGCAATCTTTGCAAGCTCTCAGTGAAGAAAACTGAAAATGCCTTTTTTTCTGCACGGCCGCGCGGGGCCGCAGCAGGGCTCGCAGTCCACCAGGATGGTATCCTCCCCGATCTTGTCGATATTTTCCCACGGGATGAGCAGATCCTCATCCCGCCCGAAAAGGCCGAAAAAACGCGGCCGGCCGAAAATGATAAGCGCTTTGACACACCCGTCGCAAATGCTGATCTGCACGTCGCAGACATTACCGAGCCGGCTGCCGTCCCGCAGGTTGATGACATCTTTGCAGGAGAGTTCCTCGATCGTGGTCAAATCCACACTGCACACCTCCACAAGGGCCGGCGCGGCGCCGGCGTTCCTGCTTCCACTTTATGCGGCAAGGACAGTGCGGATACCCGTCACATCTGGCTTTTGATCTTGGAGAGCGCCCCTTTTTCCAGCCGGGAGACCTGCGCCTGCGAGATACCGATCTCGGAAGCGACCTCCATCTGGGTGTGCCCTTCGAAAAAGCGCAGGTAGAGAATGCGTTTTTCCCGCTCGCTGAGGGCGCCCACAGCCTCCTTGAGCGTGATCTCGTCCAGCCAGTCGCTGTCTACCGTTTTGTCTCCGATCTGGTCCATCACATAGATGGTGTCCCCGCCGTCGGAGTATACCGGCTCGTAGAGCGACACCGGTTCCACCACCGATTCCAAGGCCATCACGATCTCCTCTTTGGGCATATCCATCTCTTTGGCCATCTCCTCAATGGTCGGCTCCCGCTGATTTGCGTTCATCAGCCGCTCTTTGCACTGCATGGCCTTATAGGCGATGTCCCGCAGCGAACGGCTGACACGGATGGGGTTATTGTCGCGCAGATAGCGGCGGATCTCGCCGATGATCATAGGAACGGCATAGGTGGAAAAGCGTACATTCTGAGAAATATCGAAGTTGTCTATGGATTTCATCAGCCCGATGCACCCCACCTGGAACAGATCGTCCAGATTCTCCCCACGGTTGGTGAAGCGCTGGATGACGCTGAGCACCAGCCGGAGGTTGCCACTGATGAGTTCTTCCCTGGCGGCAAGGTCGCCCTGTTTCACGCGCTTGAGCAGCGCCGTTTTTTGTGATTCCGTCAACACTTTCAATTTGGAAGTGTTCACGCCGCAGATTTCCACTTTGTTGAACTGCATACACGACCCTCCCGAAAACTGGAAATAAAATTCCATTTCCAGTATTGCCGTGCGGAACGGTTCGTATACGCATGCGCTGCGCGCCCACCCATTTTTTATGAGCGGTAAATTTTTCATGCGGGCTATGCCCGCCCCCGCTCACCGCCGCCGCACTGGAAATCAAAAAGCATGGAAAAGATTTACCTGGTTTTCAAGCTGGATGCCTGCCATTCGACTTGCAGACCTTTGCTACGGCCGTTTCCGCGCTGAAATCTTGCAGTTCTGTCATGCAGAACTGCGGTATACGGCAGAAAATCTCCGTGCTATACTGAGCGCAAGACAGGCGGCCGGGCGCAAAACAGCCGCCCGGCCAATGCCGGACGGCTGTTTTGTTTCGGTTGGTTTACCCCACGCGCTCGATCTCCTTCTTCAGCCGCTGGATGATACGTTTTTCCAGCCGGGAGATATACGACTGCGAGATGCCCAGCGAATCCGCCACCTCTTTCTGGGTGCGCCCCGGGCCGCCGCGCAGACCAAAGCGCATCTCCATAATGACGCGCTCGCGTTTGGACAGGTGGCTGATGGCGGCGGCCAGCAGACTCTTATCCACATCCTTTTCGATGTTGTGGTGTACCACGTCGCTGTCGGTGCCCAGCACATCGGAAAGCAACAGCTCGTTGCCGTCCCAGTCCACATGCAGCGGTTCGTCTATGGAGACCTCGTTTTTCTGGTTCTGCGTTTTGCGCAGGAACATCAGAATCTCGTTCTCAATACAGCGAGAGGCATAGGTGGCCAGCTTGATGCCGCGGGACGGGCAGAACGTGTTCACCGCCTTGATGAGGCCGATCGTGCCGATGGAAACGAGATCCTCCACGCCCACGCCGGTGTTTTCAAACTTTTTGGCGATATAGACCACCAGCCGGAGGTTGTGCTCGATGAGCCGGTTTTTGGCATCCTTCTCCCCCGCTTCCAGCCCGCGCAGACAGGCGGCCTCGTCCTCCGCCCCAAGAGGAGCCGGGAGCGTATCCGGCCCGTTGATATAATAGATGCGGTTTTCGTCTAAAAGCAGCTTATGTATCACGGCCATGCATGCGCGCATGGCCCGCCGGTACAGTTCGCGCATCGCCGGCAAAAGAATCATCTCCCGATAATGTGTTGATCAGCATGGGGGTGAGCAAGGCCCGATACCGCCCGTCGCTGCTCAGGCGGCCCCCGCAAACGGCTATGAATACATCCTTGGTTTTCACCGTCCGGTTTTTCATCTGTACCGCCAGTTCATCCGGCCGGAAGGCGGGCAGCAGGCCACCCTTCCCGTTCAACCCGCCATATGGCACCATGCGCAGCCGGTTCTCCCAGCCGCTCCCCTCCAGCCGAGGCAGTTCCCCGGCCGCCCCCTTTTGAAACACGGGCCGCAGCGCACGCGGCAGCAGCGGCTGCACCGCTCCATATTCGACCACCATCACCGGCATGCCCGAGAGCGGATCGCGCAGGCTGTTGCCGGTGTCCAGCATGGCGGAAAGCGAAACCGTTTTGCCGTCCACCGAGAGCGCCAGGCTGTAAAAGCGGGACTCGTGCCGGCGCACCAGCCTGGAAAACAGTGTGATGGCCACATAGCAGGCGCCCGCCGCCAGGATGAGCGTGACCGGCGAGATATCGAAATATACCACGCCGTTGCGCATGAGCATGCCCGGCGGTGTGCAGAAAAAATAAAGTGCGAAAATCAACCCGCCGAACGCAAAACTGACCAGATAAAAAAGCCCCAGCATCTGCAAAAAGGATTTGACGGTGGAAAAGCGGTAGGCCGCCAGCACGATACCCACGGAAAGCAGGGCTTTCAGGCCGGCCGTATAGAGGATACCCATTTCCGGCAAAAAGATGAACAGCGCGTACAGCGCGCCCACCCCCGCCCCCAGAAGCAGCCGCAGCCTTTTATCCTGCCGGTGGAGCATACGGGACACGGTAAGCAGAATAAAATAGTCCAGGATGAGATTGACGGCGAACAGAACGTCTATATAGACCACTCGTACCATTGCATCGCCTCGGCAAACCAATTTCCCGCGGCCCCAAACGGGTTGCTTTTATTATAAGCGCGGCGGCGTACAAGGATTGTCACATTTTGGACGTTCCCGCATATGTTCCGTTTGCCGGTTCCGTTCTCCCGGTTCCGCGCCCGGAGCCAGGCGCCGCACCGGGATCTTCCTTCGTGTTCCATGCTCTTTCGTCCGACACTGGACAAAGCAGGCACAAATAGTATAATGTATAGGAATTCACACACAAATCCAACTATATTCAATCACATTTCATCACATCCTTGTTACTACAACTACAAAACAGCGAATCGGAGGAAATTCTACATGGAAAGCGAAAAAATCAGCTTTCGGGAACGCTTCGGCTACGGCGTGGGCGATTGGGCCCACAATCTCGGATATGCCTCGTTTGGGTGGTTCATTGTCATCTACTACACGCAGGTGCTGAAGATCAGCGCGGCGGCCGCGGCAGTGGTCACGCTGGTGGCCATGTTCGTAGGCGGGCTGGCCGACGTGGCCGCCGGCATCGCGGTGGATAAGACCCAGACCCGCTACGGCAAGGCGCGACCGTGGATTTTGCGCATGATGGTGCCGTATGCCGTTTTTCTGGCGCTGATGTTCTCGGTGCCGGACATCGGCATGACCTGGAAAATGGTCTGGGCCTTTTCCAGCCTGCTGATCTTTCAGGTCATCTATTCGTTCATCAACTCGCCCTACGGCATTCTCAATTCCCTCATCACGCACAATCAGTATGAACGGTCCGTCGTCAACCTGTTCCGCACCTTCCTCGCCTATGGCAGCGGCATCATGGTCAGCTGCGCCACCCCGCTCATTGTCACGTCCTACGGCGGCAGCTACGCGGGCTGGAGCCGCACGGGCATTACATACGGTGTTATCGCCGTCGTGCTGTTCCTGATGGTCTTCTTCTGGACCAAGGAGCGCGTGAACCTGCCGGGCGTGAAGCAGGCCGGCCTGTCGCTGGGCAAATCCATCCGCACGCTGCTGAGGAACGACAACTGGCTGTTCATCGTCATATTCGGCGCGATCTTTTTCTTTTTCTATGTCTCCAACTGCTCCACCACCATCCTCTACGTCACCTATGTGGTGGGCGCGCCAACCGGACTGCAGCAGACGCTGAACATCGCCGTGGCGCTCGGCTTCTACATTCCCATCATGATCGGTACGCTGCTGCTGCCCAAGCTGATTCTCCGCTTCGGCAAGCGCAACCTGTGCATGGCGGGCGTCGTCATTGTCATGCTCGGCTCCGCCGCCATGCTGGTGCAGCCTTCCAACCTCACGCTGCTGATCGTGGGCAGCATCATCAAAGGATTCGGCATGTCTCCCGTCATGGGCTGCTACTATGCGATGGCGACCGACACCATCGAATACGGCGAGTGGAAGACCGGCGTGCGCATCGAGGGCCTGACCTACAGCACCTCAAGCTTCACCGTGAAAGTCGGCAGCGGCCTGGGCACCGCGGCGGTGAGCATTGCACTGGCCGTCAGCGGCTATTCCGCGCAGGCACATACGCAGGTATCCTCCACTGTGACCGCCATCCAGTTCATGTACCTCGTCCTGCCACTACTCGTGGGCGCACTGATGCTGTTCCTGCTCTCCCGCTACAAGCTGGACAGCGTCTATCAGAAAGTGGAGCAAGACCTTGCCGAGCGGCACCATAAAGCCGCAACAACCCCCGTAGCAGGCTGACAGACTTGCTCGCCGGATATCCATTTGCGCGCACAAAAAGCCCGGTACGGTTCAATACCGTACCGGGCTTTTCTCTATGCCTTTAAAACAGGCCTTTCAGTTTTGCAAAGAAGCTCTTGCGCTTTTCATAATGCGGACCGTCTTTGGTCGCGTCGTCAAACTGGCGCAGCAGCGTCTTTTGCTGCTCGGTCAGGTTTTTGGGTACCTCCACCGTCACGCGCACGAACTCGTCGCCCGAACCGTAGCGGTTGAGGTTCTTGATACCCTTGCCCCGCAGGCGGAAGGTTTCGCCCGGCTGGGTGCCGGCCGGAATGTGCATATCCACCTTGCCGTCCAGCGTGGGCACATGGATGTCGCTGCCCAGCACAGCCTGCGCAAATGTGAGCGGCACGTCACAGTATATATCGAACCCACGGCGCTGGAAGATCTTGTGCGCGCGCACCGAAACAGAGATATTCAAGTCGCCCGGAGGACCTCCGTTGCGGCCGAAATCGCCCTGTCCGCGCAACGTGAGAACCTGCCCGTCGTCAATACCGGCGGGAATGTCGACCTCCAATTTGCGCGGCTTGCGCACTTGGCCCACGCCGCGGCAGTCCGGGCAGGGGTCTTTGACAATCTTGCCGGTGCCGTGGCAATGCTCACAGGGGTGGGAAGTGGACATGACGCCGAAGGGTGTACGCTGGCTGACCTTGACGGTGCCGGTGCCGTGGCAATAGGAGCAGGTTTCGGGATGGGTGCCCGGCTTGGCTCCCGTGCCGCCGCAGGTGGAGCAGGTGACCACGCGTGAGGCCTCCACCTGCTTCTTGGCACCTTTTGCGGCCTCCTCAAAGCTGATGGTTAAATGGATATGGATATCATTGCCGCGCATGGGGCCGTTGCGCGCACCACCCTGCCCGCCGAATCCGAATATATCGCCCAGATTGGAGAAAATATCGCCGAAGTCGCCGAAATCAAACCCGCCGCCGTAGGCACCGCCCGGGCCGCCGGCCCCCGGATTGAAGTTCGGGTCCACGCCCGCGTGGCCAAACTGGTCGTAACGCGCGCGCTTTTCCGAATCGGAAAGCACTTCGTAGGCCTCATTGACCTCTTTGAACTTTTGCTCTGCCGTTTTGTCCCCCGCATTGAGGTCGGGGTGGTACTGTTTTGCCAGACGGCGGTACGCTTTTTTGATCTCATCGTCTGAAGCGCCCTTGGCTACACCCAGCACCTCATAAAAATCGCGTTTGTCGGCCAATCCTATCACCACTCACACTGTATTGCAGTTCACGGCGCGAAGCGGCCGCCTGAGCTGCATGGGTTCGATGCGTTCGCTGCCGTTCTGCGGACCGATACGGTTGCAGGAGAGAGCCGCACCCTCCCCTGCAAACCGCATTGATCGTTTATTTGTTTTTGTCGTCGTCGTTCACTTCGTGGAAATCCGCGTCGTGCACATCGGGACCCGCGCCGCCGTCTTCGCCTGTGGAACCGGCGCCCGCTTCGGGACCACCCGCTTCGGGGCCGCCCGCTTCCGGACCGCCCTGGCCCGCGTTCTGCGAATAGATTTTTGCGGTGACTTCATACAGTTGCTTGGAAAGCGCTTCCTGCGCGGCCTTGATGGCCTCCATATCGGTGCCTTTGAGGGCCTCTTTCAGCGCTTTAGATTTTTCTTCCACGGCGCTCTTATCCTCTGCGGAGACCTTATCGCCCAGATCGGTCAGCGTTTTTTCCGCCTGGAACACGGCTTGGTCGGCGGCATTGCGGGCATCGACCTCTTCACGGCGCTTTTTGTCTTCTTCGGCAAACTGTTCGGCTTCCTTGACCGCCTTTTCAATGTCGTCCTTGTTCATGTTGGTGCTGGACGTGATGGTGATGTCCTGCGATTTACCGGTGCCGCGGTCTTTGGCGGACACATGCACGATGCCGTTGGCGTCAATGTCAAAGGTGACCTCGATCTGCGGCACGCCGCGCGGCGCGGCCGGAATGCCGTCCAGATGGAAGACACCGAGCGATTTGTTGTCCTTGGCCATGGGGCGCTCGCCCTGCAGCACATGCACCTCAACGGAGGTCTGGCCATCGGCCGCGGTGGAGAACACCTGACTCTTGTTCACCGGGATGGTGGTGTTACGCTCAATGATCTGGGTAAACACACCGCCGAGGGTCTCGATGCCCAGAGAAAGCGGGGTGACGTCGAGCAGCAACAGGCCCTTGACCTCGCCGCCAAGCACGCCGCCCTGAATAGCCGCGCCGACCGCGACGCATTCATCCGGGTTGATGCCTTTAAACGGTTCTTTGCCGGTGAGCTTCTGCACCATTTCCTGCACAGCGGGCACGCGGGTGGAGCCGCCGACCAGCAGAATCTTATCCAGCGCGCTCGGCTGGAGACCTGCGTCCGACAGCGCCTGTTTGACCGGACCGGCGGTCGCTTCGACCAGTTCGGCGGTCAGCTCGTTGAATTTCGCACGGGTGAGCGTCACATCCAGATGTTTCGGGCCGGTGGCGTCCGCCGTGATGAACGGCAGATTGATCTGCGTGCTGGTCACGCCGGAAAGCTCAATCTTCGCCTTTTCCGCCGCTTCCTTCAAGCGCTGGAGAGCCATCTTGTCGCTGCGCAGGTCGATGCCGTTTTCCTTTTTGAAGCCGTCGGCCAGCCAGTCGATGACACGCTGGTCGAAATCGTCGCCGCCCAAGTGGTTGTTGCCGGCCGTGGCGAGCACTTCCTGCACGCCTTCGCCCATCTCAATGATGGAAACATCGAACGTGCCGCCGCCGAGGTCGTAAACCATGATCTTCTGGTCTTTTTCCTTATCAATGCCATAGGCCAGCGCGGCGGCCGTCGGCTCGTTGATGATGCGCTTAACATCCAGACCCGCAATCTTGCCCGCGTCCTTGGTGGCCTGGCGCTGCGCGTCGGTGAAATAGGCCGGCACGGTGATGACCGCTTCGGTCACGGCGCCGCCGAGATAGGCTTCCGCATCCGCTTTCAGCTTGGCAAGGATCATAGAAGAAATTTCCTGCGGGGTATAGGCCTTGCCGTCGATGTTGACTTTATAATCGCTGCCCATTTTCCGTTTGATGGAAATGATGGTGCGGTCCGGGTTGGTGATGGCCTGCCGCTTGGCAACCTGCCCGACCATGCGCTCGCCGGTCTTGGAGAACGCCACGACGGACGGCGTGGTGCGCGCGCCCTCGGAATTGGCGATGACAACCGGCTCGCCGCCTTCCATCACCGCCACGCAAGAGTTGGTGGTACCCAGATCAATTCCGATAATTCTGCCCATATACAATTACCTCCTGTATACATGCCTGCCGGCATGGATCATTTCATATATTTCCAACTTCCCCAAAAAGGAATGCTCAGTTGGCGACTTTGACGACCGAGTGGCGAATAACCTTGTCCCCGATGGCATAACCTTTCTGGAACACTTCGGCCACCACCGACTCGCCCAGACTGTCGTCATCCACATGGGCGACGGCGTTGTGGCGGTCGGGGTCGAACGCCTGCCCGGCCTCGGCCTCGATCTCAACGACGCCCAGAGCGGAAAACCCGGCTTCCATCTGCTTGAGCGTCATCTCCACGCCCTGCTGGAAACTCGCAGGGTCGGCTTCGGCAAAGTCGATGGCGCGCGCCAGACTGTCCAGTGCGGGCAACAGCGCCTTGACCGCTTTGGCCGAGGCATCGGCGCTCAGCGCTTCTTTTTCGGAAGCCGTGCGCCGCCGATAATTCTCATACTCGGAGAGGGTGTTCGCCAGACGCTGGTTGAGCGTGTCGGTCTGCGACTTGCAGGTCTGCGCGTCGGCTTTGGCAGCGTCAAGCTCTTTTTGCAGGCGTTCGATCTCCGCTTTCTGGCTCTGGAGCAGCAGCTTGATCATTTCCGCTTCGGAAAGCTCTTTTTTGTTCCCAGCGTTCTCCTTTGCGGATTCCGCCGCCTGCGTGTCCGGCTCTCCGGGCGTTTCCGCCTCGATCTCCAGCTCCGGCTCTTTGGGTGTCTCCGCGTCTTTGCTGTTCTTCAAGGAAAATGCCTCCTTCGTACGGCTTTTCTATACGACGTCCATTTTTACTCCGCAATCCGGCTTGTCTTTTTCGAATCGGCGGAGCACTACTCATCGGGAAAGGTGTCATTGATGAGTTTGCTTAACACGGACGAGAAATATTCGATATGCGAAACCAGCTTGGCATAAGGCATCCGGATGGGACCGATGATACCCACGGCACCCTGTGTTTTGCCGCCCACCCTGTACGGTGCGGCGATCAGGCTGGAAGATCGCATGAGGTCGGCACCGTTCTCCGTGCCGATGCGCACCTTCACCTGCCCGCGCACGCCGTCCACCAGCTTGGAAAGCTGCTCCCGCTGCTCCAAGAAGCGGATAATCTCCAGCGCGGAGCCGTCGTGAAATTCGGGGTAACAGAACAGGTTCGTTTCGCCGCCGAGGAATACTTCGGCGTCGCCCAGCACGCCGATCTCATCGAACACGGCTTCCAGAACCGGTTTCAGCGCTTTGGCGTACTGCATCAGCGCCTTGTTCATTCTTTCTTTCAGTTCCGGGGTAGCCGCCTCGGGCGGCAGGCCCGCGAGCTTCTCACGCAGCATATTGGAAAAATAAGCCAGCATATCGGCGTCCACATCCTCGCCCGCCTTGCAGAGGCGGCTGCGCAGCACACCCGGCGAAGCAACCAGCACGATGAGCATCGAGCGCCTGCCCGCGGGCATGACTTCCACGCTGCGGATGCGGATGTTGGCGCGCTGCGCGGCGGAAACCGCCACGCAGCCGGTAATGGCCGCCAGCACATCCCCCGCCTTGGCGAGCACGCCGTCCAGATCGCTGCCGTCGATGCGCAGCACGACGTTAATGCGCGCCTGCTCCGACTTGGTGAGCGGGTAGGCGTTCATCAGCGAATCGACATAATACCGGTAGCCCGCCTGCGTGGGGATGCGACCTGCCGAGGTATGCGGCTGCTCAAGCAGGCCCATCTCCGCGAGTTCGGACATTTCGTTGCGGATGGTGGCTGAAGAAAGGTGCATTTCCAGCATGCCGGCCAGCAGTTTGGAGCCCACCGGTTCCCCGGTCGCCACATAGCAATCCACCAGCGCGCCCAAAATGTGCTTCTTTCGATCATCAAGCTGCATGAGAATCACCCCCGATCCCGGAAAAACGCCGCCTCGGCGCCGATACGCTCCTATCCCCGGCGAATGCCGGTGTGGAATTTAGCACTCACAGCCTTCGAGTGCTAACACTATGTACTCTATCACCATTCGCGCAAAATGTCAAGGACTTTGCACAGGGAAAGCGGAAGGAATTTCCGTCCCCTTTCCTATGGAAAAAGCAGCGCGCCGATCACCGCATTGCTCACGAGAAATCCCTGCCGGGTGAGCGCGATGCGCCCCGCGCCGCGCCGCAGAAACCCGCCGTTTTCCAGCCGCTCGACCGTCTTTGCGTCGAAGGCGGAGAAATTCGCGCCGCACCGCGCACGCAGAGCGTTTTTCTCCACACCGTCCGCCAGGCGCAGGCGCAGCATGACATATTCCTCAAAGCCGCCGCCCGGGCCGTCGCCCTCCGGCGGCCTGCCCGTGAGAAAAGCGGCAAGGTCACGTGCATAATGGAAGCGACGCCCATCAAGGAAGCCGTGTGCGCCCGGCCCCAGCCCGAGGTATTCGCCGCAGTCCCAATACCGCAGGTTGTGTCGGGAAGCAAAGCCTGGTCTGGCAAAATTGGAGATCTCATACTGCGCGTAGCCGCGGGCTTCCAGCGCGTCACAGGCGGCAAGGTAACAGTCGGCCTGCAGGTCCGTGTCCGCTTCCTGCTGCCCGCGCATGGCGAACGCCGTGCCCGGCTCCACCTTCAGCAGATAGGCCGACACATGCTCCACGCCCTGCGCCGCGGCAAATGCCACCGAGCGGCGAATGCTCTCCGGCGTCTGCCCCGGTGTGGCCAGCATCAGATCGAGTGAGAGGTTGGCAAAGCCCGCCTTCCGGGCAGCCTCCACCGCGCGCGCCACGTCCGCCGTCTTATGCCGGCGGCCCAGCGCGGCAAGTTCCGCGTCGCAGGCCGACTGCATACCCAAAGACAGCCGGTTGAAGCCCGCCGCCCGCAGCACCGGCAGCAACTCCGCCAGATCGGAGCCGGGATTGGCCTCTACCGTGATTTCCGCATCCGGCGCGACGGGATAGATCTGTTTGAAATACGTAAGCAAAGCAGCCAGCGTGCCGCCAAGCAGCACGGGCGTGCCGCCGCCGAAATAGACGCTCTCCACCCGCCGCCCGGCCAGGCGCGGCACATAGGTGCGGGCGGCGGCACGCAGAACATCCGCATACTGCGTGGCCACTTCCGGTGCGAACGGCACCGAGTAGAAATCGCAGTACGGACACTTGGCGGGCGCACAGAACGGCACGTGGACATACAGCCCCAGCGACGCGCTCATTCGTCCAGCTTGAGCACGGACATGAACGCTTCCTGCGGCACCTCTACCGAGCCGAGCTGGCGCATGCGTTTTTTGCCCTCTTTCTGCTTCTCAAGCAGTTTCTTTTTGCGGGTGATGTCGCCACCGTAACACTTAGCCAGCACGTCCTTGCGCATGGCCTTGACCGTTTCGCGTGCGATGATACGCCCGCCCACCGCCGCCTGAATGGGCACCTCAAACAACTGGCGCGGGATGACGTCCTTGAGCTTTTCCGCGATGCGCCGCCCGCGTGCATAGGCCTTGTCGGCGTGCACGATGAACGACAGCGCATCCACCACCTCGCCGTTGAGCATGATGTCGAGCTTGACCAGCCTGGAGGGCGCGTAGCCTTTCACTTCATAGTCAAAGGAAGCAAAGCCGCGCGTGCGGGATTTGAGTGCGTCAAAGAAATCATAGACGATCTCATTGAGCGGCAGTTCGTAATGCAAATCGGCGCGGGTGGCGTCGAGGTATTTGGTGTCTTTATACACGCCGCGGCGCTCCTGACAGAGCTCCATGATGCTGCCGATATAATCGGTGGGGGTGAGGATGTGCGCCGTAATCATCGGCTCCTCCGCCTGCGCGATCACGTCCGGCGACGGAAAGTTGGTGGGGTTGTCGATGAACACCGTTTCGCCGTTTGTCTTGATGATCTTGTAGACCACGCTGGGCGCGGTGGTGACCAGATCGAGATTATATTCGCGCTCCAGCCGCTCCTGAATGACCTCCATGTGCAGCAGCCCCAGAAACCCGCAGCGGAAACCGAACCCCAGCGCGATGGACGTTTCCGGCTCGAACGAGAGCGAAGCATCGTTGAGCTGGAGTTTGGCCAGCGCGTCGCGCAGGTCGCCGTATTTCGCGCCGTCGGCAGGATAGACGCCGCAGTAGACCATTGGGTTGACCTTTTTGTATCCAGGCAGCGGCTCTTTCACACCGTTTTCCACGGTGGTAACGGTGTCGCCCACGCGGGTGTCCGCCACGTTTTTGATGCTGGCGGTGAGGTAGCCGACCTCGCCCGCGCACAGGGCCTCGGCGGGCTGCAAACAGGTGGGTAGCATATAGCCCACCTCCACCACGTCGAACTCCGCGCCGGTGGCCATCATCCTGATGCGGCTGCCGGGCTTCACGGTGCCGTCCATCACCCGCATGTAAACGATGACGCCCTTGTAACTGTCGTAATAGGAATCGAAGATAAGCGCGGAGAGCGGCTTTTCCGGGTCGCCCTGCGGCGCAGGGACAGCGGCGATGATCTTGTCCAGTACGTCCTGAATGTTCAGGCCCGTCTTAGCGGAAATGCAGGGCGCGTCATCCGCCGGGATGCCGATGACATCCTCGATCTCGGCTTTCACACGGTCGGGGTCGGCGGAGGGCAGATCGATCTTGTTGATGACCGGCACCACCTCAAGCCCGTGATCCACCGCCAGATAGGTATTGGCCAGCGTCTGCGCCTCGATGCCCTGCGACGCGTCCACCACCAGGATGGCGCCCTCGCAGGCCGCCAGAGAGCGGGACACCTCGTAGTTGAAGTCCACATGGCCGGGCGTGTCGATGAGATTGAGCTCATACGCCTGCCCGTCGGTATGCGTATAGCTGAGCTTGACGGCGCGCGCCTTGATGGTGATGCCCCGCTCGCGCTCAAGGTCCATGTTGTCGAGCAACTGGGCCTCCATGTCACGCGCGGAAACGGCGCTGGTCTTTTCCATCAGGCGGTCGGCCAACGTCGATTTGCCGTGGTCGATATGGGCGATGATGCAGAAATTGCGGATATTCTCTTGCAAGCGGCTCACCTCAACTGCCGGTCGCCCGGCATGATTCATTCAGCTGGTTTGGTTTCTATTTACAGGGAAACATCTGTTCCCGGACCCTATCAACAACATCATACGATATTATAATAGCACAGAACGGGGTGCTTTCAAACTCCCCGCTGTTCATTCTTCCGCCAGCGCGTCGGCCACGCGGGCAAAATCGGCCAGCGTCAGCCGTTCGCCGCGCAGGCTTTCGTCCACGCCCGCCTTGCGTAAAGCGGCGGCCACCCGCTCTCTGGGCAGCCCCAGCCCGGCAGGCAGCGCGCTGCGCAGCATCTTTCGGCGCTGGGCGAATGCCGCGCGCACCACGCGGAACAGCAGCGCTTCGTTCCGCACGGCCACGGGCGGCTCTTGGTGCAAATCAAGCCGGATCACACAACTGTCCACCTGCGGGCGGGGCAAAAAGCTGCCCGCCGACACGTCGAACAGCACACGCGGGCTGGCGTAATACCGCACCGCCAGACTGACGGCGCCCGTATCCCGGCTGCCGGGCGCGGCGCAGATGCGGGCGGCAGCCTCTTTCTGCACCATCACGGTCACGGCCGTGACGGGCAGGTGGGACTCCAGCAGGCGCATAAGCAGCGGAGAGGTGATGTAATACGGCAGATTGGCGCAGACAGCCACCGGGCCGCCAAACTCCTCCCGGATAAGCGCGGCAAGGTCGGCTTCCATCGCGTCACCCTGCACGACCCTCACGTTGGAAAATTGATCCAGAGTTTCGGCCAGCACCGGCAGCAGGCGGGTATCCAGCTCAAGCGCTACCACCTTTTTGGCACGGCGCGCCAGTTCCGCCGTAAGCACCCCGATGCCGGGGCCGATCTCCAGCACGCCGGCGGCTTCCTCCGCACCGCAGAGCGCGGCCATGCGCGGGCAGACCGACGGATTGATAAGGAAATTCTGTCCCAGCGCCTTGGAAAAATGGAACCCATGGCGTGCCAACAGAGCCTTGATCTGCGCGGGGTTGGCAAGATCGGTCATTCGGTTTCCTCCGCGCGGAACGAATCGAACGCCTGCGGCAGCAGCTCCGCCAGCGTGAAGGTGCGAACCTCTTCCGGCCCCGCACAGTAGATGGGCAGCGAACCGTCGCTGGAAAATTCAGCGAGCACCTGCCGGCAGATGCCACAGGGGGTCACGTCTTCCCCCGCCGCGAGCGCAAGGGCGACAAAATCCCGCTCTCCGGCGGCCACAGCGGCAAAAACCGCCGCGCGCTCTGCGCAGACAGTCGCTCCAAACGATACGTTTTCCACATTGCAGCCGGTATAGACATACCCGCTGCGCGTGAGCAGGGCCGCCCCCACGCGAAAATGCGAATACGGCGCGTAGGCGTTTTCACGCACTGCACGCGCCCGCGCCACCAGCGCGAGGATGACCCGTTCCTCTTCTGTCATACCGTTCCTCCCATACGTTGCGCATTTACGAAAAAAAGCCGCCCTGTCCAAAGCAGATGCCATGGAAGAACGGCCATTTTATACCGCAGGCGGCCAAAACCGTCCGCTCCCGGAAAGACTCACTTACGCAGCGACAGTTTTTCGAGAATCGCGCGATAGCGGGTAACATCCTTTTTCATCAGGTAGTTGAGCAGGTTGCGGCGGTGGCCGACCATCTTGAGCAGACCGCGGCGGGAATGGTGGTCTTTTTTATGCTCTTTCAGATGCTCGGTGAGCTTGTTGATGCGGGCGGTGAGCACCGCGATCTGCACCTCGGGCGAACCGGTATCTTTCTCGTGGATGCGGTTGGATTCGATTACGGCTTGTTTTTCTTCATCTTTCAGCATTGCAGATACACCTCATAAAATAAGTTCATTCGCCAAGGCCGGGCGCGGGGTTCAGGTGAGGGCCCAAACGGGCCATCCCCCCGTGCTGAGCGCAAGGTAACGACAGACGGAAAAAACCGTACGATACAGTATACCAGCCCGCCGGGATTTTGTAAAGGATTTCTTTGCAAATATGCCCCGTTTTTTCATCACGCACCGCGCGGCAACAAAAAGCGCCCCGCTTTCGCGGAGCGCTTTTTGTTTGATCGTGCCAAAAAAAATCAGCGGGCGCACTGATCCTGCTTGCAGTTATCGAATTTACCCTTGTTGTCCTGGTTCTGCGCGCCCTGCTGGCGCTTGTCCTGTGCATTTTTCTGGTTTTTGTCGAAGTTGTTCTGGTTTTTTGCTTCTCTATCCCTTTGTGCCATTTTTTATCACCCCTTTTTTGGTTCCACCCGTAGTATGCTCCCACATCTGGAAAATATGCGGGTAAAAAGCGGGGCGCAAAAACACCCGCCTGTTTTCAGACGGGTGTTTTGCAAAACGGTGGCGGCCGTGCCTATGTAAACTCAGGTGCCGCTTTTCTTATTGGTCTTGTACCAGATCTGCGGCATCTGCGGATTGGGGTTCATGGTTGCGGTACCGGGAGACAGGTCTTCACCGTCGCGCGCCAGCCGGGCAAGCACGACCACACGCGCGTCGTTGAACACATAGGAGCAGGTGGACAGGGTAAGGATGTGGTCGGTGGGTTGCACATCCACCGTGGTATTGACCAGCGAACGTTTTTTGACCTCGCCGATGTAGTTCATAAACGCGTCGTTCGATGCAAAATCCGTATCGAGATAGTAGAACGTATCGCCCTGGCTGGGCACCGTGTTCACGATCATCACGGCGAAGATCTTCCAAGTCTGCTGTTTATAAACCGTGTTGAACTGGATAAGCGGCGCTTTGGCGTAGAAACCGTTGTCCTCGTAATTGACCAGTTCATGGAACATCTGGTCGTCTTTCATATTGTGCCCGTAGATAATAAGATTTTTGGAGGGTGAATCACCCAGCTTGTCGCGGTAATCCAGAAACGGTACGCCGTGCTGGTTGCTGTTCTTATAAAAATCGCGGCGCAGGTAGAAATCGTTGTCCGAAGCCTGCATCACGGGATAATTGATGTTGGTACCGGGCACGTTCACCCAGCCCTTCATGTCGCTGTTCTGTGCATAGAGCGACGCGTATTCCGGCAGGACCGGACCGGAAGACGCGGAAGCGGACGAAACCGCAGACGAGGACGCATGCACCTGGCCGGCAAGGTTGTCGTTCATCCGCTGGTTCTGATACGCTTCAATATAATACTGGATGATGGGCACCATGCACCCGATGAAAACGGCCAGCGCGGCCAGAAAAACGATCTTGCGGAAAATCTCGGCAGGTTCATCCCTCCTATGCGGAATCAGTTGCCAAAAAAAGAGTTCGGCACCTGTAATTTCGGCGGCTCAACACGGACGGCGTCCTCCGGCTGCGGCAGGCCCAGGATGAGCCTGCGCGCCATATCCAACGCATTGGAGGACGAAAGATAACGGATGTGCGCCCGCTCGCTGTTGCTGTGCCCCAACAGCAACCGGCGGACATAGCAGTCCTTCCCGTCGGACACGGCTACATAGACCAACCCGACCGGCTTTTCCTCCGTGCCGCCGCCCGGCCCGGCGATGCCGGTGATGCCCACGCCGAAATCGGCCTGTGCGCGCACCCGCACGCCCTCGGCCATCTGCACGGCGGTCTGTTCACTTACGGCGCCGTAGTCCTTGAGCGTTTTGGCCCGCACATCCAGCAGCGCCTGCTTGACACGGTTGGCATAGCTGACGATACCGCACTCGAACACGTCCGAACTGCCGGGGATCTCGGTGATACGGGCGGCGGTCAGCCCGCCGGTGCAGGATTCGGCCAGCGCGATCTTTTTCTGCCGCTCCCGCAGCGCCTGCACCACCACCTGCTGCATGCTGTCCACGTCTTCACCGTAATAGGCGTTGCCCAGCCGCTTTTTGGTCTCTTCGGCCACCGGGCGGCAGATGGCCAGCGCCTCGTCCTCGGTCGCGGCTTTGGCCGTGACGCGCAACTGCACCTCGCCCTCTTTCGCATAGGGGGAAAGGGTGGGATTCGCGCCCGCCATCAGATCACCCAAAAGCTCCTGCACGGTGGATTCGGGCAGGCCGAACTCCCGCAGGTTGATGGACGCGATGACCCCGTCGGAAAACTTCGCCAGATATGGTTTGACGCGCTCCCGAAACAGCGGGGCCATCTCCCGCGGCGGGCCGGGCAGCATGATGACGGATTTGCCGTCCTGCTCCACCACGCAGCCCGGCGCGGTGCCCCAATCGTTTTGGAGCACGATGCAGCCCTCCGGCAGCATGGCCTGTTTCTCATTGCTGGGGCCCATCTTGCGGCCGGAGCGCGCGAAATAGTCACGGATGACCTCCATGCTGTGCTCATCCCGCACCAGTTTGCGGCCAAGCACCTTGGCGATGGTCTCCCGCGTGATATCGTCGCCCGTCGGCCCGAGGCCGCCGGTGGTAATTACGATGTCACTACGCGAGAGCGCCAGTTTGAGCGCCTCGACCAGACGGGCTTCGTTATCGCCCACCACCGACTGATGCAGCACATTGATGCCGAGCAGTGCCAGTTCGTTTGCGAGATATTGCGCGTTGGTGTTGACGATGTTGCCGAGCAGCAGTTCCGTGCCCACGGCTAGTATTTCCGCATCCACTATAATCCCTACCTTTCGTTTGCCAAACCGATGATTCTATGAAAAATCCGTAAACCACAACCGGGATTTACAGACCGGGCAGTCATTCCGGGCAGACAACGATCTTTTCGGCGGCTTCCACCGCCGCGTCGAGCAGCGGGGCAAAATCGAATTTTGCCTCTTCCTGCTCCACATCCCACATGCGGGGCTTGGTGCGCGGGTGGCGCGGCGTGAACACCGTGCAGCAGTCCGCATAGGGCAAAATCGACGTTTCAAAAGTGTCGATCCGCCGGGCGACCCGGATGATCTCTTCTTTATCCATGCCGATGAGCGGGCGCAGAACGGGCAGCGTGGAGGCCGCCTGCGTGCAGGTGATGGCCTCGATGGTCTGGCTGGCCACCTGCCCGATGCTTTCGCCCGTGATGAGCGCCGCGCAGTCCTGCCCCTCGGCGATGCGCGCCGCCGCTCTCATCATAAACCTTCTTAATAAAATTGTAAAGAATTCCTCTTTGCAATGCGCGCGGATCTGCTCCTGCAGCGCGGTGAACGGCACCACAAAGCATGCGATAGGGCCGCTGTAGGCGCTGACGATTTTAAGCAGATCCAGCACCTTGGCCTTGGCGCGCGGGCTGGTGTAGGGTGGGCTGGCGAAATGCACCGCACAGACCGACATGCCGCGCCGAGCCATCATATAGGCGGCCACGGGGCTGTCGATGCCGCCGGAAATGAGCACGGCCGCGCGGCCGCAGCTACCCGACGGCATGCCGCCCGCGCCGGGCAGGCTGTCGGCGTGGATGTAGGCGGCGGTGTCCCGTATCTCCACGGTGATGGTCAGCTCAGGCGCGCGCATGTCCGCCTGCAAATCGGGAAAAGCGTCCCCCACCCGCTCCGCCACTCGTTTTGCGATCTCCGGCGAAGGCAGCGGAAAGCGCTTGTCCGCCCGCCTTGCGTTCACGCGAAACGTTTTCGCCTGCTCGATCTCATCCCGCAGGTAGGGCACAACGGCGGCTTCAATGGCCGCCATGTCTTTTTCCACCACACACGCCCGGACAAGAGACACGATGCCGAACACCTTCTGCAGACGGCGGATCGCATCGTCGATGGAGGCATCCGCATCCTGCGGCTCCACATACACGGTGGACTGCGCCTGCGTGACGGTGAACGTGCCGCAGCCCCGCAGCGTGCTTCGGATGCGTTTCAATAATTTATGTTCAAACTGCGGGCGGTTGAGCCCTTTGAGGATGAGTTCCCCATACTTTAAAAGGATGACTTCCTGCACGACGATGATTCTCCCCCGGCGACCTGTGCCGCCTCCTTAATATTTTTCAAAACCGTGTTCCGCTCTGTTCAACGGCGCGCGAGCGTGCGTGCCCCTTCGGCCACGGCGTCCGCCAGCCGCCGCACGTCCTCCCCGGTGTTGTCCCGGCAGAAGCTGATGCGCAGCGCGCTGTCCACCCGTGCGCCCGGCAGTCCCATGGCAAGCAGCACGCGGCTTTTCGCGCCGCGCGCGCAGGCGGAACCGCTGGAAACATAGATCTCCCTGGCCGCCAGAAAATGCAGCATGGTCTCGGAGCGTACCCCATCCACCGATACATTGAGGATATGCGGCGCGCCGTTTTCCGGCGAGTTGACCGTGATGAACGGCAGCGGCGCAAGCAGTTCGAGCGCCAGCGCGCGCAGTTCGGTGAAACGGGCGGCACTCTCCGCGAGCAGGGCGCGCGCCTTTTCCGCCGCCGCCCCCAGACCCGCGATGGCGGGCACCGGCTCGGTGCCCGGATGCAGGCCGCGCTCCTGCCCGCCGCCGGAAAGCACCGGCAGAACGCGGGCGCCGCGCGCCACAAACAGCGCCCCCGCACCTTTTGGCCCGTGAATCTTGTGCCCGCTGACGCTGAGCAGATCCGCGCCCAGCGCGGAGGGGCTGAAGCGCATTTTGCCGAATGCCTGCACGGCGTCCACATGCACCAACGCGGGCGCGCCCACCCGTCGCACCGCGCGTTTTGCGGCTTCCACCGGCTGGAGCGCGCCGGTCTCGTTGTTGACGAGCATCATGCTCACCAGAACGGTATCGGGCGTGACGGCTTCGGCCAGTGCCTGTGCAGGCACCACGCCGTCCGTACCCGGGCGCAGGCGCACCACTTCGAACCCCTCTTTTTCCAGCGCCGCCGCGGGGCCTTCCACCGAGCTGTGCTCGATGGCGGTGCTGACGATACGCCTGCCCCTGCGGGACAGCGCCCGCGCGGCGCCGAAAACAGCCAGATTGTTCGCCTCGGTGCCGCCGGAGGTGAACACAACCTCTCTGGCCTCACAGCCAAGGGCGGAGGCCACCTGCGCGCGCGCTTTTCCCACCAGTTCCTCAGCGGCCACTCCCATGCCGTGCAGCGAAGACGGGTTGCCAAAACAAGTGGTCATGGCATAGAGCGCGGCGTCCGCCGCCTCTCGGCAAACGCGCGTGGTCGCGCTGTTATCCAGATAAACAAATGACATCTCTGTTCGATTCCTCCAAAGTGCCCGCCTGGGCGGGCACTCTTTTGATTATAGCCAAAAACGCGGCACGTTGCAACGTGCGGGACTGCCTTGCATTTTTTCCTTGACCACCGGACGCAAACGGGGTAAAATAGGTGAGTATGTTTGTTTGTCTGTTCGGAAATAGGCAACCAAAAAGGGGACATGCGCGCATGTCCGAACGTGAGGAGGAAGCGGTTTTGGCGGTAAAATACATTTTTGTGACGGGCGGTGTGGTATCCGGCCTCGGGAAAGGCATCACGGCCGCATCCCTCGGCAGGCTCCTCAAAGCGAGGGGCTACCGGGTCACCATGCAGAAATTCGACCCCTATATCAATGTAGACCCCGGAACCATGAGCCCGTATCAGCACGGCGAGGTGTTCGTGACCGACGACGGCGCGGAGACCGACCTTGATCTCGGGCATTATGAACGGTTCATCGACGAAAACCTGTCGGTCAATTCCAACATCACCACCGGCAAGGTATACTGGAACGTCATCACCAAAGAGCGGCGCGGTGATTTCCTAGGCGGCACGGTGCAGGTCATCCCGCACATCACCAACGAGATCAAAGAGCGCATCTACCGCGTGGGGCGCACCGGCAACACCGACATCGTCATCACCGAGATCGGCGGCACGGTGGGCGATATTGAGTCCACCCCGTTTCTGGAAGCCATCCGGCAGGCGGCCAAGGAAGTCGGCCCGCACAACGCCATCTTTATCCATGTGACGCTGGTGCCGTTCATTTATGGCTCGGAAGAGTTGAAATCCAAGCCCACGCAGCACAGCGTAAAGGAGCTGCTTTCACTCGGCATCCAGCCGCATATCATTGTCTGCCGCAGCGAGCGCCCCATTCCCGAGGACATGCGGGAGAAGATCAGCCTGTTCTGCAACATCCGCCCGGAGGATGTTATCCAGAACCTCACCGCGCCGGTGCTCTACGCCGTGCCGCTGATGCTGGAGCAGGAAGGGCTTGCCGCATCCGTCTGCCACCACCTGCAGCTTGATGAGAGCCGCAAGCCTGATCTGGACGAATGGCGCGCCATGGTCAAGCGGTTTGAGGACGTCAAAGGCGACCTCACCATCGCACTGGTGGGCAAATATGTCGAGCTGCACGACGCCTACCTCTCGGTGGTAGAATCACTCTGCCACGCGGGCATCGCCAACGGCGTACAGGTACATGTCAAATGGGTCAACTCCGAAAACGTCACACAGGAGAACGTGGCCGAGCAGGTCGCGGGCTGCAACGGCATCCTGGTACCGGGTGGGTTCGGCGACCGCGGCATTCCCGGCATGATCCAGGCTGTGCGGTACGCGCGTGAGCAGAACATCCCCTATTTCGGCATCTGCCTGGGCATGCACATGGCCGCCATCGAGTTCGCGCGCGACGTGCTCGGCTTTGCCGACGCGAACTCCGCCGAGTTCGAACCGGAATGCCCGCACGCGGTCATCGCCTTTATGCCCGATCAGAAAGACATTACCAACCTCGGCGGCACCATGCGGCTGGGGCTTTATCCCTGCAAACTGAAGCCGGGCAGTCTTTGCCGCGAGATTTACCACGACGAGGAACTGATTTACGAGCGGCACCGCCACCGCCTGGAATTCAACAACGAGTACCGCAGCGAATTTGAAAGCCACGGCATGGTGCTGGCCGGGCTTTCTCCGGATGAGCGCCTGGTGGAAATGGTGGAGCTGCCCACACATCCGTGGTTTGTGGCCGTGCAGTTCCACCCCGAGTTTAAATCCCGCCCCAACCGCCCGCATCCGCTGTTTACCTCGTTCATCGCGGCGGCAAAAAAGCATAAGGCATAAGATTTCCGCAACAGACGGGAGGAATGACAGATGATGCCGGTTCTTTTCATCGGGCACGGCTCGCCCACCAACATGATTAAGCCCAACCGCTACGCGGACGGCTGGAAACAAATTGCGCAGCGCCTGCCGAAACCCGATGCCATTCTGTCGATCTCGGCGCACTGGTATACCCGTGGCAGCTATGTTTCCGTTTCGGAGAAGCCGGAAACCATCTATGATTTTTATGGATTTTCCGAAGAACTATACCAGCTGGATTACCCCGCCCCCGGCGCACCCGGGCTGGCCCGCCGTGTGCTGGAACTGTGCGGCGACACCGTGCGGCCCGCCGCATATGGGCTGGACCACGGCAGTTGGAGCGTGCTGCGCTCGCTTTTCCCGAATGCGGACGTGCCGGTCGCGCAGCTGAGCGTGGACGGCATGGCGGATGCGGAAACGGCGTTTCGGCTCGGCCAAACGCTTGCGGCGCTCCGGAAGGAAAACATCCTCATCCTGGGCAGCGGCAACGTGGTGCATAACCTTGGGCGGGTCGATTTCGACAAATCGGACGGGTATGCATGGGCGGAGGAATTTGACCGGTATATCCAGAACGCCGTGCTGGATCGGCGCTTCGACGACGCGATCCACTACGGGCGCGCGGGCGAATGTGCCAAGCTGGCCTTCCCCACGCCCGACCATTTCCTGCCTTTGCTTTATGTACTGGGCGCGGAGAAGCCGGAAGATACGCCGGACGTTTTTCTGAACGAATGCGTGATGGGTTCGCTGTCGATGACCTCCTATCTGTTTTCCTGAATCTCATAAAAACACACGGCCGACGGAATTGCTCCGTCGGCCGTTTTCTGTAAAAAATCCCGGAAAGCACGAACCGCTTTCCGAGATTTTATAGCTGTTCCACTTACGGAACAGGCAACGCCTGTCGCTCTTACTGCGCTTTGGCGTACACGCTCACTTGTTTGCGGTCGCGCCCCACGCGCTCAAACTTCACGCGGCCTTCAATCAGCGCGAACAGCGTGTCGTCGTTGCCGCGACCGACGTTCTCGCCCGGATGAATGTGTGTGCCGCGCTGACGAACGATGATGTTGCCCGCGAGAACGGCCTGACCGTCGGCGCGTTTTACGCCGAGGCGCTTGGACTCGGAATCGCGTCCGTTTTTAGTAGAACCTACACCTTTTTTATGTGCCATCGAATTTACCTCCCTGCGCATCCAAAGCAAAAGCCGAACGGCGGCTTCGCTTTTCATTCTACCCGCATCAGCCCTCGATTTTTTCGATCTGGACCTTCGTATAGGGCTGACGATGGCCCTTGCGTCTGCGGTAATTCTTCTTGGCCTTGAATTTGAAGACCAGAATCTTCTTCTCTTTACCGTTTTTAATCACTTTGGCGGACACCTTCGCGCCGTCCACATACGGCGCGCCGACGACCAGACCATCGTCCTTGCCGAGCGCAGCCACTTTCTCAAACGTGACTTCCGCGCCCTCATCCAGGCCGAGCTTTTCGACGAAAACGGTGTCGCCCTCGGCAACTTTATACTGTTTTCCGCCGGTTTCAATTACTGCATACATTTCAATAGGCACCTGCCCCTATAATCTCGCTGCACGGGGCAGAACTTGCGTTCTTTTTACAGGCCCATAACAAGCGGCACTATATAGTGTACCGCAACGGGAGCGGCCTGTCAAGCTGTTTTTACGGCCTTTTCAGTCCTTTTTCTGTAAAAGCGCCGCGGCCCGCAGTGTGTTTTGCAGCAGCATGGCGCGGGTCATGGGGCCCACGCCACCCGGCACCGGGGTGATATAGGACGCTTTTTCGGCCACCGCCTCAAAATCGACATCCCCGGCCAGCTTGCCGTTTTCCAACCGGTTCATGCCCACGTCGATGACCACCGCGCCGGGCTTGACCATATCGGCTGTGACGAAATGCGCACGCCCCACGGCGCACACGAGGATGTCCGCGCGGGCGGTCACCTCCGCCAGATTGGGCGTTTTGGAATGCGCGACGGTGACGGTGCCGTCGGCATGAAGCAACAGCATGGCCATCGGCTTGCCCACGATGTTGCTGCGCCCGATCACCACACAGGTCTTCCCCGCCGGAGAGATGCCCGCATCGGCCAACAGTTCCATCACACCCGCGGGCGTGCAGGGCAGAAACTCATACTCTCCCAGCATGATGCGCCCCACATTGGAAGGGTGAAACGCGTCCACGTCCTTGGCAGGGTCTATGGCCTCGATGACGGCCCGCTCGTCGATCTGAGGAGGCAGCGGCAGCTGCACCAGAATACCATGCACCTGCGGGTCGCGGTTAAGCTCGTCCACCAGGGCCAACAGTTCCGCCTGTGTGGTTTCGGCGGGCAGCCGCCGCCCCACCGAGCGGATGCCGACCTCGGCGCAGTCTTTCTCCTTATTGCGCACATAGACCTGCGAGGCCGGGTTGTCCCCCACCAGCACCACGGCCAGCGCGGGCGTGATGCCGCTCTCCCGCAGACGCCGCACATCCTCTGCCACCCGCGCGCGCACGCTTGCCGCCACGGCCTTACCGTCCAGCAGTTTCGCCGGCATCCTTATTCCTCCTCTTTCTTCGGGCCGTCCGGCTCGGAAGCATCCGTTTTATCCGCATCGGCGGGCTGCGCATCGTCTGATTCGTTTGCCAGCTTCCTGCGCTCGGCTTCCACCGCTTCGGCCGCTTCGGTGAACAGCGGCGTATAATCCGCTTCTTTTTCGGAGGCGACTTCACGCAGCTTCATCCGTTTATAAAGAATAATGCAGAGCGCGATGACGAACGAAAGCACCGCCACCAACTGCGACACGCGGATATTGCCGATCATCAGGCTGTCGGTACGCAGGCCCTCGATGAAAAACCGCCCAAAGCCGTACCACATCACATACAGCAGGAAAACTTCGCCGTTGAACTTGCGGCGCCCGGATTTGGAATAGAAATGCAAAATCAAGAACCCGAGGATGCACCAGACGGATTCAAAGAAAAAGCAGGGCTGGTAGCCCGTATTCACATTGTTCGGGTCCACCCCGGCCATGCGCCACCATGCGTTGGTCGCCGCACCGTAGGCTTCGCGGTTGAAAAAATTGCCCCAGCGGCCGATGGCCTGCCCGATGGGGAAACCAAGCCCCGCGATGTCGAACACCGCGCCTACGCTGATCTTTTTCACTTTGCAGACGATGAACGCTGAAACGAGCGCGCCGATCACACCACCGTAGATGCCAAGCCCACCGTCGCGCAGCATCAAAATGGAGAGAGGGTTCTCAAAATACGGATTGACGCCATAGGGTGACGGATAGAAGATCACATAATACAGACGGGCGCCCACCACGCCGCAGATGAGGGAAATGATGATGATATCGACCAGGTCTTCCGCGCTGACGCCGAAGTCCTTGCAGCGCCGAAACGCATACCACATGGCGAGCAGCAGACCGATGGCGATGAGGATACCGTACCATTTGATCTCAAGCCCGCCGATGCTAAACGCGGTCGAGTGGATCGGAAGGGAAAGGCCAAGCCCCGGAAATGTGACCGGAATGTTTTCATTCATGTGTTTGCAACTCCTGTTTAAATCGTTTGAACAGCGAATGCGGGGATGCTCCGGACAATGAGCCTGTCCATAAACCGGGAAAGAAGAAGGACGTGGGAAGATTCGGCGCATTCCTTCCTTTTCACTCATTTATAGCCAGGCTTTATGTAAAGCGGGCGCGCCGCGCCCGCCTGCCAGCCTGTTTCTCAGGATACCGGTTCGGCCTGCACCGGCAGAATGACCGACAGCGCCGCGTTTTCCCGCCGCAGGACGGTTTCCAGCCGGTTTTGGACGTCGTCCTCCGTCACCTGCGCGACGGCTTCCACCATGTCGAACGGGCCCATGCCCAGGAAATGCAGGCCCGCCATGGCGTTGGCCACACCGTCCACCCGGTCGTAATGCGCCGCCAGACGGCCGTAGGTGTATTTTTTGGCGCGGGCGAACGCCGCCGGGTCGATTCCTTCCTGTTTGAGCTGGTCGATTTCCGCGAAGATTGCTTCGGCCACCGCGTCGGGGTCGCGCGATTCGCCGCCGAACAGTACCGTACCGAAGCTGCGCCCGGTGAAAGTCTCGGTGCCGAAGCTGGTGTTGATGAGTCCCTCATCATACAGCCTGCGGTAAAGCGGCGAAGCGCTGCCGGACAAAATTTCCAGCAGCACGGACGTGACAGCCTCACCTGCGGCAGCCTCTTTGCCCGCGGCCGGTTTATCTTTGAACCCGAGGTTGAACAGCGGCACCGAAACCGACAGGCGCTGCTCCACACGGGGCTTCACCACGCTGTCCGGCTCCTCCTCGAACAGACTTTCCACCCCGCTGGGCGGCGCGTCCTTGAGCAGCTTATCGGCCAGCTCGGCCACAAGCGCGGGGTCCACGTCCCCCGCCACGCAAAGCGCCATGTTGTGCAGGTTGTAAAACGCATGGTAGCACTCGTAGAGCAGGTCGGCGGTGATGTGCGAAATGGATTCGGTGGTGCCGGCGATGTCGATCTTCACCGGGTGCGTGTGATAAAGCGCCCCCAGAAGGTTGAACATCACCCGCCAGCCGGGATCATCCTCATACATTTTGATCTCCTGCCCGATGATGCCCTGCTCTTTCTGCACGGTCTGCTCGGTGAAATACGGCTTCTGCACGAAATCCAGCAAAATCTCAAGGGATTCCCTGAACCGCTCGGTGCTGGAAAACAGGTAGCAGGTACGGTCGAACGAGGTATAGGCGTTGGCGCTCGCGCCCGTACGGGCGTAGCGCGAAAACGCGTCGCCATCCTCGCTCTCAAACAGCTTGTGCTCAAGGAAATGCGCGATGCCCTCCGGCACCGTCACATCTTTATCGCCCACGCGGAAATGGTTGTCGATGGAGCCGTAGCGCGTGCCGAAGATGGCATATTGGGACGCATAGCCCTTTTTGGGCGCGATGAAGATATCCAGGCCGGTGGGATGTTTGGCATACAGCACCGTTTCGCCCAGCCGCTCGTTTGTAATGGTGGTGAATTCCATCTCACTCCGCCTCCTTCTCGCCCGCAAGCAGGTAGACCGTGTCCAGCGCAATGCCGGACGCAGCGCGCACCACATCCTCTTTGGAAAGCGCGGCGATAGCCGCGGCCACCTGCTCCGGCGTGCGGACACGGCCCGCCAGCGCCTGCGCCAGGTACCACATGGCAACACCTTCCAAAGAATCGTTGACTTCTTTATAGGAATTCTGCAGACTGAGCACCGCAAAACGCAGATCGTCATCCGAAAACGCGCCGGCTTTGAGCGCGTCGAGCTGCTTAAGAATCTCCACGCGCGCTTTTTCGGCGTTCTGCTCCTCCACGCCGGATTCGACGAACACCAGACCCTTGTGCCGCTCATACCGCGCGTAGCAGTAATAACACAGGCTCAGTTTTTCTCGCACGTTCAAAAACAGCAGCGCGTGGGGCGAGCCGCCCAGCACCGTGCAGGCAAGCTGCGCGGCGTCGGTGTCGGCGTCCGGCAGGGCCACGCCCGCGCGGAAGCCCAACCCCAACTTGGCCTGCGTGACCGGAAGGCGCTCCACCGTTTCGTGCACCGGGCCGTGCGGCATGCGCAGCACCCGTGTTTCGCAGACAAGCGGCTGATCGCGCAGCACCTTGCGGAACGCTTCGGTGAACCGTTCGCACACGCCCTCCGCATTGCCCGCGCCCACAAAAACCACTTCAGCCCGGGCGCGGGTGAGCATTGACCGCCACGCGCACACCAACGCCTCGGGCGTAATGGCTTCCACCGCTTCCACGCTGCCGTATTCGTTCACACCGAACGCCTCGCCGCGGCACATCTCCTCACGCAGGCGGTAGCCGGCGTATGCGCGCTTGTCGTTGAGCTTGGAGCGGATGATGTCGATCAGGTTGTGCTTTTCGATCTCCACATCCGTTGCGCGGAACGCCGCGTTTTCAAACACGGGGTCGAACACCACGCTGCGCAGCAACGCCGCCCCCTCCCGGAGCAACGCCTCCTGCCCGAGCGCATAGCGGTCGCCCAGCACCTCGATATACAGCGTGACGATCTGCATCTCGCCACGCTTGGAGATATCCCAGTCCATCTGGGCGCCGTAAAGTTCCGCCAGCCTCTCGTTGAGCGCCGTCATGTCCGGATGATCGCGACAGCCCCGCCGCAGCACCATCGGCAACAGCGCATGGAGCGAAGCCGTTTCCACCCGCAACGGCAGGATGAAACTCAAGGAGATATGGTTGTATTTGAATTTGTCCTCATGCACCGAGGTGAAATAGACGCCCTCTTTCAGTGGCTTTCGATGAACCTTTTCCGTAGACACGCACCTCCGTCATTTGCAGGCAGGCCGCGCGGCCTGCCTGTTTTTTCCGATAAACATCTTTATTATAACACACGGAGGGTAAAATAACTACATCCGTACCCGCCCGAACGGAAAAGCAAGCCGCACACCGCCCGCATCCGGCACTCCCGCCTGAACAGAAAAGCGGAACGCGCCCACTTCTGGCTGCGCGCCCGCGATTTCGGTGCATTTTTCTGAACAAAGCGCGCCGTTGACAAGCGCAAGCAAAACCGATATGATGAAAGGTGTCAAATTTTGCATGGAATCCGTAAAGGATATCGGATAGAAACACCCGCTTTGCGCGGGAAAACGGAGGCATTATGTTCGTCGATACAGCAAAAATCCTGCTCAAAGCAGGCAACGGCGGAAACGGCTGCGTGTCGTTCCGGCGGGAAAAATACGTGGCGGCCGGCGGACCGGACGGCGGCGACGGCGGCAAGGGCGGCGACATCCTTTTTGAGGTAGACGACAACCTCTCCACCCTGTCGGATTTCCGCTATCGGCGCAAATACGCGGCCGAAAACGGCGAAAGCGGCAAGCCGAAAAAGAGCTTCGGGCGGCGCGGCAAGCCGCTTGTCATCAAAGTGCCGCGCGGAACGCTCATCAAAGACGAGGCCACCGGCAAGCTGCTGCATGATATGTCGGATGACAAACCGTATGTCGCCGTGCAGGGCGGCAAGGGCGGCTGGGGCAACTGCCACTTTGCCACGCCCACCCGCCAGGTGCCGCGTTTTGCCAAAAGCGGCGTGCCTGGTGAAGAACGCGAGGTGCGTCTGGAACTCAAGCTGCTGGCGGACGTCGGTCTGCTCGGTTTTCCCAACGTCGGCAAATCCACGCTGCTCTCAACGGTGAGCGAAGCGAAGCCCGTCATCGGCAACTACCCGTTCACCACACTCTCTCCGGTGCTGGGCGTGGTGCGCATGGGCGAAAGCTCGTTCGTGATGGCGGACATTCCCGGCCTGATTGAGGGTGCGAGCGCAGGCGTGGGGCTGGGGCACGATTTCCTGCGCCATGTGGAGCGCTGCCGCCTGCTGGTGCATGTGGTGGACGTTTCCGGCAGCGAGGGGCGCGACCCCGTGCAGGATTTTGAAACCATCAACGCCGAGCTGGCGGGCTACAGCCCTGAGTTGGCCGAGCGCCCACAAATCGTGGCGGCCAATAAATGCGACATTGCCGACGAAGAAGCCGTGGCGCATTTCCGCCGCTACATTGAGCAAAAAGGGCTGGTGTTCTTCCCCATCTCGGCCGCCACCAAAGACGGAGTGGCCCCTCTGCTGCAGGCCGTGGCCGCCAAACTGGCCGCGCTGCCGCCCATCAAAACGTTCGCGGCCGAAGAGCTGCCGAAAGAAGATTACGAGCAGAAGGCCGACCGGGAGATCACCGTCACCGAGCACGACGGCGTTTATTTCGTGGAGGGCAAATGGCTGCTTAACGTCATTGGCTCGGTCAATTTCGACGATTATGAATCGCTCCAGTATTTCCAGCGCGTGCTGCGCAACAGCGGCGTGATCGACAAATTGGTGGAAGCGGGCATTGAAGAAGGCGACACCGTGAGCATCTACGACGTGGAGTTCGATTATGTTGGCTGACCTGTTTGACACGCCGCTCTCCCCCACCCATGCGGCGCAGTTCAGCCCGCTCGCCCTTGCCTTCATCGGCGACGCGGTCTATGAACTGCTGGCCAGAGGGCAGGTGCTTGCCGGCGGCAGCGCGCCGGTGGGCAAGCTTCACCACCGCACGGTGGGCTTCGTGCGTGCGGACGCACAGGCACAGGCGGCGCACGTTTTGCTGCCGCTGCTGGATGAAGCGGAAATCGCCGTGCTGCGGCGGGGGCGCAACGCCAACACCGCCCATGTGGCCAAGCACGCCGACCCCATCGACTACCGCTACGCCACGGGGCTGGAAGCATTGTTCGGCTACCTCTATCTCACCGGCCGCACCGACAGGCTGCGGCAGTTGTTTGCGCTTATTATAAAGGAAAAAGAAGCGGCTGCCGGGACAACCTGAACCCCGCACGGAACAGCCGCGCCTCATTTTGCGGTTTTGGAGGGGTATTATGAACAGCGGAAAATCCATGAACGTGGCGGGCAGGTTCCCGCTGCGCGAACTGGTCAAGGACGGGGTGTTTTTCACCGTTGGCACGTTTCTTTACTCCATCGGCGTATCGGTCTTCACCGTGCCCAACCGCATCGCGCCCGGCGGTGTGACGGGCCTGTCCACCATCCTGCATTATCTCATCCATACGTCCGTCGGTACGATGATCCTGGTGCTGAACATCCCCCTGTTCATCCTGGCGTTCCGTTTCCTTGGCAAACGGTTCGTAATGAAGACCGTGTTCTGCACCGTACTGGTATCGGTCTTCACCGACATCCTCAGCCTGCCGTTCGTACCCAAATATACGGACAACCCCATTCTCGCTGCGCTGTATGGCGGCGTGCTTTCGGGCGCAGGGTTGGGCATGGTCTTCCTGCGCGGCGGCACCAGCGGCGGCTCCGATGTGCTCAGCCGCCTGCTGCGCCTGAAATGGCCGTATGTGCCGATGGGCCGGATGCTGCTCACCATTGATTTCTGCGTGATCTCGCTTTCCGCCTTGGTATTCTGGAACGTGAATGTTGCGTTGTATGCCATCGTGGTGGAATTTACCTCCTCACGCGTGATCGACAGCCTCCTCTACGGAGCGGACAACGGCCGTATGGCTCTCATCATCTCCGACCAGTATCGGGAGATCGCGGCGGCGATACGCACCGACCTCAACCGGGGCGTCACCTTGTTCAAAGGGCAGGGCTCCTACACCGGCAGGGAACACGAGATCATCCTGTGCGCCGTGCGGAGAACACAGGCGGCCAAACTGCGTGTGCTGGTGCGCCGCATCGATCCCAAAGCGTTCGTCATCCTGTGCAGCGCCGACGAAGTATTGGGGCAGGGTTTCAAGCCGCTCAGGCAGGCAGACTAGCGCCCCCGCAGACCGTAAACAAAAGAAGCCCGCGTCATCCGGTTTTTCCGGATGACGCGGGCTTCTGCTTTATCCGCCAGGTGCAGAAACGCACGGCGGCCTATCCTGCATATGGGATAGGGTCAATGCGCGCCCGTAGGGATGTGTTCTTCCTCAAGCACGCGATACAGCGCCCGGATGGTCTGCTCCGGGCAGGGCGGATATCCCTGCAACGGGAACGGGATGCCCAGCGCGTCGTATTTGGTCTGGCAAAGTATCTGGAACGGCAGCAACTCAAGCCTTTCCAGATTGGGGAACTGCCGCGCAAGCGCGGCCAGCGCGCGGATATGCGTTTCCCCATCGGTGAGGCCCGGCACCACCACATGCCGGAGCCACAGCGGCACGCCCAGCTCCGCGGTCTGCCGCAGAAACGCGAGGACCGCCCGCAGGCTGCCGCCGCAATAACGCGCATACGCCTCTTCGGTGGTGAATTTCAGATCGCAGAGTACCAAAGAGGTGTGGGCGAGTACGGCGCGCGCGCCGGCCGGGTCGCCGACACCGGAGGTATCAAGCGCCGTGTGGACACCCGCTTCCCGCAGGAGGCTGAACAGCCCCGCCACAAAACGCCACTGCAGCAGCGGCTCGCCGCCCGATACGGTGACGCCGCCGGTTTTGCCGAAATAGGGGCGGTAACGCAGAATCTTTTCAAAGAGCGCCTGCGCCGTCGTTTCCTCGCCGCCGTCCGCAAGCCAGGTGTCCGGGTTATGGCAATAGGCGCAGCGCAGCGGACAGCCCTGCATGAAGACCACCGCGCGCAGGCCGGGGCCGTCTACCGCGCCGAGGCTCTGGAACGAGTGGACGCGCCCGGTGATGCCCGTTCCCCGCCCTGCTTCCGCCGTATTGATCGGTGTGCCGTCCATATCCAACGCCCCTTTCTGCCGCGCGTCGGGTTTACGCGTGTACCGGCACCGCCAGCGCTTCATGGAACGTGCGGGAAATCACTTCGCGCTGCTGCTCTTTGGAAAGCTTGTGAAAATGCACGGCATACCCCGAAACGCGGATGGTCAGGTTGGGATATTTTTCGGGGTGCTCATACGCGTCCACCAGCATCTCACGGTTGAGCACGTTCACGTTGAGATGGTGCGCTTTCTGGACAAAATACCCGTCGAGGAGCGCCACCAGATTGCTGTAGCGTTCTTCCGGCTCATGCCCCAGCGCCTGCGGCACGATGGAGAACGTGTTGGAAATGCCGTCCTTGCAGACGTCGTAGGAAAGCTTAGCTACCGAGTTGAGCGAAGCGAGCGCGCCGTTTTTGTCGCGGTTGTGCATGGGGTTGGCGCCGGGCGCGAACGGTTCGCCGGCTTTGCGTCCGTCCGGCGTGGAGCCGGTCTTTTTGCCGTACATCACGTTGGAGGTGATGGTGAGGATGGAAAGCGTGTGCTCCGCACCGCGGTAGGCCGGCGTCTGTTTGAGCGCATCAAAGAACAGGCGCACCTGCTCCTGCGCGATACTGTCCACGCGGTCGTCGTCGTTGCCGTAGGCCGGATATGCGCCCTCGGTCTCGAAATCCTTGATGAGCCCGCTTTCGTCGCGGATGCAGCGCACGCGCGCATATTTGATGGCCGAAAGCGAATCCGTCAGCACCGAGAGCCCCGCGATGCCGAACGCCATAAAACGGTGGACATCCGTGTCGTGCATCGCCATCTGTACGGCTTCGTAGGCGTACTTATCATGCATATAGTGGATGATGTTCATGGCGCTGACATAGGTGTGCGCAAGCCACGGACGGTAGAAATCCATCAATTCCAACACCTTGTCGTAGTCGAGGTAGTCCCCCTGATACGGCGCGTGCACGGGCCCGGCCTGGATGCCGTAGCGCTCGTCCCGCCCGCCGTTGAGACTCATCAGCAGCAGCTTGGCCAGGTTGGCGCGCGCACCGAAGAACTGCATGTCCTTCCCCACCCGCATGGCCGACACGCAGCACGCGATGGCGTAGTCATCGCCGAATTTGGGGCGCATCACATCGTCGTTCTCATACTGGATGGCGTCGGTGTCGCAGGACACCTTGGCCGTGTAGCGCTTGAACGCCGCCGGCAGGTTCTCCGACCACAGCACTGTGAGATTCGGCTCGGGCGAGGAACCGAGGTTATACAGCGTGTGCAGCATGCGGTACGAGCTTTTGGTGACGAGCGTACGGCCGTCTTCTCCCATGCCGCCCACCGACTCAGTGATCCACATCGGGTCGCCGCCGAACAGCTCATTGTATTCCGGCGTGCGGAGGTGCCGGGCCAACCGCAGCTTCACCACAAAGTCGTCCATGATTTCCTGCGCCTGTTCCTCGGTGAGCACGCCGTCGCGCAGGTCACGTTCAAAATAGATGTCCAAAAACGTGCTGGTGCGCCCCAGGCTCATGGCCGCGCCGTTCTGCTCCTTGATGGACGCGAGATAGCCGAAATACAGCCACTGCACAGCTTCTTTGGCGTTTTGCGCCGGGCCGGAAATATTGCAGCCGTACTGGGCGGCCATCTCCTTGAGCGCGCCCAGCGCCGCGATCTGTTTGGCCAGTTCCTCAAGATCGCGGATGTTGTCTTCGCCCATGCCGCGCTCGCCCATCTGCTTTTTGTCCGCCTTTTTGACTTCGATGAGGCGGTCCACGCCGTAGAGCGCCACCCGGCGGTAATCCCCGATGATACGCCCGCGGCCGTAGGCATCCGGCAGGCCGGTGATGATGCCGCAGTGCCGGGCCGTGCGGATTTCGTCGGTGTAGGCGTGGAACACACCGTCGTTATGAGTAGTACGGTAGCGGAATTCCTCCTCCACCTTCTGCGAAAGCTGGTAGCCGTACGCCTTGCAGGCTTCGCGCGTCATGCGCAAGCCGCCGAACGGGTTGACACCGCGGCGCAGCGGTTTGTCCGTTTGCAGGCCCACGATAATGTCCTTCTCTTTGTCCAGATAGCCGGGCGCATAGGCCGTCGGCGTGGTGACGGTCTCGGTATCCACGTCCAGCACGCCGCCCGCGGCCTGCTCTTTTGCCAGCAAGTCGTTGAGCTGGCGCACCACTTCCTGCGTGCGGGCCGTCGGCCCGGCCAAAAAAGACTCGTCCCCGGTATACGGGGTGTAGTTCTGCTGGATGAAATCGCGCACGTCCACGGCGTCCTGCCAGTTTCCGCCGCAAAACCCTTCCCATGCCTGTCTGCTCATCTGCATTTCCTCCATAGCGGCCTTTCACCGGCCTGCAAAGACAAAAGGGCAGCATTCGGTCATAACCAAATGCTGCCCAGACGGTCGGCAATTTCAGCAGGCTTTTACTCCCTTGTGGTGTGCTCCACAATTCCGTCAGTCATAAGAGCCTGATTCAATTTCTGTCCCTATTGTACTATACCTTTTTGGGGGTTGTCAAGCCAAAATATTTAAAATGAATACAATTTTTGAGCGTGCGGGACTTCAGCCGATCTTGTCTTCCATCAACTGCGCGTAGCGGTCAAAGAGCTGCTCAAACACACACTCCCACGAGCGGCTCTTGGCGGTTTGCAGCGCGCGGTCGCGCATGGCCAGGCGCAGGTGGGGAGAATTCAAAAACTGCTTCATGGCGTCTGTAAAAGCGGCGCTGTCGCGCGGCGGCACGATCAGGCCATCCTGTCCGTGCGTGACAATCTCCACCACACCGCCCGCATTCGGCACAATAGCGGGCAGCCCGGAGCACATGCCCTCAAGCACCACATTGCCGAATGTCTCGGTCGTGGAAGGAAAAACAAACACATCGGAGGACGCATAGGCCACCGAAAGGTCTTCCCCTTTCAGGAAACCGGTGAAATGCGCCAGCTTGCCGAGCTTCTGCTTTACCTCTTGCAGAGAAGGCCCGTCGCCCACGATGGCGAACGCCGCGTGGTCGCCGTAGGCGGCCTTGATCGCACGGATGCTCTCCATCAGGATATCGAGGTCTTTTTCGGGCGAGATACGGCCCACATATGTAAAGAGCAGGGCGCCATCCTTCGCGCCCGCTTTTTTGCGAAACGATTCGCTGCGGAAACCGGGGTTAAAGCGGTTGCCGTCCACGCCGCGGCGCATAATGTCCACCCGGCGGATGTCTTTCTGGAACAGGTATTCCTTCGTGCGCTCGGAGGGGCAGAACGTCAGCTCGCAGCTGTTATGGAACCAGTTGAGGTAAGTCTCCAGAATAGGGCTGACGATGTCCATGTTGTAGTAATGCAGATAGGAATTGAAGTTGCTGGTATAGGAAGAAACGATGGGAATGTTTTTCTTTTTCGCATAGCGCATGGCCGCCAGCGAAATGCCGAACTCACTGTAGGCGTGAATGACATCGGGCTTGAATTCGTCCAGGATCTTCTCCGCCTTGAAGACCGGTGGGATGACGATGCGGCACTCTTTATAGAAAAGCAGCGGAAACGATAAAAACCGGTACACATTTTTATCCTGTTTCTGCGGGCCGGGATATTCCGGCACCAGAAAAACAGTTTCAATGTTGTTTTTCATCGCGTAGAGCTGCAGTTTTTCCAGCGTGGTGGATACGCCGTTGATCTGGGGGGCAAACGTATCACAAAAGTAAGCGACTTTCATTCCAATTCTCCTCCAGTCTGTGGAAAACATACAGGTTCTTCGCATGATAAAGCCGTGCCGCCTCCGTGCAGATGGCCTTGCGCAGCAGCAGCATGGTCATGGCCGTGGAGACCCGCAGCGCATAAAAAACATCCGCGCAGCCGCCCGGAGGGGTCTTCTGCTGCTCCCGCAGGCTGCGTTTCAAAAACAGACGGAAGGTATCCGGCGTATCCGCCATCTCCGGCATCTCTTCGCCGAACCGCGCGGCGCCCTTGCCAAACGCGAAGAGCATCTGCCACTCGTACCAGTGATGCTGCTTCATGTCGCCGCAAAACCGCTTGGTGTGCACATAGCAGCAAAAATCGGACAGATAGTGCGTGACGACGCCGATGTCTTTTGCAAACGCAAACGAATCCAGAGACTTTTCTTCCTCTCTGTCGTACAACGCCGTGGCGCGTCCAAGCACAAAGTCCATTGATACATCCGAAAAATGCGGATGGACGTTATACTTTGCAGACAGATCCGGCAGGATATTTCCGAGCAAAAAGCCGCTCCAGCTCAGCCTGACCCCGATCTGCTCGCGGACGGCCGCATGGATACGCCGCGCAAACAGCAGGTGCACCAAAACATTCATGAAACCACCCCACCGTTTATTATACGAAAGAACATTTTTTGCGAACATCAAAAATGTGTCAAGTTTGTGTAAGCGCGTGTCAATTTTCTGTAATATCCGTGTAGAGACCGGCCGAACCCGGGCAAAACGGCAGAAAAGGAGCCGGGTGACCGGACAGGCCCTTCCGCGGCCATGCGCTCTTCACATCGATCCGCCGTATTCGGCCACACGGAAAAAAAGACCCCCGGCAAGCCATATCCGCAATGCCGGAGGTCCTTTACCTATTCAGTTATGCAACCAAGAACTGCCGGTGAAAATTACTCGTCATCCTCATCGGGCTCCGAAAAATCCTCCGTGTCACCGCAGCTTTTCTCTTTCGAGATCGGCATTTGGTCATCGCAGGAATACGGGGGCTTGGGAAGGGTCGCCACCGTGACATGCTGGATCGTGGTTGCCTTGAATTTCAGGCGCACCACGGTCTTCTCCAGCAATTTGTTGAATACCTTGATTCCTTCGACACAGTCTTCATCGTGCCAGATATCCTTGCTGCCTTCGATATCCGCATCCAGCAGTTCGGCCTTGGCACCCTCTTCGACTTTTTCACCCGGGAACGGGCAGAGCTCCACAAAGCCACCGAACGGAATCTTGAACGTGCTGTGGTAGACCGCGCCGTTCACCGTGCCGTCATGCACGTGCTCCACCGTCGTATAAACCACGGTTTTCCAAAGAAAAGCATTGAAAATCACCTTGCCCTTGATGACCTTCGCGGTGTAAACCTCCACCCACTTTTTGATGTCTTTGACGGTAAAAACCGGCGGGCTGGGCGGAGAGATGCGCGTATCCTTTTCGATAAAGAACTGTGCTTCTCCTTCGCCTACGATCACGGGCACCTGAAGCGTTTTGATCATGCTCATCGCAGTATACTCCTTTTCCTCTTGTCCAGTTGTCGCATGGACAATACCAGTATATTCCAAACAAAGGACGAGCGACATTCCCCGTGTACCGTGGGAACCCCGCCGTATTCTGCGCATATACTGGGAACATCATGGCGCCCGCCGTGCGGGCATACCCTTTGCGGAAAGGAGATCGCCGAGATGTCGAGAACTTTGGTCGGATCGTGCGAAACGCCCTACCGGAAAACCATCCTCCTGCCCGCCTCCCATTATGAAAGCGAACTGGCGGATGCGCAAACCTGTGTCGAGCATATATTCTGTAAGGACCTGGGCGGCGGCGTGATCGCCGCATACGGTTCCTATGCGGTGTTCCTGCTGTTTACATACAAGGATTTCAGCGGAAAGCCCGCCTGCTTCCACCAGATGATCCGGCAGACGTTTTCCCTGCTGTTTGAAGACGGCGTGCCGGATGCGGACGCATTTGAGATCCAGTTTACCCCACAGGCCGCCGCCCGGCCCAAAGGCGCGCACGCGATCGAATGGGCGGTGGAAATCACCGCGGCCGCAGGCGTCTCCTTTTATAAGGAAACCATGCCCGCAGAAACGCTTATCCCCGCGGCCGCAGAAAAACCGGAGCAGGATGCGCCGCCCCCGCCCGACGGGGAAACAAAGGCCACCCCGGCCGCTTCCCTGCCCGCGCATGCACCCGAGAAAAACTCGCCGAAACCCACGGAAGACCACGCGCCCGAAACGCCTCCGGACAAAGACGCCGAACCCAAAAAGCCGGAAACCGGCGGGCGGTTCTGGCGTATCCGCCCCGATGCGTCTGTTTCTCCGGAGAAACTATTGGAAATGGAAGAAGCACACCGCAGCACATTCATGGAAGAATCGACCTGACCATGCCCTGGTATCACACAAAGAGCCGCGGTCTAAAAGACCGCGGCTCTTCCATTCGCAGATATGACCGATACCGGCACGGCCGGTTATGCTTCATGCTGCCGTTGCCTGTATTCCTCAACGAGAGCGACGCCCGAACTGGTACCCAGCCGTTCCGCGCCCGCTTCGATCATAGCCAGCGCGGTCTCCAAGTCCCGGATGCCGCCGGCGGCCTTCACCTTCACGCGGTCGCCCGCCAGGCTCTTCATCAACCGGACATCCTCAACCATGGCGCCGGACGGCCCGAACCCGGTGGAGGTTTTGATAAAATCGGGCCCGACGTTGCGCGCGATCGCACACAGCTGCTTTTTTTCTTCGCCGGTGAGGTAGCAATTTTCAAAAATCACTTTGGAGATCACGTCGTGTGCCCGACAAACCCCCACGATTTCCCGCATTTCCCGCTCGACATAATCCGGATGCCTGCTTTTCAGCTCCACCAGATTGACCACATAGTCGATCTCGTCCGCGCCGTTTTCAATCGCTTCCACAGCTTCAAACCGTTTGGCCGCGATGGTAGTCTGCCCCAAAGGGAACCCGACAGCCGCCCCAACATGCACCGAGCTGCCATGCAGCAGTTCCTTGCAACGCTTTGTCATGGTACTGTTGATCGCCACCATTTTGAACGAATACTGCGCGCTCACCGCACAGAATTGCTGGAAATCTGCATCACACACCGCTGGCTTGAGCAGCGTCTGGTCGATCATTGCGGCAAATTGCTGCACGGTCAATGAAATCTGTCCGTTTTGCAAAAAAACATCTCCCTATGTCGTCATTCCGGAAGCCGGCATATCACCAGACGTTCCATATCTCCAGTCAGACCAATCGTATATATTGTATCATATGCACAAATTTATGCAAGATTTTCTCAAATTTTACGGATTATCACCAACGATATCCTTTTAAAGCACTCCGCGGTGAAATGAACGCGCAGAAAAAGCGCCCGCGAAACCGCAAGCGCTTCCATTGCAGACCGTATCCGATATGGGTAAGCAAAGTCAATTTAAAAACCGCCGCGCACAGGCAAAGCGGGACGACCAGTAACTCGATGTGACCGAATCATACGTCACGCCCACGCTGGAATTCTCCGCGTTGACCATCCTGCCGCCGCCGATGTAAATGCCTACATGGTCGATGCCGCTGCCATCCACATTGAAAAACACCAGATCGCCCGGCTGCAGGTCGTTTCTGCTGACCGACGTGCCCAGAGAAGACTGGGACTGCTCCGCAGCCGAATGTGTCAGACCGATACCGGCAGCTTTTGCAAAGACCCATTGCACATAACCGGAGCAGTCAAATGTATCCGGCCCGGCGGTTCCAAACACATAGGGGTAACCGACAAACGTTTCCGCATAGTTGATCACATAGGCAGCCGTTCCGAATCCACCCGGAGGCGCCGTTGCAACGGGGCCAGACGCCGTGCCGGAGCCGCTCTGGGATGCGGACGACGTGCTCCCCGTGCCGGCCTGTGTGGAACCGGAAGACCCGCCCGAGTGGGAAGGAACCGAGGCAGCAGACTGCGCGGCCGTCTGTTGTGCTGCTTTCTGCGCGGCGGCTTTTTTTGCAGCGGCGGCTTCCGCCGCGATCTCCGTATTGATCTGTGCGTCGGTCTTGGCTGCCTGCTGCGTTACGGCACTGATACTCTGCTGCGTGTTGCTGGCATTGGCCTGTACCTGCGCCACCGTTTGCGTCTGCTGCGCAAGCTGGGCGTTCAGGATGTCCTGCTTGGCAGCCATTGTCCCCTGCTCCTGCAGCAGTTCCTGTTGAGCCTGATCGAGCACTTTCTTGTCGGCATCCAGTTGAGCCTGTTCCGCCCGAAGCTCATCAATGATGCGATTATCGTGGTCGGAAACGGCTTTCACTATCTCTACCCGGTTCAAAAAGTCGCTCACACCGTTTGAATTGAGCAGTACAATCAAAAACGAATCGTCACCGGAAACATACATGGCACGAAGGCGCTGTTTTAATAATGTATAATCCTGATCAATCTGCTGCTGCGCTGCGGCAATTTCTTTTTCTTTATTGCTGATCTGTGTATTGGTTGAATCAACTTGACTTTGCAGGACTGCCAGCTGTTTCTGGGTCAGAGCTACTTCGGAACCGATCGCATTCTGTCTGGCCTGCTCAGTTTGAACCTGACTGTTCTGATCCTGAAGCTGTGTCTGCAATTGCTGTTGCTGCTGCTGTAACGCAGCGTACTGCTGTTTTAAGCTTGTCAGGTCTGCCGCAGTTGCCTGAAACGGCATCCATAACAGCCCTATAGACAGCAAGGCTGTGCCGGCAACCAAACGGATACTGCACCGATGCTTTTTCAACCGCATGTGTCCCTGCCTCCCATATCGCCTTACCGGAAAGTAACCAAACTGTAAGTTTTTTTACATTTTTCATTTTATCACATATTACACAGATTTTCAAAAGGATTTCCATAAAATCGATAAATATCGGCATTAAATTTCTGGGAACGGTATGAGCATTCAAAAGCGGTATGTATAGATCCATGTGCCCGGCCTCTGCGATTCGATACCAGCCGGACAGTGGGCCTGTGTATAAAATCCTTGAAACATCACAAAAGCACTTGCTTTTTTTGCATCGGTTCTTTATAATAAAAAAGCGCTGTTTGTAAAACAGCGCTTATATCATCTCTCATTTGAGCCGGTGTGATGGAATGGTAGACGTAGTGGACTCAAAATCCACCGCTGGCAACAGCGTGCCGGTTCGAGTCCGGCCACCGGCACCAAGTTAAAAGCTACATTTATTGTGTTTTTGTACAATGAATGTAGCTTTTTTATGTATGAAAATAGACTGATACAGATGCCGTTTCTTACCTTATATGACAGAAAGGATGTTCACAATGAGATATGAAGTATTTGAAATTCCGGCTAAAGCAAAGGCGCCCTTGAGGGTGGCAGCTTATTGCCGGGTTAGTACACCGTCCGAAGAACAGCAGAACAGTCTGGAAACGCAGGTACAATATTACGCCGAGACCATCTCAGGCCATATCGGTTGGACTCTCGCCGGTATCTACGCTGAACAAACCTCAGGCACACGATTCGATACCAGAGAAGCGTTCAATCGCATGATAATGGATTGCCGCAAGGGCAAAATCGACTACATCATTACGAAATCAGTCAGCCGCTTCGGTCGAAATACGCTACCGTTCATGCAGGGAATCGAAGAGTTGCTTCAGCGGGGCATCCCTGTCCACTTTGAGTTGGAGGGGTTGAACTCATCCGACTGGCGCATGAAAAAAATCATCACGGCTGCGGCCGCCGTTGCTCAGAGAGAAAGCGAGTCAAAAAGCGCGGACATCAAATGGGGTATCCGGCACAGTTTTCAAGAAGGGCATGTTAAGCTCAACTACAGTCAGTTTCTCGGTTACACAAAGGATGCAAATGGGAAGCTGGTCGTAGTGGAGGGTGAGGCAGAGGTTGTCCGGCTAATCTATGACCTATATTTGAAAGGATATGGCTGCCGTAAAATCAAGACGCACCTCGAGACAAACGGTATCAAAACGGCAACAGGCAAAATCGTTTGGAGCACCTCAACAATAGACCGCATCCTCTCCAATGAAAAATATATTGGGACCGTATTGTCGCAGAAAACTTTTGTGGAAAACTGCCTGACGCATAAGCAAATGCAAAACACGGGGCAATTTTCTAAATATGTGATCGAAGGTAACCACGAGGCGATCATCAGTAAAGAAGTTTTTGAGGAGGTGCAACAAAGAAAACAGGGCGTTCCAGTCAGATAACGGTTGGGAGACCGTCCCGGATTTTGTGTAAACCTCAAAGTGATGTAAAATGGATGTACTACCACGGCGGTTTATGAAAAATGGCCAAACGGAAAATCACACCAGAGAGACGCGCGCAACGGAAGCAAACCAGTGCGGCCCTTGTTTCGCTCATAGCTGGCTTTCAGCACATCATAAATTTTCCGATTTTCCCATTTGGTTGCGCTTTCCGGGCAGGCCAACCACCGGTAATATCCGCTTGTGGAGACTTTCAATACCTGCGCATCTTCTCCACAGAATGCTCCCCGCTGCGTTCACGGATTACTTCATATTTTTTCTCTGGCTTTGACTGAAGACGGACGCCGCTTTTTTTAGGATCTCTAACGTGTCCTCCAGATCCGCTTTTCCCTTGCGGAACTGGCGGTTCTCTTCCTCCAGCTGCCGCAGGCGGACTTTTTCGGCATCGTGGCTGCCCGCCTAGGCGGCGAGCCAATGCTCCATGGTCCCTCTGAGCACACCCAGATTCCGGCATGCCTCCGCAATGCTCTGCTTGTTTTTCAATACCAACTTGACAGCCTCTCGCCTTAACTCTTCGCTGTGCCAGCTCCCATTGCTTTTCCCCGTGATGGAACACCCCTCCGTAGTGCCTTTATTTTACACTACTCCTGACCGTCCATCAAATCGGGTATGGCTCAGGTCGTATATAGCAATTTCTTGAGATTTTCTGTACAATGTTCTATAATAAAGTAAATATAGGGGGAGGGTATGATATGTCAACAAAAAATGTATATTTTTACAAGGTATCCCTTTTTGAAAGCAATCCAAACGTAGAGCATCCTATCGACCAATTAAAGGCTCTCTTTGATGAAATTTTCAATGCGAATGTACGTAACAGCGCCATTGCTCTGTCCCACGACGACATAGAGCCAATAATAATGGACATAATAAACATAATAGTGAGTATTTATTTGCTAGACTTTCAAAAAAACGCCCTAACAATACATTACAAAAAAGAGATTATGGTACCCTTGCAATAGATGACGTCCTCGCAGCGGATGAAGTCAGTAAAAAGGGAATCGAATTGTTTACTTATTGCATTTTGGGATATAAACATGGGGTATTATCCATTGCCAACTCAAAGGGCGCACCTAAAGAAACCTCATTAAATAGACTGTTTCAGCTATACAACAACCATTATTATTTGAACGCAGATCCAGTACCTAACAGTGACTTAATTAAAGAACTCTATGAGTCTGATTCGTCTATACTAAATCGAATATGTGTTGAAATACCTACACCCGACGCAACTGTATTAGAGCAAGCCCTTAAAATGACAGATTCTGAACTAATCGATGCCGTAAGCAAAAACACACAATCAGTTATATTTGAGGTAAAACCGCAATATCGCAGTGATTTGACTAAAGATCCAGATCTTGTAAAGCGTTTAATTGATGCCTTCCGGAAAAGTAAAGACAGTTTTTCGAAAGTCATACTTCATGGGAAAACCGAACATCGTGGGAAGCAAGTTGGATATGATTTGTTCGAAGAATATTTTAAATATCCAATTGAAATAACAGAATACCATCAAGAATACAACCGGAAAGTCGAATATCCAAAAGAAAAAATCCAAGCGGACTATAGAGGAAATATGATGGATATATATAATGAATTTAAGAATATCATTTTGGCATTTTGTGATAGAGCGCCAACAGAATAATTCATACATAAAAATGAAAAGGAGGGGTGGCAATGAAAAAGCGATTGATAATCCCACCGGTAATTATCTCCATGATCGTAACTTGTTTTTTTTATTTGGTAAACCCCCCCTTCCTTTCTTGTGCAAACCAATCCGGATTTCACTTTAATATGGTAACCATTAATTCTATATTTGCTGGATTTTTATACACCAATTACTCTTTGCTGCTGGGTTTATTAGATAATGACACTGTTCAAAAATTGTTGGGAACCTCTGTTATTCGGCGAAGAAACGATCGCATATTTGCAGGCATTGTATGTGCAGTTATCTCAATAATCACTGGAGTAATTCTTGCAATTGTTACTGCTGGGAACACAACAAATAGCGTTTCTAAAGCTGTAAATATTTCTGGAAATTGGATTTTGACCTTTCTTTGGGCAGCAGAGTGTGTATTTATGGTTTTTGGGATATTTTATTTTACAATATCAATCAGGGAAATGCATATGCTTGTTAATGCTGCTGGACAGCCCAAGAAGAAAGTGAAGCAAGATGTAATCGACGACGTAAAGAAAGTAGTAAAAAGAGAAAAATAGCGAGCGGTTTTCATTTTATAGCAGTACATTTTTTACAAGAAGGGATATCGTTCCATCAGGATTATTAATAAACTCTATAGCATCACCATCTTGATATAACGCTACAGGAATTTTGATTTCAATTCCATCGGAAGTTTTTACCGACTGCTTTTCAAGTCGTTTAATTGTAGCTTTTGATACTTTTATAGTATCTGTATTTTTAATGCTTTTATCTTTAAGAGTGTCTTCTAACGACTGCGCTATTTGGGGATATTGATAGTATATTTCCTGACACAATTCATTTATATCCACTTCATTATTATTAATAATTTGCTTATTTATTTTTGATGTAATTTCACGTTCCATATTGCCCTTATCATTTGGAATTTCTTTACTGATTTTTATCACTGCTTTTTTTAGTGCAGTGAATTTTTCTCTTTCAGATACATTGGACTGACAATCTAGTATATATGTGGATAAATAAAAATCTTTGACTCCATCTATTTCATATTTTTTTTCAGATAGCAATATTTCATGCGTGGAACAATTAACAGTAAATGCTTCTTCTATCCTACTTGCAGGGCTGGGTAGAAGGGTCTGCTGTGGAATTATGGACAAAGCTTGCTGAGAATTGACTTTTTGATAATGATGTATATAACCATCACGATAATTCATTTTCAATACGGAAAAATATGTGTCATTTGTTTGATCATTCCATAATATACAAACTAAATCTGCATGAGGTATCAATGGGTTACGGAGCATAATCTTAAAATACTCCGTAGCAATATACTGGGTCTTTGCAACGAATTGATCTGACAAACCGTCTAACACTTTCAAGAATTGTGAATGTTCCCTAAAAATGCATTTCTTGGAAGCATCATCGTCTATGCACTTTTGGATGTGATTTTTTAGATAATCACATATATTATAATTCTCAATGGCCAAGCAGTTATCCGATAAAACAGGCATAGTAATGTTTGTATCTAATACGTGCAAAATAGCCGAGCTGATAGTTATATCCATTTTTTACCTCGCGTCATGTTTCATATATTGATTTCAAAAAATGCAATCCTATATTAATTTAACTTTTTAAAGCAGCAGTGTCAAGAAGTATGCACAAAAATGCCTACAAATTTTAGCTAAAAAAATCAACCAGCGATGGAGGAATCTTGGAAAGCGCCCTTCAGATACTTCAACAATTTTTGGGCATAGTTTACTGTCCCCCTCCCAAGCGAATGTCTCACGACGCCGCTCAATCAGAGACCCGCAGCCATTTTCCCTTTTGCGTGACCCATTCTATCTTATCGGATCTCATGCCGATTCGTTATTGTTCTTCTTTCCTACAATGTTTTGCGACCTTGCGGGGGATTCCGCCCTCTCGCAAACCATCTATATTTTTTATGACCACACTTTCCATCATATCCACGAAAAAGGATAAAACAGGAAACCCGATTCGCCTTGTGCGGACTGGGTTTCTTCGTTTTTTTGCATATTTTTCAGAATGGATGCGCACACCTGAAAAGTAACCGTCAAATCAACGGGCACGCCCCCCAAGGCATGAGGTTTTCAACATCCGCGCCATTGGGCGCTTCGGTGAAAATCTTTGTGAGGTACTCAAAAGGCACAAGACCATTCTCCCTGGCAGAGACGATCAAGCTGTAATAGATTGCGCTGGCTTTTGCACCGTTTGGCGTGTTGGAAAACAGCCAGTTCTTCCGTCCCATTACAAAAGGTCGAATGGCGTTTTCCGCGCGATTGTTACTGATTTCCAGCCGTCCGTCCAACAGATACCGCACAAGATACATGCGCTGTGACTGTGCATAATGGATTGCTTTACCCATCAGGGTTTTAGGCAGTTCCCGGAGCGATCCGACCCAGGCGTAGAACGCCTCAACCACCGGTTTACTTTGCTGTTCGCGTTCCTTCAAACGATCTTCCGGGGTCAGCAAAGTGAACTGTTTCTCCAAATGAAACAGCCTGTCACAGTAAGCAATCCCCTTTGCGGCGTCAGACGATTTCCGTTTATCCTTCGGCAGTGTTTGCAGCGCTTCGTCAAATTTCCGACGCAGATGCGCCCAACAGCCCACCACGGTGATTCGGTCAGGCAGCTTGTGGTATCCGTCATAACCATCTGCATGGAGAAAACCTGAAAAATCCTCTAAGAAGTCTTTCGGACGGATATGCTTTCGATCCCGCTGGTAGTCATACAGCACAATCTGGCGCTTAGCCTCGCCGCTTGTACGATAAAGCCACATGTAACTTTTACTCTGGGCGGGCTTGCCGTCCTCATGCAGCACCTGAAGGGTGGTTTCGTCTGCGTGAAGGACTTGATGATTGCATAGCTGTCGCTTCATTTCCTGATAAATTGGCTCCAGCCAATCTTCACAGGCTCTGATGAGCCAGTTGGACATGGTTTGACGTGAGAGCAGAATGCCGCTTTGCGCCCACTCCTGCTCTTGCCGATAAAGCGGGCTGCCCATCACAAATTTTTGCACGGCGATATGGGCGACGGATTCGGGTGATGCGAACCCTCCCTTGATGACGGGTTTTGGCATCTCCGCCTTGACAATCGGCACACGATCAGAGGACTCCTCGCAGTGGCGGCAGGCATAGACGTGCCGTACATGGCGTACAATCACGGCTTTTGCCGGGATGATTTTCAGTTCCTCACGGATGTCTTCCCCCATTTTGTGCAGAGGACAACCGCAGTCCGGACAGATACGCGCCTCGATCGGCAGCTCGTGTTCAATGGTCTCAACAGGTAAATCTTCCGGCAACTTGTCGGTGGTCAGGCGCGTCTTTCTGCGGTAATGCGCCTTGACCTCGGTGGTTTCCGGCTCTGGCACGGTCAAATCGGCGGTTTGCTCTGCTTCGTTAAACAGACATAATTGTTCGTTGTCCGTCTGTTCACTGGACGCGCCGAATTGCTTACGTTTGGCCAGGCGGAATTGCTCCATCAGCCACTGAATCTGCTGTTTTAGCTCGGCAATCTGCTCCGCCTGTTTGAGAAAATTCTCGTAAACAGAAAGCGGTATTTCAATTGTTTTTTCTTGTTTTTCCATTCTCTAATTATACCGGAAAAACCGCATAGAATCAAGAAAAAACGGCATTTTCGTATCCCGATGTGTTACGAAATATTGTGTTCAAGAACTTCGCTGCGGCGAAGCTTTTCTCCAGCCTTGCGCCATCGATCAGACAAGACAGTTCCTCACTGTTCAGCGTCATTGTGGTTTCCTCGTCTGACGACGGCCAGCGGAAATGTCCGCGTTCCAGCCGTTTGAAATACAGCCAAAAGCCATCGCCGTCCCACTCCAGTATTTTCAGGCGGTCACGGCTTCGGTTGCAGAACACGAACAGCGCGTCGACAAAAGGGTCGAGAGAAAAACTGTGCTGCACAAGCGTCATTAGCCCGTTGATCGATTTCCTCATATCCGTGCACCCACAGCAAAGATACACAGGTTTTTCTCCGAACTGCATCACAGCGATCTCAGGATGCGGCAGACTCTCGCCAGCAATTCCAGGTCGGTTTGGGCATTTGCAAGGATATGGCAGCCGGCGATTTCAATGTCTAGGGTGCCTTCGCCGGCAGTAACAGATTTTGCTTCCGTAAGCTGCGTCCAGCCGTCCGGCACAAGCCCGGTTCCGCGCTTTTGTTTCTCCATAAGCTCCATGCAGGCAGCTTCCCGTACTTTTTTCTGCCTGTAGTAATAGGTGGCCTTGCTGATGTTTTTTTCTTCGCAAAATGCGTCCACGCTCTGCCCGCCAGCTATTCGCTCCTTTACCGCCTCGCCCCACTCTGATAGCCGGAACTCCCTCGCGATTTTTTGCGTATCCATTTTATTCACTCCAATTTGGTCCAAAACACTCCATTACATGTTTTGAACCCTTTTGAAGTTCATTGTACCTTCCCCGACACCATGCTTACAAGGTGCGCGCGGTCTTGACGGTTACCCTGAAAAAGTGTCAACGCCGATTTGAATTTGCAGGTTTTCGCCAGTTAAAAAATGCATGAAAACAGCGGTAAGGAAATGTTGAAAAATTAGTTTTGGCCCTGCTCGAAAAGGGTGTTGACGATGTGCTGCTTCTGCTTCATGTACTCCTTTCGCTCTTTAAGGCGATAGCTCTCACCCTTGATATTGACAACGGTGCAGTGGTGCAAAACACGGTCTAGGATTGCAAAGGCGATAGTGACGTCGGCGAAGATCTCATTCCATTGGGAAAAGGTCTTATTGGAGGTAAAGATCGTGGAGACTCTCTCATAACGTCTCGCAATCAGTTGAAAAACAGATTCGCCCCCTGAATATCCATCGGGAGATAGCCAATTTCGTCAATGATGAGCATTTTGTACTTGCCCAGAGTTTTGAGCTTGTCCGGTAGTCTATTCTCAAAATGAGCCTTTTTGAGCTGCTCAATTAGGGTGTGGCAGTTGATGTAATAGGTGGAGAATCGATGCTTGGCGGCAACCAGCCCCAGTGCTGAGGCCAGATGGGTCTTGCCCACACCGGGCGGGCCGAGGAAGACGATATTCTCTCCGTTTTCAAGGAAACGCATGGTAGCCAGTTCTTCAATCTGGCGCTTGTCAATGGAGGGCTGGAAACTGAAATCAAAATCCTCCAACGTTTTTTTGATGGGAAATCCGGACATTTGCACCTGCTTTTCATAGGCGCGTCGCCGTTTTGACAATGCTTCCTCGGCAAAGATATGGTCGAGCACATCTACAACGTTAAGTTCGTCCTTTACAGCTCTTTCAAGATAATTGTCCAATATCTCCAGCGTGTTTTTCATCTTAAGGCTTTCGAGGTTTTCCCTGAGACGTTCCATCGTCAGTTCCGTCATAGCAGCACCTCGTCATACCGGTTCAAATCGTGTTGTTGGATAGGAAGGTCGATGACACTGTCGCCGTCCAGCAGGGTGTTTTCTGTATCAAAGGATTGCTTGACGGTCAGCCTGCGATAATGATGGGCATTGACGACCATGTCTTTTTTTCTGGTAGGATATTCGGTGCAGGGCAATTTGCTTTCCTTCATAGTAGACAGCAAGCACGTTGTCCAATGCTACGACTGCCACATCTTCGCCGGCGTATTCCGATGGCACGGAATACTGATTACCGCCGTACGAGATGAGGCAGTCTTTTTGTACCCGGCGCAGATTGATTTTGTCGATGATATATTCACGTTTAAGAGGGTTAAGGCCCTCTTTTTTTAGTCTCTCGAAGGGAATTTCATTTGTTGTGGCGTGGACTTTCCCATTGACCTTATTACACCATGCGAGGGCCTGGCCATTGAGGTCGTCAAGTGAAGAGTACTTGATGCCAATCATGAAATTATCCCGTACGAACTGTACCGTGCGCTCTATTTTACCCTTTGTCTGGCCTCGGTATGGCCGGCACAGCACATGGCTTGAACCCATAGAATCCGGCGAAATCCTCAAACTGCCGGTTGAGGGTACTGTCTTCCTGCTTCAGCAGCCGTTTGATGACGACCTGCTTCATGTTGTCATACAGAATTTCCTCCGGGTAACCGCCTAAATACCGGAACGCGTTGGCATGGCAGCGGATCAGAGTGTTGGTACTCATGTTGGTCACAAACTCTATGTACCGTGTCCGCGAGTACCCCAAAATGAACAGAAAACAGTACAGCTTTTTCAGCTTCCCATCCTCCGGCACGGTGTGATCCTCAAAAAACGCCCAGTCCATCTGCCCTTGAAGTCCCGGCATCGTTTCAAACCGCACCGTTGCTTTCTCGTCCAACTGTTCCTTCTTGTTTCGCACGTATTCCCGCACGATGCTGTGCCCACCCTCGAAGCCCTGCTCCTGAATTTTCTCCAGTATCCGCTCCGCTGAGTACGGCGCTTCCTCCAGCCATACCGTTATCTGCTCCTTGTAGGGGTCCAGCTTCGACGGCTTCGTTGCGCTCAGGCTGTATACCGGTCGCGCCTCGCTCTCGGCGTATTTCTTCGCCGTCCTCGGGTCAATGTTGTACTTGCGCGCTATCTCTGTGTAGCTCAGTCCTTTTTGCCGGTCGCTTCGGATATCCATCCGGTTTGCTCCTTCCATTTTGACACCCTTTCCGCCTGCTGCTTAACAGACAGATTTGAGTGTACCATATTGCATCCCTTTCCGCTGCAAACCTACATTTTTTGACCGGCGTTTTTCTTCATTTTATCACTGGCGCTGACAACGGTGATATGGCGTACTGTAAACCATCGACACGGTCGACACGCTTTTGCCAAATCACTTCAAAACGCGCATCATTTTTCCCTTTACCGCTTCATTCTGAGCAATAAAAAGAAGATTAAGAGGTGGGAAGCGAAATGGAAGAACATTGATGCCGGAAATTCTCGCATTTTGCTTCTTAGCAAGCATAGCCAAACGTGACCCCACTCCGTTGTGTCAGTTTGGCGCTTGTTAGTCATTTTCGGCAACGCCGTAAACTGGGGTTGCACCCCCTAATACCCCTGCCTAAATTGCCGACGGCGCGGCAAAAAAATACAACACTTTCCTCACGGTGAGGACGCCGCTTTTATCCGGATGCTTTTTTACAAAAAGTATTGAAAGAAAAGAAAATGTGGAGGGTATATTATGAAAACAAAAACTGAGTTTGAGATTCCTAAAGTGTTTTGGAAGTTTTATGATGAATACAGGCGAAATGTGATTTCTTTGAGCGAGTTTTCACGGTGTACCGGATTGAGCATTGGAAAAATCAAAGTTTATCTTGAAGCTCTGTAATCTTTTAGACGAAGAAAAGAAAAAATGCCGTGAAACCCGGCGAATCTTATGTTATAATATTTTATTAGTATGGTGCGGTTTGGAGGCTGGCTTATGAATATCAGAGATTACATCGACGCTGATTTGCTGGAACGATTTGAATTTTATAACTACAACCATGCGCTGGAGATTATCACGCAGGCTTTTCCCAAAGAATGGAAAGAGATCGTTGAGTGCCTGCGTAAGCTTGATATTACAACGGACGATCTGCGCGAGTCCGGCGGCAATGAGACGAATATCCCAAAGAAATTTGATGACGTCCTTTACCCATATGGGTGGCGAGAAATTCGTATTTCAGGGGATTTGCATATCAAGTTTTTTCCTCGGCAGGCCGATCAGCGCGGGCGCTTTTCAAAAGAGCCGTTTGAGGAAAAAGTGTTGGAAGGATATATCGACGGCCACAATATCGACTTTTTAAAAAACAGAGTGGCCTTTGATTTAGAATGGAACAGTAAAGACCAGACTTTTGACCGTGATCTGCTAGCGATGCGCACCTACTACGATTGCGATATTGTAAGCGCTGGCATTATTATCACGCGGGCGGAGGAATTGAACGACGCTTTCAAAACTATTTACGATTTTGATAAGCGTGATCGTACATGGAAACCCATTCTAAGGAAGTATGGCGCAAGCACCACATGGATTGGTAAACTACTGTACCGTCTGGATTCAAGGCGAAATGGCGGCTGTCCGATTTTGGCCGTAGGCATGAAGAAACGGTGCATTTCGGATTGGGAGGAAGGATATATAGATGAGCACAGCAAAGGAAACAGCGAATAATCTCCTGCAGTTTTGCGGGGAAAAAAAATACGCCACGGTTTACGCAGATCCCCCTTGGCGCTTTCAAAATCGCACCGGCAAGGTAGCCCCGGAAAACAAAAAGCTGAATCGTTATCCAACAATGGATTTGGAAGATATTAAGGCTCTGCCCGTTGGAAAAATTGCGGCAGAGAAAAGCCATCTTTATCTTTGGGTTCCAAACGCGCTTCTCCCTGATGGACTGGAAGTTATGAAGGCATGGGGCTTTGAATATAAGGGGAACATTATCTGGGAGAAAGTGCGTAAAGACGGAGAGCCGGACGGACGAGGCGTAGGATTTTATTTTCGTAATGTCACTGAAATATTGCTGTTCGGCATCCGTGGCGGCAACAATCGAACTTTGGCTCCGGCTCGTTCACAGGTAAACTTGATTCGCACCCAAAAACGTGAGCATTCGAGAAAGCCGGATGAAATCATTACGATTATTGAAAGTTGCTCTCCTGGCCCATATTTGGAACTGTTTGCGCGCGGAGATCGTGAGAATTGGGATATGTGGGGCAATCAGGCAACCGCTGAATATGAGCCTACATGGAATACTTATAAAAACCATACCACTAAGGAAACTACATCGGGCGTATCTGGCTCTCAGTCGGAAACTTAAAAGCAAATGGTTGCCGCCCTCCGGCATTGGCGGCAGAAAAAAAGTCGGTGCAGATATACGGCTATGGCCGCCGCTGCTTAATATCGCCAATTCAAATATGAAAAAGGCGGCTCTGCTTATCGGCGGAAGCCGCCTTTGCTGTAATATGATGCTCAGTACGCGTTAACCGTCGTTAACGCGCACGGGAGTAAAATCAGGGCTTACTCCCTGCTTCATCTGCAAGGTGGCATACAGAGCCGTTAAGAGCCTTATAGCCAGGCGACTTTATTATTGAGCATGTTAATTTTCCCTTCCAGCTTTTTGATCTGTGCCGTAGACAGCAATTACATTGGGGTCATTTCTGTCCATGATATAGGTGTCTCTTTTCTCACTAAAAACAGACTGTATTGTACTGCCTGATTTGCGTAAAACAAAACCGTCTTTTTCATCGGTAATAGGTTCAAACCAGAGCGTAGTTCCGTTATTATATTTTTTGATTATGCCATAGGAAAGCTCCTGCTTTTCCGGAGTAGTTTCTGTAACTTCTTTGCCTGTTATCAAATATTCAGTAACGTCCATTTTTCCTTATCCCTCCATTCTCATCATAGAAATATTGTACCAAAAAACAATTGCAGCCACAACCGATCCTTAAAATCGTTATGTTCGGGAATTGCCAAGTGGACTATACAGTCCATAGCTTCCTCGTAAGATAGCTTTCGCTCCCACTGCTTTTCAAGCATATAAGTATACTTCCTTGCCTCATCTGTAAAGTAGCATACAGAGCCGTTAAGAGCATCCTACAGCCAGCCAACTTTATCATGAAGCGTGTTGATCTTTCCTTCCAGTTTCTTGATCTGTGCTGTTTGATAGGAAAGTTCCCGCAGCATGATATTATGCGCCTTCAAAATGTCCTGCTGCCCCTGTTCCATAAGGCGCTTATGGGAAAAATCATCATACTGCAAAATGGCTTCCTGTAAAGTGGCGGCCTTGCCGTTGGCAAAGCTACGATAGAAGAACTCTATGGCCTCACTGAAACGGTAATCTGGCGGTACGAACGAGATCGGCGCCGAAAGTTCGTTGAGCCGAACGCTCAATTCCGCATCCAATGTTTCAACCTCCTGCTGCTTTGTCTGTATCACTATTTTGGCGCGGAGGACGGAAAAAACGGTTGTAACAATGCTTAACATCATCATGAGCGGCAGGAAAAATAGCACCACGGGTGCCAATACATTTTCTACAATGAGATAGCGCAAAAACGTAATGGGGATTCCAAACCACAAGGGAACTTTGCCCGGCGCAATGATTTCGCTGATTTTGGCGGGCAGCCACAAATGTCCATACCATGCGTCATAAAGCGTCAGCCATTTTACTCCGTTTGCATCGTGCTTGACGTTGCAGACAATTAGAAAGAGAATGACCCACGGAACAGCAAACAGCAGCGTCCGAGAAATTGCCGATGTAAGCGGCAAAAGGAAAGCCGAGGAAACAGTGTGCTGTGCCTTATGTAGTTCATCTTCTGCGACCTGCTTCCTTGCTGCTGTAGCCTCATACTGCCGGACAGGCTCTATCAAGTCCCGGTACAGGTTGAACAAATCTGCAAAGCTGCCGATTTTAGTCGCGACGCCTCCCGCAACTGGCGGATTCATTTCGCTCATACGATTTTCTCCTTATCCTTGGTGCAAAGCATTTTTTACTGCATGAGCATCCGTGACAGAAAGCACGGTCATCGCCGCCTCTGGCGAGGATAAGTATTGCTCCTCTGCTTTCTGCTGTGCCTCCACCAAAATATTGATGGCCTTTTCGGTTGCACGGAACAGGTCTAAGTACAATTCTTTATAATCCAGCATTTTTCTTTCTCCTATTAGTGACTTCCTCATGTGTGAGGAATCAGTCCTCGCCAGTCTCAAAATTGACAACTAAACTCTCGATTGCGCATCTTTCCTTTACCGCTTTTTCTTGTAAGGATTCTATGTAAGCGCGTTCTTCCTCGGTTTCTGACTCACATTCACCTTCATCCTCAGAATTTTTTTCCGGCGGCACTGTTTGGTTCCATAAAATCATGCCAGAATGTTCCATCCAAATCACGGCATCCAAAAAACCGATCATGTGAAAGTTTCGTTCATTGGCCGTCATATAAAAATCATGCTGTTCCTCATACGATTTCAAACGGTAACGACGCTCCATAAATGCCTTGAAATGCCGATCATTTGCCAGTGCAATTTTTAAACCCGCATAGCATTCCTCAAAGCTTTCTTTCGCAATGCTTTGCATGGTTTTGTATGTTTCTCTGTTCAAAATGAGCACCTCCAACAGTTTCATATATAAAGCATATCACACATGCGAGCAACTTTGCAACGTGTAATATAATATAAATTATATTACACGTTGTCGATATGACACAAAAAATTCCATAAGCTATATGTAAGAGGTGATATAGCCTATGGAACGCCGCCATAATGAAAAATATAAAAAGCTGGGATTGAATATCGCATACTACCGCAAGGAACGCGGCCTATCTCAGATGCAGCTTGCTGATGCCATCGACATCAGCCGCACCCATATGTCTCGAATTGAAAACAACGACTGCGCTGTTTCGCTCGATGTGATTTTCAGCATTGCTGATGCGTTGAACATTGCAGTTGAAAAACTATTTGAATTTCGATGAGGCGATAATAAGAAGTATTACTGTTCACTTTGCTATATGAGAATTACAACTGAATTGGACATGGAAAATGTTACAGTTATGGCATTAAATCATATGAAAAAGTTCCATATTATACCCCATATGAGTATTTATCAACCTGCTATTCACGGTAGAAAGGAGAAATATATAACGAATAACATGTATTGCATATTTAACATTTTTTTTCGTTTGTCAACAAAAGTACAAAGATGGTCAGTAAAGCATTCTGAAAACAGCATACTAAAACAATATAAAATAATTGTATTTTTTATTTGTTTGCTATTATTAGTTTTGTTTGCAGCAACTAACGCTATTTTTCTGGGATATTTATTTCTGGCAGCATTTTTGAGTTGGTATGTTATGAATTTGGTTACTGCCTCTTTTATAATGTTGTCGTCAATTAGAGGGTTTTTTAAGAACGCATTTTCTTTCTCAGTCGTACTTTTTGTGCTATTGTTACTTTTGTTGGTTCCTTTGGAAAATGTATTAAGTAATACAGTTGGAACATCAGTTGCGGGAATAATTATTCTTGTTTCATCATTATTAATTGCGTGCTTAATATGGTCTTTCATAAGCTGTTGTGCTGACACTTCAGTCTCAATCCTTGCAAACGCAATTCTTACTGGGCTAGTTGGAATTGTTTCACAGATATGCAATTATTTATTATTATTTTTACCATCAAATATAGCTGTTAATCTTCCCATATTTGAAACTTTTGTAAATGAAATGGGCAATTATGGATATACAGTAACACAGGCATTACAACTTGCTGTTAATACATTGTTTTTTCCGATTGCTGTAATTTTAGGAGTAGCAACTATTATTTGTGCACTGAAAAAATATTGGATTACTAAATATAATGATGGTCAAGATTTAATAGCTTACAGCAAAAAAAGTGAAGCACATAAGCCTTCCACCTAAACGGCATACGCTATCATGTCGAAACTCACAAATAGTTTTTCAAAGATCTGAGTGCATTTTGAGTACAATAATTTCCGCAGCCGCAAACAGGAGACACCAAACGGCAAATTAACAATCTTAATTCACGGGAAAACACTAAGAATACCCGGTTATAAAGTCCTGTGAAAAGAGTGGAAATGATGATGAGTCCGCAAACACGCATGGATGCTGGGTTTGTCGGACATCAAGGCAGCCGTTGATACTGTTTTGATACTATAAATCATTCTCCACAACTTCATATAGAGATGAAAATGTCCGTCGAAACGCTAAGTTTCAACGGGCAATTTTTGTTGGAGCTTTTGCGCAATAAATCACCGGCTCTGCCGGTGGAATAAAAATCTTTAGATTCAAGGAAACCTCCTTTTGCTAAAATAGATGCAGGTTTGCCAACCGCATCATCAAGCAAAGAGAGGTTTGTCATGGATGACATACAAAGTTTATCACATTTGAAGTGGAGATGCCAATACCCTATTGTGTTTGCGCTGAAATACAGTAGGAGGGAGATATATGGAAAGCTAAAAGCTGACATTGGAAAATACTTAGAATGTTGTGTGAGCAAAAGGGTGTTACAGGCACTTTGATATGTGTTTAAATTTCAAGTGTTCGTTGCGCTGATCGACATCAGTGAGTTCTTGACAAACGATCGACCGTTAGCTATACTGATATTAACGAACGTTAGTAAGGGTGAACGAAATGTCAACAAAACAGGAGATTTTCAACAGTGCCTTGTCGCTGTTCGCACAAAAAGGTTATGACGGCGTTTCCATACGGGATATTGCAAAAGCCGTAGGAATAAAAGAAAGTTCGATTTATAATCATTATTCCAGTAAGCGATCAATCCTTGACGAAATATGCAGGCGATTTCTTGAAACCCTTATGGTATCGCGTCCCCCACTTGCGGAAGTGGAACAGATGATTTGTGACATGCGGCCCACCGAGTTGTTCTTAGAACTGATTTCTTCTTATGGCAGCAAGATTGATCCGCAGATTACGCAGATGGCAAAAGTTGTATTTGGCGAGCAGTTTTATGACGAAGCGATCCACGAGATTTTTGAACGCGAATTTATCAGAAATAATGTCAACTACTATATAGAAGTTTTATCCATGATGGAAGACAAAAAGCAGATTCAGCGTTGTGACAAAACCGTGGTCGCCAATCTCTTTAACAATGAACAAATGATGCTTTCTCTCCAGTTTTCAGGCTGCAAAACGGATGAAGAACGGCTGAAATTGGGAGAATTGATGCGATTGAGCGCCGAATATCTTTTTCATCCTTTGGAGGTGGTAACATGACGGATTTATCGCAACAGGCCAGGTGCATATTGAATAAACGGCGTTCCCGCGGCGGCTCGGCATTCGGGAGCAGAAAGCCGTTTTATAGAAGACGTAAAGTCATGAGTATAATTCTGGCTGCTCTCTTCCTGTTTATTGTTTTTGTGGCCGTCGTATTCAATATTCAGTTGTCATGGGCCACCCACGCTCTGCATTCCATAAAGGTTCGAACGATTGCCACCACCTATGGGAAGCTTACTTATGCACAAAAAGGCAGCGGTATCCCTGTCTTAATCGCGCACGGAACGGATGGTGGCTATGACCAGGCCCTTATCAGCGGCGAAGTGTTCGACGGCAGTTACCGAGTGATTTGCCCTTCCCGTTTCGGCTATCCTGGTTCCGACATGCCAAAGGACGCCACACCGGAGGCGCAGGCGGATGCATATCGGCAGTTGCTAGACAAGCTTGGCATTGACAAAGCCTATGTGATGGGTACATCGGCAGGTGGACCCCCGGCGCTTCAATTTGCTCTGGAATATCCGGAAAGAACAGCGGGAGTCATTCTGCTTTCAACCGGAATGCCGGTTCGTGGAAAAACGATCGGGAACGTGCCGACTTTTATTTTTAATGATTTTACCATGTGGTTGGGTGCGGATGTGTTCAAATCCATAGCGCTGCAGCAACTGGGCATCAGCCAAAATGATTACAGTCATGCTACCGCCGCCGAAAAGCAGAATATAGATGAATTTTTGAAAACTATGCTGCCAATGTCGGAAAGAAAACAGGGGTTTGTCAACGACATGTCTTCCAACTATGACATGGGGCTTCACTATGACGATTATCCGTTGGAGAAAATCACCGTGCCGGTGCTTATGATACATGCCCAAGACGACACCATTGCGAAATATTCCGATGTTGAAACAGCGCGGAACCGATTTCCGAACGCTACCTGGGTCATTTTCGACCACGGCGGCCACATGCTCTTCGGTCAGGACGTTTCCGGTGCAATTAATAAATTCATACGGTCAACGCCGATTTGAATTTGCGGGTTTGGAAGTGCGGACATTTTCCTGGGCTTACTTATGCTGCTAACCCCATACTTTTTCTGTAATCTATCGGGCTCATGGCGCCGAGAGACATTTTGATCCGCATACCATTATAGCCCGCTTATGTGGGAAACGGGTCCAACCGCTGGCCCGCCGGCCGTTCGCCGGCTTGATGTGGCAAATCCGCCTCGCAATCGAAAAGGCTCCGGTTGGTTTACGGCTATTGGGTCGCACAGAGGATGGGGGTTCATTCCGCGCCATTGCCGAAACCATTGGTAAACATCTGAATCTGCTGGTTTCCAGTATTTTACACGAAGAGGCAAAGGCCCATTTCGGTTTCCTTGGTGTCTTGGCGGCGCTCGATATTCCAAGCGTAATGCCGGGGTCTAGGATGCAGACAAAAGAACTTTTGGGATGGCGGCCTGTGCAATCTACGTTGATTGAGGATCTGGAGTAGGGGGACTATTTCAAGAACTGAACGATTGGAATTATATACCAAATCATTGAAAAATTTTGTAACCCGCATGTTGATTTCGAGTGACCTGATACGATTTGCAGTCCGCTGACCCGCATAAATACAGCACTAATGAAAGACCGGCGATTCAAAACCGCCGGTCTTTCGCTGGTCGGAGTGGTCTTATAGGATTTACAGCACAAGCCCGGTAAAATCAAGATTTCACAGGTAGTCGAATAACAATGTTTACGTTCAAAACTGAAGAAACCGGCAGTAATGGTGTTTTGTATATTATGCTATTGTACATTATACATGCCATGGCTATTCATATAATTAAAGAGCTGTTCGCCATGACGCTGCTCATCCTGCTGAATATGCTGCAGAGCCTGCCTGACGGTTGGACAAGCAGCCTCAAAAATACCGGTATCATAAGTTCCTGAAACATATTTTTCAGTTGACAGCAGATCGTTGCAAAGAATTTTGTCACCGGGATTGACCATGCCGCCTTGAGGAGTCTGCTGCTGTGCTCCCTGCTGCTGAGCCTGTTGGGGATGGGTCATATTGGGTTGCTGACCCTGAAGCATTTGGTTGAGCATATCCAAATGATGTTGTTCTTCCGTAGACAGTGTATTGAAGAGTTGATTCAGTTGAGGATCCTGAGCCTGCTGGGCGTAATTTTTATATTTTATTACGCATACTTCTTCCTGATTTTTCTCGTCCTCCAGCAGCATTCTTTCTTTTTGGCTTAATTGTATCTGCATAAAAGCTCCTTTCGCCGCATTCCTTTTGTTCACAAGTCCGTAAACTTATCGGGAGTAATTCGATTTTTGTTCACATATAGCTTGGTGTCATCCTGTTTTTATGCCATACAGGGGAAATTGCAAAAATCTTTTCCCTTATGCAATATTCTTTACAGCAGAGGACAAAATATGTATTGTGATTTTAATGCTGAATTGAAAATTGGTGCAATTATGACATGGAATGGTTTCTTATTTGGAGCGAAAGAGTTGCCCCTTTGGGTTTTTCCCATAAGAGCGATCATTTTGTATGCATTTTTGATCCTGGCAACCAGGTTGATGCGACAACGGCAGATTGCCATACTGGCCGGACATAATTATCTGGTGGCGGCAGGAATCGTAAGCCTCGCGGCTGTCAGAATGGTTAATCCGGAAAGTTCGCTTGTATCCGGAATCGTCATCATTCTTATTTATGCAGCCGTGAATGTGTTGTTATCTTATTTGGATGTAAAATTCCCGAGAAAAGTCGGTCGGCACTCCACCATCTTGATAGAAAACGGGCGACTTATTAAAAAAAATCTGCTGGATGCGCGTATAACCATCGACAATCTTCTGGGTCAGTTAAGAATTAAAAACATATTCAACTTTTCGGAGATTGATACGGCGATTGTCGAGCCCACTGGAAAGATCAATGTGATAAAGAAACCCCAATTTCTTCCTATAACAAGAAAACAAATGAATCTTCCGTTTAAAAATACCGGTATTCCTGTGATCTTGATCTATGACGGAGAGATTCAGAATGATAGCCTTCAGACAATTGGTCAGGACTTTTCGTGGCTCGATAAGAAATTGAAAGAAAAAGGAGTTATCAAAGTAAATGACGTTTTCCTGGCGGCATACGAAAGCGACGGAACGGTATACATCAGCGTATAATGGAGATTGTATAAATGGACGGTATCTGGAATTCCACGCAGGATTTAAACGTATGGGGCTTTGCTATAAGAACACTGATTGTCGGTGCTATGCTATATGTTGCAAGCCGTTTTTTACCACACAGGTCGGGCGGGCAATATGCCGGTTTTGACTTTACTTTTTTCTGGATGATGGGTGGGCTTATTGCCTCACCACTTTTTGACTCCAAAATAAGCTTCACAAATACAATTATGACGGCGGCTACCATTTACCTTATGCATTATCTCATATCATTTATTGCGGTGAAATCAAGAACCTTTGCAAGAGTTGTGTTTGGAAAAGAAGAAATTCTTATATCAAAGGGACAGATACAGCGAAAAAATATGATGAAGAGCCTGTTCCCGATTGAGCTTCTGCTGGCCGGGCTTCGTGAGGTGGATGCTCCCAATATTGATGAAGTCGATACGGCGATGCTTGAGACAAGCGGCCGTGTGAGTGTGCTGAAAAAAACTGATCATATTCCCGTCACTCCCGCCGACTTGAATATTCCCGTAACCGGAGGAGGGCTTCCAAAAGTTTTAATCAACGATGGGAAAATTATAGATCAAAACCTCGAAGAAATAGGACACGACAGAAATTGGCTGATTGGTGAACTGAACCAGCAAGGGGCTATGGATGCTGAGGACATTTACCTTGCGACTATAGATGAAACGGGGAAAGTATATTGTTCTCTGAGGAAAAAGAAAGGAAGATAACATTGTTAACTGAACGGGAAATCATAAACAATGCTTTGAAAGAAATGTTGTTTATGGAAGATGTGGCCGCGCAAAAGATTGCACAGACCGCACAACAAATCACAATTCCTAACCTGCAAGGTATTTTAAATGGCATGGAAGCAGCCTCAAGGAGCAACATGCAGTCTATTTCTCAGAAAATGTCTGAAATGTCGATCTTCTGAAAGGAGGTGCCTTGTGAACAACAACTTGAATATGCTGCATGATTTACTGCAAACCGAGATAACAAACCAATCCATGTACAACAAGTACATGATGGATATCCAGAATCCGGAAATCAGGCAGATGTTTATGCAGATGCGGGATGGGAAAATGCAGCAGGTAACGCAGCTGCAGCAGGAAATAAAAAATTTCATGCGATCCTGAAAAATCCCTTTCTTGCATGGCGGATACAGTGTTCTTATAGAATTTGCAACCCGCAAATCCGCATAAATACAGGCAAAGTGAAAGACCGGCGATTCAAAATCGTCGGTCTTTTGCTGGCACCGGTGGCCCGTGACCCTGTGTATTCAAGAATCAATGGTAAATATATGAGGTAGATATCCAAATCATAGGGGAACGGTGTCGTGATAATAAGTAATTGCATCAAAAAGGCTGGGATACTTAATGAATGGAATATGGACAGTAAAAACATTGATTTTTCAGTCAAGTCTCTCAGTTTTGCTCATTTTGAAAAGGAGAGAATCGCCGAGCAAAATGATGCTTTTTTGAATTGCATAAAAGGAAATGCAGGCTTTAACATTTCCACGAAAAGGTATATCTCATCGGCATCCCAATGACTTCCGCTTTGTGCTTTACACTGCCTCATTTCCTTTGTTGTTTCAAAAGCAACATCTCCAATCAGTACTTTTCCACCAACAGATAGATGGCTAATTGATTCTTTAATTAGCCGAATTTTTTGAAAATCATTCAAATGATGAATCGCATATGTACAAACGATAAAGTCAAATGATTTATCAGAGAGAATGACAGGCAGCCCTTGCGTAAAATCATGCTGAACTAATACTGCATTCGGCATTTTCTGTTTTGCAATTTCAATCATCTTAGGTGAAAAGTCGATACCGCAAATCGAGCATTCCTCGTCATATGGTTTTTTTGACAAAATTCCCGTTCCAAAATCAATATCGAGAATATTTTTTCCATTCTCGCTTTTTACAATGTCATAGATTGTCCCTAATACTTTTCTATACCCAGCAAACGGGTATTCATTTGCTTCTTCGCTAAGGTTGACGCTTTTATCGTAGCCGTCTGCCCATAAATTAAACTCTTTACTATTCAGCACCAGCTTACCTCCTGTTCTATAAAATGCTTGCTGTTTGATATCTAACAATATATGGTATTTGGCAAACAAACTGGGAAGTTCCATAGGCACTTGCAGCTGCCCTGTTTACTCATAACGTACTTCTAAATCGCTTCGCAACGATTTAATAAAATTCCCCAATATTGGGTTTTCAAATCTTTCGCAGAAACTTTGCCGTTTCTGATTTGTCCTTATTCAAGATGAAACATACATGGACATGCATCGGCCACGTTTTTATAGGGAATAACGTATCCCCCTGGAATCAAGTAGCCAATACAACCTCGCTTACATCAAGTGTACCATTTTGGAGCTGAAATGGTAGAATCACCCTCACAAGCAATAAATCATCCCGGTTTTCTGCAATAAGTCGGTGTTCAATAATACAAGCCTTAGGTTTAAAAGCAGATTCCGGGTGATAGGAAGCTACGAACCTATCCATAAATTAAGGAATCATTGGTAGATATAGAAAAAGCTTCAATGGATTTAATCACTGCGACCGTGGCTCTTATTTATGTGCGGGTTTGCATCCCGCCAGCTACCAATTTTGAAAAACAGGTTTATTATCTTATCATGGCAAGTCTGGTCAAAAAAGATATGCGGGAAAAGCGCGTACGCAAAACGAAACACACCCCACAAAGTGAGGTGCGCGCCATGCCTGCGGTCAAAAAAGACAGCTACAGACCGCAACCGGTGAGAAGAACCTGCATTCCAAGCATAAGATCTATTCTTCTCATTTTACATCAGCAGCATCTTTCCGCAAACAATTTCGAGGATTTACACAAATGTGAATGGAAATTTACATGCCCATAACAATCATTACATAAAGTGGGTGGAACAACTTTTAAACTGGAAGGAAAATGATAAGGTGGCACGAAACAGCACCTTTCTTGTGCTTCTATTTTAATTTTACCCGGCAATGTCGGGTATACGAAAAACGCTGAATTAAAGAAAGAAGGCCAGTTCAGACATGAAAAAGAGGACGAAGAAAAAGTGGGCAGCGGCGGCAGTCGCGGCAGGGCTATGCATTGCACAGTTGCTGTCGTCGGCTTCTGTGTACGCCTTAGGTGCGATCGATATTCAGTCATCCGTATTCAAATCCGTAATTGATGAAGCAAAAACGACTATTTCACCCGGAGTCGGCCAAAAAACATTTACATACGTAGACAAAGGCGACGGCAACCGGGTCGCCTGCTATGAGACGGATGTGGATCTGTCTGGGAAAAACGCCTCTCTGGTCGTCGGCATGCCCAACGACGGGACGACTTTTGCCATGCAGTCCGTGCGTGACCAGGCGTCCGCCGCGATCAAAAACGGTAAAAATGTGGTAGCCGCCGTCAACGGCGATTTTTATAACATGGCCACTGGCGAACCGAACAGCCTCATTATCAAAGACGGTGTGGAACTGCACGCCACCAACAATTCCGGCGGTTTCTTCGGTATTAAAAAAGACGGCACCGCCGTCATCGGCGATGTCGCTACCTATAATCAAATCAAGGACGACCTGCAAGAGGCCATGAGCAGCAACACCTTGCTGGTGCAAAACGGCAAAATTGTGGGCAGCAGCACGGATCTGGAACCGCGCACAGCCGTCGGCATCCGTGCAGACGGCAGTGTGTTTTTCATCGTGATCGACGGCCGTCAAAGCCCCTATTCGGAGGGCATTACGCTGACCAATCTCGCCAAACTGATGTTGGACGACGGTGCGGTGCAGGCCGCCAATCTGGATGGCGGCGGTTCCTCCACATTTGCGACCAAAACGCCCGGCGACGACAGTCTGACGGTGAAGAATTCACCGTCAGACAATGATGAACGCCCGGTGGCGAACTCCTGGTTCATCGTTTCCAATGTTCAGCCGGATCACCAGTTTGCAAGCGCATATATCACCCAGCGCGACATGACTTACACACCCGGCACGACGGTGAACTTTACCGCGAAGGGTGTCGATAAAGACGGCTATTCCGCCACTCTGCCAGCCAACGGATTGACTTGGAGCCTTACGGATGCGTCGTACGGCTCCATTGATGCGGCTACCGGCGTTTTTCAGTCAAACGGCAAGACCGGCCAGGTGGGCATACAGCTTTCTTATAACGGTACGGTGGCCGACACGGCATACATAGAACTTGAACTGCCGGATACGTTTTCGTCCCCGCAGACCAGCGTGATTGTTCAGCCGGGCGACACCAACTCGCTTGGTCTTACGGCGACGTATCAGGGCCGCACCGTGCACTTTTCCGCGTCGGATGTGACGTGGACCATTCCGAACAATCTGGGCACGGTTAACGGCGATAACGCGTTTGTTGCAGGTTCCGCCACAGGAAGTGGCGATGTTACCATCGCGTTTAACCACACGAATCTTTCCGTTACTCTCCATGTCCAGGTTGGGCAAGACCCGGTCGTGGTCGAGGACTGCGAAGAGTTGACGGATGACGCTACCGCACAGTCGCTTTGGACCTCCACGCCCGGTAAACGCGGCGAAAAAATCAGCGTGGGTGCCAGCAGCTATCCTGATTCGCCTGTGCGGTTTGGCAACCACGCCGCGCGGGTGGATTTTGATTTCACCGGTGCGCAGTCCCAGACGACCCTGATTGCTTATGCCGGACCAAAAACCGTAACGAAAAGTGCGTCGGGCTCGCCAACAAGCATCGGCGTTTGGGTTTACGGTACGCCGGAAACGCAGGGTATGTGTCTCTGGTTTGGCCTTGTGGACGGAAATGGAAAAAATTTCGGCGTTTATATGCCGCCAGAGGCCGGTGAGCCGAGCATCGCAAATCTGGGGCAAATCTATTGGGAAGGCTGGAAATATGTCAGTTGCCCCATTAACACAACGCTGCATCCCGGTCCCTACACGCAACAGGGCGGCGGATATGCCGCCGGTATTATCTCGTTGCATTCCGGCATGGCGGGTGGCGGCCCGATGACCAAGGGCAGCATCTACTTTGATAACTTCCGTTTTGTCTATGGAACAGCCAACGATGACTTGACCGCGCCGGTTATCGACTCAGTGAATGTGGACGGCAAAACATACAACACGTCCTCCGTCAGCATTACGACGGCCATTCACGACGTGGTCGAGGCAAATGAGAGCGGCATCAACTGGGATCGCAACCGCATCTGGGTGGACGGCGTGGAGTATACCAATGTCGCCGGCCATTACTCGTACGACAAAGACGGCACGTTCACCCTTTCCGGCTACAAATGGGCGGATGGCGTGCACCATGTGCATCTGTCCATCCAGGACAATTTCGGCAACGAGACGGACAAGGACGCCTACTTTACCGTAAACACCGGCAACGGCACCGGCGTCTCGCTGGCGCCGCTGGGCGCGAGCGCACCGCTGGGCGGCACCTACTCCTTAGCGCTGAACGCGGACGACCTGTCCAACGTCACGGGCGCAACGGCCACCGTCAACATCGGCACCGGTTTCCCGGTCACGGGCGTGGATTTTGCCGCCAGCGCCGCCGGCAGCACGTATCAGTATGACGCCTCCACCGGCAACGTGACGCTCAATCTCACAAACACCGGCGCGGCCAAAGGCGCGGGCACGCTGGCAACCATCCATGTGTCGGTGCCGGCCGGCACCGCGCAGGGAACGTCGATTTCCTACGGCATCACCGGTGGCACCGCGACCTATGCCGCCGCGCAGGGCGACAGCTTCAACGGTACCTTTGCCAGCACGTCCGGTACCGTTCCGGTTTCCGCCGGGCTGACCGTCTCGGTCGGGCAGATGGTTGTGGGCGCGAACGGGCAGATTTCCGTCACGACGGCGGACGGTAAGCCCGCCACGGGCGCGGACGTGTCTTTCACGCCCGCCGGCGGCTCCGCAGAGGACCTCGGCGTTACCGACGCAAACGGCAATTTGTCCAACGCCGCACCCACTCAGCAAGCACAGAAATTCACGCTTTCCGCGCAGCTTGGCGCAGCGTACAGCTTCCAGACGGCGGGGCAGTCGTTCAACCCGCAGAAGAGCGCCGCGCCCGCCAACCTGCTGGCCGGTTCCACACAGGACCCGACCACCGAAAAAACATTCACCTGGATGACCAACCCGCTGCAAGGCAACGATCAGGCAATCATGCAGGTGGCCAAACAGGATGATTACACCAAAAACGGAGATAGCGCCTTTACCAATTACACCGGTACCCGGCAGCTCATCACTTACTCCGCTGACAGCAGCGCCATCAAGCTCAGCTCGGTCACGGCAACCGGCCTGACCCCCGGTACGACCTATGCCTACCGCGTGGGCGACGGCGCCAACTGGTCCGATGTGCGCAGCTTCACCACGCTGACGCCGGACGACTCGAATCTCACCTTCAACGTATTCGGCGACACGCAGGTGACGGACGCCAGCGGCCTGAACGATTACAGCCAGTTCCTCACCGATATTGAAACCGCGGCGACCAAATCCGACTTTGCCATCCATGTAGGCGATTTCACCGACGACCAGACCATTTTCAATGAGATGGATATCACCGCCAATATGCTCAGCGCACACTCAATCTTTGATTCTATCGACACCATCCACGTAATGGGCAACCACGAGCTTCAGGGCGACGACGGCACGAAGTCCGCCGCCATCCTCGGCATGCCTAATACAAACGGACCGGCGTGCGATAAAGCGGGCACCTACTCGGTCGACTACGGCAACATGCACATCGCCGTGCTGGGCTGGACGGACAGCGTGGATGTGATGAACCAGAAACTGAACTGGCTGCGGCAGGACATGAAAGCTACCCAAAAGACCTGGAAAATCATCGCGCTGCACCAGCCTGCTTTCAACAAAAACCCGGCGGACAGCGCGACCTTAATCTACGACACGCTGCCGCAGGTATGCGACGAGCTGGGCGTGGACCTTGTGTTCAACGGCCATGATCACTCCTACGGCCGCACCTATCCCATCTATAACAAAACGCCTGTGACCACCAATCCCACCAACTGCAACAACGGCACCGTCTACATCGCCGCCGGCCACACCGGAGACAAAACGTACGACATCGACCCGGTCTATCCCAACGCTTTCGTCACCTATCAACAGGAGGCCAACAAGGACGATAAGGTCTACCTCACCTGCACGGTGAACAACAACAAGATGCACATTGCCGTGAAGGATTCCGAAAACGGCCTGACGACCGACGACGTGACGCTGACCGCCCATCAGGCGGACAAGACCGCGCTGCAGTCGGCCATCACCGGTGCGCAGGCGCTGCACGACGCGGCCGTGGCCGGCAACCACGAGGGCAACTATCCGCAGAGCGCTATTGGTGCGCTTCAAACCGCGCTGGATGCCGCGAACGCGGTGAACAGCGACGTCAACGCCACGCCGGAGGGCGTGGCCGCGGCTGTGACCGCGCTGAACACGGCAACGGCCGCATTCCAGAGCGCGGTCGTGACCGTAAACCGCACGCAGTTGAACGCGCTGGCGGCCAGCGCCGCAAAGCTCGACACCACGAAATACACGCCTGACAGTTGGAAACCGTTTGGCGCCGCGCTGAGCGCCGCGCAGACGTTGCTGGCCGGCCACCCCAGCCAGAGCGAGATCGACGACGCGTTCACCGCGCTGTTGACGGCCGAAAACGGGCTGGTGTTTGCGGCGGACAAATCCGCGCTGCAGCAGCTGGTCGACGCATCGAAGAACACGGATACGTCGGACGACAAGCCCGCGCGCGTGCAGGCCCTAACCGATGCGCTGACCGCCGCGCAAAAGGTGCTGGACGACCCAGACGCCACGCAGGCCGATGCGGACAGCGCGTTCACGACCCTGCTGCAGGCGCTGACCAACCTGCAGGAGATCGCGGACCGCACCGACCTTAATGCCCTGATTGCTACCGTGCAGGCGTTCGACGGCGGCAAATACACCAAAGCAAGCTGGCAGGCGCTTCAAACGGCGCTGACCGCCGCCCAGGCGGCCACCGCCAACTTGGACAACGATGCGTCTGATATCCAGACCGCCTACAACAATCTGTCGGCCGCGGCGACCGCGCTGGTTCCTATCGCCAACAAGGCCTCGCTGAACAACTCCATCGCGCTGGCAAGCCAGATCCTTGCCGACGCGGACAGTTACGCACCCGCCACGTTGAGCGGCCTTTCCGACCTCGTGGCGCAAGCCAAGGCCGTGCAGGCGCAGGATGACGCCACACAGGACGCGGTGAACAGCACGGACAGCGCGCTGATTGGCGCACTCGCCAAGGTGCGTGTCAAAGCGAATAAGACCGAGTTGACCACGCTGGTAAACACGGCGTCAAATCTGACGCTGGCCCAATATACCGCGGCGAGCGCAGAAAAGCTCCGGCAGGCGTTGACGGCGGCCGAAGCGGCGCTTGCGGATGAAAATGTCACGCAGGACGCGGTCAATACGCTGACGGCCAATCTGCAAAGCGCGGTGAACGGCCTGGTGCTCACCGCGACCGGGTATGCGACGGCATCGTCTGCTGCCTCATCCGCTTCTGGCACAACTTCGGCCGCTTCTTCCGCCGCCTCATCCTCCGGCTCGAACGCGGCCAGCCCGAAAACGGGCGCCGCGCAGGCGGCTGCGCTGCCGGCCGTCGCGGCAGGTCTCGCGGGCGTATGCGGCATCGTCATCGTGCTGTTCCGCCGTCGGAAAAGGGGAAACCGGTAATCCAAAGAATTTGACCGCATAACGGGTCTCAAACTCGACATCCTGTCAAAAATCCCGCCGTCCACTCCTAAAGAGCGAACGGCGGGATTTTTTTGCAGTTTTTTGCAAAAGCGCCTCGAACCGACGCATGTAGTCATCAAGCGCAGCACGAGCCGCGTTAAAATCCGCAACAGTCGGGGGACAGGCATCGGTCTCGACGGCTCCGGATACTTTTAGGCGGACTGTTCGGTACTCGAAAAACTTCTCATGAAAATGTGGGTAATTGCGGCCTGAGGAGATAATTTCCCATCTCGTCGCGCTGGGCGGTGTAATCAAAGCCAGCAGTTCAACTGGTGGTTTTGATTGCCTGTTCAACGACAAAAAAGATATAGCGTAATCGCGGGCACTGCCCGCTGGGAAGTGTGGTCATGAAAGATGAGAACAAGGCACGAACGGGAGCAAAGGAATGAACGCATCATCACTCGATTAGTTATGCTTCGCTTTACTCTCCAAATGATCGTTGATCAAAAGCATACTCAGTAAAAGCGTGACTGCAAGTGCGACTCCATAAACCAAGAACAATTTATCAATAGCCATAATTGGAATCATTTTTCCACCGATGGCAGTTCCGATGCCTCCACCGCCCATAAAACAAAAGGCTACCAGCGACATGGCGACTCCGCGCGCCTTTTGTGCAAATCCCGTGGCTCTCATGAGCAAAGTGGAGTGAGTGAAAATAAAACCAAGGCCAAGCAATGCGATTCCGATCACAAGAAGCACAAGCTGTTTTCCAAAGAGGTAGAGAATCATATCTGCGGCCGACGCCGACAGCAGGCCGATCATAACCAGCTTTTTAGCACCTGTTTTTTTTACGATCTTTCCGCTGAGCCTGCCGCCAATGACCGTCATAATGCCGAAAGCCGTCATAATCAGGCCAATATAAAAGTAGTTAAACCCATACGTCTTGGAAATAAACGCTCCGGCATAGGAGAAGCTGCCCACAATAAACATGCCTTCCAACAGAACAACGATATAAGTAAACAGGCTTTTCGATGTGCTCAGCAGTTTGAAATAAGGTGCAAAAATCTTACTGTCTGGATGTTTTTCGGATGGTAACGCCTTATAATTCTTAATCAGCAATACGGTAGGAACGAAAGCAAAAATTGCATATAAAAAGAACACACCCCGCCAATTCAGAAAATACGCGATTGTACCGCCAATCGCCATGCTGAGCCCCTGGCCGAGAAATGAAATCCCCATAAAGGCTCCGATGGCTCCCTGCCTTTCGTTGACCGGAAAAACGTCGCCGATCAAAGCAAGCGAAATCGGCATTACAGAAGCCGCAAACATTCCTGTCAACGCCCTGAAAATTGCGAGGCTAGTTATATCATAGCCCAATGCACAAAGTCCTGCAGACAGGGCAAACATCGCAACAGAGAATGTAATTACCTGCTTTTTCCCGAAACGGTCGGCCAACGGACCAAAAACCAGCTGGAAAAAGCCAAAAGGTATCATGTAAGCCGTTATCAGTAACCCTGCCCGTGCAATATCCACGTGAAGATTCTGTGAAATGGCTGGAAGTATGGGGGATACCACCCAATTATCAGCCATCACAATAAATCCCGCAAGCCCGAGCAACAAAACAATGCTGTTCTTTTTCATAAAAGGCATCTACCCTTCCGTTCACCTTGACACATCGCAAATACTATATTAGAATATTATAATATAATTATATTACTAAATCTCAAAATGTCAACAAAAACCTATTGACAATATTTTTGAAGAACTTTATGCTCATAGCAGGTAAAGGAGTGGAGCAATATGACTCGTGAAGAACCATATGTGAAGATATATAAGGCACTCGCCCATCCCATCCGAGTCAAAATTGTGAAGCAGTTATTGGATGGGCCGCTATGTGTCTGTGTCTTGAATGAGGATGTGGAATTCAGCCAGTCAAACCTATCGCAGCATTTGAGGATACTCAAAGACGCCGGCATTCTTCAATCTGAAAAGGATGGCCTTCGGATTCTTTACAGTATCAAGGATGATGAGATTAAGAATCTTCTAAAAATTACCGAAAAAATCATTAAAAATCAGTTTGATCAGATTCAAAGGCAATTTGCGGAGCAAACAGGATCGGAGTCTTAATGACTCTGAGCGGGCCTTTTTCGATTTTTTAGAGACAAACTTTTCTTATGTACACTATATATGCTGTTTTGAAACCATAGAAAACGCAAAAACTCCACGTGCGGGTTCAGACCCTAACACATGGAGTTTTTGTGGTGGGTGTGGTCAAAAAGGATATAACGTAATCGCGGGCACAGAGCAAAACGCCCTCCACATAAGTGAAGGGCGCGTCTTGTCCGCAGGCACAAAGCAAAACTGGTGCAGCTTGTGCGACCAAATCCGAACCCTGTACTTCCGCATAGGTAAGCGTCTTTGCGCCATCTTTGTAGTTGAACGTCAACACGATCTTGTTATCATACAGGTAAATGGCGTTGATGAAGCTGTCGATCAGGCGTTGACGCTGTGCCTGTTTAGTTACGTCCATCTCCCGGAATTTATGGAGCCAGAACGTGATCTGATCCCGGGTTAGAACCGGCTTTTGCATTTCCTCCTGTAAAATGCTGACTTCCAATTTGCCTTTGGCTTCTTCCAACTCGTCCAGCCGCTTCTTGGTGGAGGGTGTCAGGATGCCCTGTTGGATGGCATTGAGCATGTTCTGGATACCGCGCTCCGCCTCTGCAAGCTGCTGCTTCAAAAGAGGGAGCGTCGTGTTCTCCCGGCGCTGCAAATCCATCACCATGTCCGTGATGCGCCCGATCACCGCATCATCAAACAGCAACTTCATGGTCTGCTCGACCACCAGATTTTCAATCCACTCTTTGTGGACGGTCTTCTTGGGGCAGCCCTTGCGCCTTTTTGCGGTTACGCACTTGTAGTAATGGTGAACCTCGCTGGTATGGCTTGTTCCGCTCTCACCTACAATAAAGGCCCCGCAGTGCCCGCAATGGAGCTTGGTTGTTAAAAGATATGCATCCTCGGCCTTGTAGCGGGCCGGGGCTTTTTTATTCTTCGCCAACCGTTCCTGCACCCGGTCAAACAGCTCTTTGGGAACGATGGCGGGGATGCTGCCCGGCTGCACAATGTCCCGGTAACGGTATTCCCCTATGTAGCGGCGATTCTTCAACAGGCGGTCTACGCAGTCAATCCGCATCGGGCGGTTGCGGTAGGAGTGGATGCCTTTTTCATTCAGCCATTTTACAATACCCACGATGGTATCGCCTTCGGCATAGCGTCGAAATGCCTCCTGCACCACCGGCGCGGTCAGCGGGTCGATCTGGAAGTGCTGCTCTTGGTCGATAGTGTAGCCAATGGGCAGCCCACCGCCGTTATACCGGGCCTTGAGGGCGTTCTCCGTCAGACCACGAACCACCTTTTCCGAAAGCTCGGCGGAGTAGTACTCGGCATACCCCTCCAGCATGGATTCCAGAATAATGCCCTCTGCCCCCTCGGAGATGTTCTCCTTGGCGGATAACACCCGAATACCGTTCTTTCGCAGCACCATTTTATAGTGCGCGGAATCGTACCGGTTGCGGGCAAAGCGGTCAAGCTTCCAGACAATCACCGCTTCAAAAAGCTGTTTGGTGCCGTCTTTGATCATGTGCTGGAATTCGGGCCGGTGGTCGGTTTTGGCGGAGAGCGCCCGGTCAATATAGCAATTTAGAATCGTAATATCGTTCTTCTCCGCATATTCTTTGCACTCTCGGATCTGTCAGCGCCAGTGATAAAATGAAGAAAAACGCCGGTCAAAAAATGTAGGTTTGCAGCGGAAAGGGATGCAATATGGTACACTCAAATCTGTCTGTTAAGCAGCAGGCGGAAAGGGTGTCAAAATGGAAGGAGCAAACCGGATGGATATCCGAAGCGACCGGCAAAAAGGACTGAGCTACACAGAGATAGCGCGCAAGTACAACATTGACCCGAGGACGGCGAAGAAATACGCCGAGAGCGAGGCGCGACCGGTATACAGCCTGAGCGCAACGAAGCCGTCGAAGCTGGACCCCTACAAGGAGCAGATAACGGTATGGCTGGAGGAAGCGCCGTACTCAGCGGAGCGGATACTGGAGAAAATTCAGGAGCAGGGCTTCGAGGGTGGGCACAGCATCGTGCGGGAATACGTGCGAAACAAGAAGGAACAGTTGGACGAGAAAGCAACGGTGCGGTTTGAAACGATGCCGGGACTTCAAGGGCAGATGGACTGGGCGTTTTTTGAGGATCACACCGTGCCGGAGGATGGGAAGCTGAAAAAGCTGTACTGTTTTCTGTTCATTTTGGGGTACTCGCGGACACGGTACATAGAGTTTGTGACCAACATGAGTACCAACACTCTGATCCGCTGCCATGCCAACGCGTTCCGGTATTTAGGCGGTTACCCGGAGGAAATTCTGTATGACAACATGAAGCAGGTCGTCATCAAACGGCTGCTGAAGCAGGAAGACAGTACCCTCAACCGGCAGTTTGAGGATTTCGCCGGATTCTATGGGTTCAAGCCATGTGCTGTGCCGGCCATACCGAGGCCAGACAAAGGGTAAAATAGAGCGCACGGTACAGTTCGTACGGGATAATTTCATGATTGGCATCAAGTACTCTTCACTTGACGACCTCAATGGCCAGGCCCTCGCATGGTGTAATAAGGTCAATGGGAAAGTCCACGCCACAACAAATGAAATTCCCTTCGAGAGACTAAAAAAAGAGGGCCTTAACCCTCTTAAACGTGAATATATCATCGACAAAATCAATCTGCGCCGGGTACAAAAAGACTGCCTCATCTCGTACGGCGGTAATCAGTATTCCGTGCCATCGGAATACGCCGGCGAAGATGTGGCAGTCGTAGCATTGGACAACGTGCTTGCTGTCTACTATGAAGGAAAGCAAATTGCCCTGCACCGAATATCCTACCAGAAAAAAGACATGGTCGTCAATGCCCATCATTATCGCAGGCTGACCGTCAAGCAATCCTTTGATACAGAAAACACCCTGCTGGACGGCGACAGTGTCATCGACCTTCCTATCCAACAACACGATTTGAACCGGTATGACGAGGTGCTGCTATGACGGAACTGACGATGGAACGTCTCAGGGAAAACCTCGAAAGCCTTAAGATGAAAAACACGCTGGAGATATTGGACAATTATCTTGAAAGAGCTGTAAAGGACGAACTCAACGTTGTAGATGTGCTCGACCATATCTTTGCCGAGGAAGCATTGTCAAAACGGCGACGCGCCTATGAAAAGCAGGTGCAAATGTCCGGATTTCCCATCAAAAAAACGTTGGAGGATTTTGATTTCAGTTTCCAGCCCTCCATTGACAAGCGCCAGATTGAAGAACTGGCTACCATGCGTTTCCTTGAAAACGGAGAGAATATCGTCTTCCTCGGCCTGCCCGGTGTGGGCAAGACCCATTTGGCCTCAGCACTGGGGCTGGTTGCCGCCAAGCATCGATTCTCCACCTATTACATCAACTGCCACACCCTAATTGAGCAGCTCAAAAAGGCTCATTTTGAGAATAGACTACCGGACAAGCTCAAAACTCTGGGCAAGTACAAAATGCTCATTATTGACGAAATTGGCTATCTCCCGATGGATATTCAGGGGGCGAATCTGTTTTTTCAACTGATTGCGAGACGTTATGAGAGAGTCTCCACGATCTTTACCTCCAATAAGACCTTTTCCCAATGGAATGAGATCTTCGCCGACGTCACTATCGCCTCTGCAATCCTAGACCGTGTTTTGCACCACTGCACCGTTGTCAATATCAAGGGTGAGAGCTATCGCCTTAAAGAGCGAAAGGAGTACATGAAGCAGAAGCAGCACATCGTCAACACCCTTTTCGAGCAGGGCCAAAACTAATTTTTCAACATTTCCTTACCGCTGTTTTCATGCATTTTTTAACTGGCGAAAACCTGCAAATTCAAATCGGCGTTGACAGTCTTTTGCAACTGTTCGCGCTCCCACGCGAGTGCTTCCCACTTGGTCAAAAAGCCGCGTTTGCTGCTCTGCTTGCGTCCTCCCTTCCAGTCGGTGTAGCGATAAATCACGCGCCAAGTATTGTTACTGGAATCCTTGTACACTGCCATCCTATTTGCTTCCTTTCGCTGCGCCGGTATTTTCACCGTAGCAGAGCTTTTCTACAAAATATTGCCTGCTAACTCTGCCAGAAACGGTGAGATACCCCATTCTTTTGAGTTCGTCGTTCAACTGATGTACGATTTTATAGGCATAGGATTTGGAAACGCCTAATTCCTCTGCAACCTCGCCAACGGTCATGAATGTACTCCCCATGAAATTTCCCCTTTCTATTATGTGGCCTCGCCGCTCTCTCCAATGCAGCTTCCTGACAGGCAACCTTTTTTGCGCTGTGCCGTTTTTTCTCCTTGGCACGCTCGCTTACTCCGTAAGGTTATCGCCTGCTTCGCCGGAAGGTAACTGCTCGGACGGTCATTTAATTGTCTGTGTTAAACTTTTATGTTTAACACCTTCCTCTATTTTACTAAGCATATAAGTTTATGTCAAGTGGTTTAGCCAAGGATATTTAACTTTTTTGTTTAACAATTATTGACTCCACTTAAACATCTATGTTATACTGACTGCATGAATAAAATGCAGACTGGAGTTGGCTGCTATGGCAATCGGTGAGAGAATCCGATTTATTCGCAATCTGCGGGGTATGACCCAAAAATGGCTTGGCATGGCGATCGGTTTTGATAAAAGAACCGCTGATGTGCGTGTGGCGCAATATGAAGCCGGTACAAGAACACCGAAGGGAAATCTGGTCGAGTCGATTGCCAGAGCACTGGATATACGCCCTCAGGCACTTACTGTGCCTGATATAGACACATATATTGGGTTAATGCATACTTTTTTTGCTTTAGAGGACATGTATGGCTTTGAGCCGGACATATGCGACAATCAACTTTGTATTGTTCTTAAGCAACACACAGACAATCAATCCGTTGTTGACAATCTCCAATTGTGGTATAAAGAAGCACAAAAGCTACGAAAGGGAAAAATCACGAAAGAGGATTATGACGCTTGGCGCTACACCTTTCCTAAAATGGAAGCAGAACGCTCCAGGGCACAGTTGGATGCGATACGGGCCAAGCGGAACGCCCATCCAGGCGAAGAGAAATAAAGACATAGAAAAAGAGCGAACTGACAGAAAATCAGTTCGCTCTTTTTCTATGAATAATGGAGCTTATGTTGCCAAACCGTTGCCACAGAGCTTCACAGATTCCCGCGAAGCCGCTTCAGCACTGGGTTTGTACAGATCACCAGATTATTCCCACTCAATGGTTGCAGGCGGCTTGCTGGTAATATCATATACCACACGATTGATACCTTTTACCTCATTGATGATGCGATTGGAGATGGTATCCAGCACTTCATACGGGATACGCGCCCAGTCTGCCGTCATAAAATCGCTGGTTGTCACACCACGCAGAGCCAATGTGTAGTCATAGGTACGCCCGTCGCCCATCACACCCACCGAGCGCATATCGGTCAGCACGGCAAAATACTGGTTGATGTCGCGCATCAGCCCCGCGTGGGCAATCTCATCGCGGAACACGGCATCCGCATCCCGCAGAACGTCCAGTTTTTCTTTTTTAATTTCGCCGATGATCCGAATGGCAAGGCCCGGTCCCGGGAATGGTTGCCTCCAGACCATATAATCCGGTAGGCCCAGTTCCAGACCCAGTGCGCGCACTTCATCCTTAAACAGTAAGCGCAGCGGCTCCACAATCTCTTTAAAACGGACATGCTCCGGCAAGCCGCCCACATTGTGATGGCTCTTGATAGTCGCCGCATCGCCAAGACCGGATTCGATAACATCCGGATAGATCGTTCCCTGCGCCAAAAAATCGACTGCGCCGATCTTATTGGCCTCATCCTCAAATACACGGATGAATTCCTCACCGATGATCTTGCGTTTTCGTTCAGGGTCGCTTACGCCCTGCAATTTTTCCAAAAACCGTTCTGCAGCATCCACGCGGACAAACTGGATATCCCGTCCCTGAAATGCCTGATCGACTTCATCGCCCTCATTTTTGCGCATCAGGCCGTGGTCTACAAAAATACAGGTAAGCTGTCTGCCTACCGCGCGCGACAAAAGCGCCGCCGCCACCGCCGAATCCACACCTCCGGAAAGCGCGAGCAATACACGCCCATGTCCGATCTTTTCTTTTAATTCCGCCACGGTGGTTTTGGCGTAGTCCCCCATCGTCCAGTCGCCCACACATCCACAGACCTCAAACAGGAAATTCCGAATGATCTCCTGCCCCTTTTCGGTATGCAGCACTTCCGGATGGAACTGCACACCATAGAACCGGAGGTGCGTGTTCTCAATGGCAGCCACAGGGCAGTTACGAGACTTGGCGATCACATGGAACCCTTCTGGTAATTGTTCCACATAATCGCCGTGGCTCATCCAGGTCGTAATGGTAGAGGCCAAGCCGTGAAACAACGGGCTGGCTGTATCAAGGTCGGTAGCCGTCCGGCCGTATTCCCGCCCACCGGCGGCGGCTACCCGTCCGCCAAGCGTCTGCACCAGCAAATGAATTCCGTAGCAAATGCCCAAAACCGGGACACCCAGCGTGAAAACGCCCGGGTCGCAGAGGGGCGCGCCCTCCGCATATACGCTGCTCGGCCCGCCCGTAAAAATGATCCCTGCCGGATGCAGCGCCCGAATCTCATCCAGCGGCAGATCGTGTGGACGCACCTCACAATACACCCCGCATTCGCGCACGCGGCGTGCGATCAACTGATTATACTGCCCGCCAAAATCCAAAACCAGCACAAACTGATGCTCCATGCAATACCCTCCGTTTTTCCTTCCCATCGCCGGGCAAAAAACAGCCCGCCGCCACATTCCGGCAGGTGCCCGGCCAGACATTGTTTGCCGCTAATCTTCTTTTCCTGCAAATATTTCATTCTTGCGGTGTATGTACACCGACAGTGCCAATCCTATCAGCCAGTAAGACGCGATCATCGAGGAACCACCCGCGCTGAAAAACGGCAGTGTGATCCCGATGACCGGTAAAACCATCAACACCATGCCCACATTGATAAAAATCTGCATGGCAAACGCCGAAAACACCCCGATACAGATCATAGAACCCGCAGGGTCTTTGGACATCCGTACATATCGAAGCAGACGCACCAGCAACACCAGGAACAACAGCAAAATCACAATGCACCCGATAAAACCGAGTTCCTCCCCGGCGACTGCAAAGATCATATCGTTCTGCCGCTCGGGCAGCTGCCCGCTGATGGGTGACTGCGTGCGCGGCCCGTGGAACAGCCCATATCCCCACAGTTCTCCGGAACCAATGGCACTGCGTCCATACAATTGCTGGAGCGACACATCCTTCAAGCTGCTGTTTTCCGGATCGAACAACGCAAGGATACGGTGCCGCTGCGTATTTCCGAATACTTTGCTCCAGATGATCGGCGTCCCCGCAAGCAGACAGACGGCGCCCAACGCAAAATAGCGCAGCTGCGTGCCGGACGCAAACAGCATAAACACAAATATGCCCGCGAACACGAACGCCATGCCCATATCCTGCTGCACCACGATGATGCCGATGGGCACCATGGCGTGCAGAACCAGCAGGATCACATTAAGCGGAGAAGTCAGCCGGTCCTTCACGGTATCAAAATGCTTTGCGAATGTCAGGATAAAGCACAGCTTCACAAATTCCGCCGGCTGCACGGTCGTAAAGCCCAGATTGATCCAGGACAGATCGGCAGAGCCCGAAACCGTATATGGATGCACATAAGGCAGCAACAGCGCAACCACGCCCGCCACAGCCGCTACTTTCCACCAGTTGAGCATGTCGTGATAATCGATACGTGAAATAACCACCATACCCGCGATGCCGATCACAATACAGAGGATCTGCATGACCATGGTCCTGGATGAGGTGTGGGTGGCATTCGTGGCGCTCAGCACCAGCACCAGCCCATAAACGGACGCCAGGATCGCCGCAAACATCAGCACCAGATCCGTCTGCCGGAGATAGCGCCCGATGGCACGAAAAACATTGCGCATTCTTTTCACCGCCTTTTGCTATTATATCGTCTGCGCGCCGTCTTTGCAAGCGGATTGCGCGGCTTTCAGGGGCGCGCGGCATGAACCAATTTTTACAGCAAACAGTGCCGTACCGCCGCCGGTTGAAATTTTTTGACGCGGCCCTTGTTTGCGAGTATAATAAAAACGTATCGACATCATCCGTTTTCTTCCCGCGGCCGACAGGGACGGGAGAAAAGCGAAAACAAAATAGAATGTAGGAATGACGGGGGAACACACTATGCAGAGCGATATCGAGATCGCACATCAAGCCGTTTTGCAGCCCATCGCGGCCATTGCCGCCCGGCTGGGGGTATCCGAAGACGAACTGGACTTATATGGAAAATACAAAGCAAAGCTCAATGATTCTCTGTTCCGGCGCCTTGCCGATAAAACAGACGGAAAATTGATCTTGGTCACGGCCATCAACCCCACCCCCGCAGGCGAAGGAAAGACCACCACCACAGTCGGTCTGGGCGACGCGCTGCGCCGTCTGGGCAAACAGGCGGTCATCGCGCTGCGCGAACCGTCTCTCGGTCCGGTGTTCGGGATGAAGGGCGGCGCGGCCGGCGGCGGCTATGCGCAGGTGATGCCTATGGAAGACATCAACCTGCATTTTACCGGAGACATGCACGCCATCACCGCCGCCAACAACCTTCTCTGCGCCATTCTGGACAACCATCTTCAACAGGGCAACGCTCTCGGCATCGACCCGCGCCGCATCCTGTTCAAGCGCGTGCTCGACATGAACGACCGCGTACTGCGGCAGACGGTGGTCGGCCTGGGCGGCAAAGGGAACGGCATTCCCCGTGAGGATGGGTTTGTCATCACGGTGGCCAGCGAAGTCATGGCTATCCTCTGCCTGGCGAGGAACATCGCCGACCTGAAAAAGCGCCTGGGCACTATCCTCGTCGCCTACTCGTACGCCGGCGAGCCGGTCTACTGCCGGCAGCTCGGCGTGGCGGGCGCTATGGCCGCCCTGCTCAAAGACGCGCTCAACCCCAATCTGGTGCAGACGCTCGAGGGCACGGCCGCCATCATCCACGGCGGCCCGTTCGCCAACATCGCGCACGGCTGCAACTCCGTACGCGCCACCTCGCTTGCACTCAAGCTCGGTGACTACTGCGTCACCGAGGCCGGCTTCGGCTCCGACCTGGGCGCGGAAAAATTCATGGACATCAAATGCCGCGCGGCCGGTCTGCATCCGGCGGCAGTGGTGCTGGTCGCTACCATCCGCGCGCTGAAATACAACGGCGGTGTCAAGCGGGATGCGCTGGGCAATGAAGACGTCGGGGCGCTTCGCCGGGGCGCGGACAATCTGCGCGCGCACATCGCCAACATGCGGCGGTTCGGTGTGCCGGTCGTGGTCGCCATCAACCGGTTCGGCACCGATACGGAAGCGGAGCTCTCCGCCGTGGAAGGAATCTGCCGGGAAGAGCACGCATCTTTTGCCCTGTCCGAAGTATTTACCAAGGGCGGCGAGGGCGGCCTGGACCTGGCCAAAAAAGTGATTGAAGCGGCAGACACGCCTTCTTCTTTCCTGCCACTGTATGACCTCGGCCTTAGCTTGAAAGAAAAGATCGACACGCTGGCGCAGAAACTCTATGGCGCGGGCGAAGTGCAATATACCCCGGCGGCGGAAAAAGCGCTGGCGGAAATCGCGGCGCTGGGCGGAAACAAGCTGCCCATCTGCGTGGCCAAAACACAGTATTCCCTCTCGGACGACGCTTCGGCGCTGGGGCGGCCGAAAGGGTTCACCCTGCATGTGCGGGACGCCCGGTTGAGCGCGGGGGCGGGGTTTGTCGTTATCTACACCGGCAACATCCTGCAAATGCCCGGCCTGCCGAAAAAGCCGGCTGCCGAGCTGATCGACATCGACGAGAACGGCACCATCACCGGGCTTTTCTGAGCATACGCTTCACATTACACAACCGAAAGGATTGGGAAAAGACATTGGCTGCATGCATCAGCCGTTCACCGGCGGATACGGAACAGGCTGGCGAACAGCTGGCACAGGAACTGCACCCGGGCGATGTGGTCGCACTGTTCGGCAATCTGGGCGCGGGCAAGACCCAGTTCATCCGGGGACTCGCACGCGGGCTCGGCGTCACCGACCCGGTATCCAGCCCCACGTTCGCCATCGTGCATGCCTACCGCGGCCGCATCCCGCTCTACCATTTCGACATGTACCGCATCTCCGGCTGGGCCGATCTGGAATCCACCGGCTTTTTCGACTATCTGGAAAGCGACGGCGTCTGCGCCGTGGAGTGGAGCGAGAACATTGAAGCCGCTCTGCCTGAAAACACCGTGCGGGTGCAGATCGAACCGGGCGCGGATGCGGATACCCGTCGTATCACCATCCTCCGCGGTCGGAAGGAAGGACACAAGAAATGAACATACTGGCTGTCGATACTTCTTCCGTCACGGCTTCCGCCGCGCTCTGTGAGGATGACCGCCTGCTGGGCGAGACCTACGTCCGTGTGCCGCAGACTCATAGCGAAACGCTGATGCCCTCCGTCTGCGAGCTGCTGCGCCGCTGCGGGGTGACCTTTTCGGAGATCGGCCTGTTTGCCGTCGCCGCAGGTCCCGGCTCGTTCACCGGGGTGCGCATCGGCGTGGCCGCTGTAAAAGGAATGGCGATGGCATGGGGCGCACCCTGTGTCGGCGTATCGGCACTGGAAGCGGCAGCGTGGAACCACCCGTTTTTTGCGGGCACGGTCTGCGCCGCGATGGACGCCCGGCGCAGGCAGGTCTATGCCGCACTGTTTGCCGCTTCCCCCGCCGGACCGGCGCGCCTTTCCCCGGATCACGCGGTCGCACTGGAGGAATTGTCCGCAGAGCTTGGCAAAGAACCGGTTTTACTGGTTGGAGACGGTGCCGAACTGTGTTATAATGCGTTTAAAGAAGAACATTCCTGCGTTTTGGCGCCCGACCGGCTGCGATTCACCCATGCGGGCGCAGTAGCCGCCTTGGGTTTGCGCGCGTTCCGGTCAGGGCAGGCACTGCCACCCGACCGGCTGCTGCCGGTATATCTGCGTCTGCCGCAGGCGGAGCGTGAACTGCGCGCCAGAACGGCGCAAAAAAACGATTGACGGAGGCAAACATATGATTGCTTTGGGCTGTGACCACGGTGGATTTCTGCTGAAACAGGAGATTAAGGCTTATCTGGAAGAACAGGGCATCCCTTACCTGGATTTCGGGACGGACAGCTGCGATTCCTGCGATTATCCCGATTTTGCCAAAGCGGCCTGCGCTGCCGTTCTCGACGGCTCCTGTGAAAAAGCGCTGCTTTTCTGCGGCACCGGCGTCGGCATCTCCATGGCCGCCAACAAGATCAAAGGCATTCGCGCGGCGTGCTGTTCGGATTATTTCAGCGCCAAATACACCCGCCTGCACAACAACGCCAATGTGCTCTGTCTTGGCGGGCGCGTCGTTGGCCCGGGGCTTGCGCGCGAGCTGGTCGATGTGTTCCTGCACACCGCATATGAAGGCGGGGAGCGCCATGAACGCCGGCTGAAAAAAATCGAAGCGCTTGAGAACGAAAACAAATAACGGGGTGTAGATCCATGAATCAAAACATTGCCTTGCTGGACCATCCGCTGATTCAGCATAAGCTCACGCTTCTGCGGGACAAACAGACCGGCAGCAAAGAGTTCCGTGAAATGGTCAGCGAGATCGCCATGCTGATGTGCTATGAAGCGACTCGCGACCTGCCGCTCAAGGAAGTGGACATCGAAACACCGGTCGCATTGGCCAAAGCGAAGGTGATTTCCGGCAAGAAGCTGGCTTTCGTACCCATCCTGCGGGCAGGGCTCGGCATGGTGGAAGGCGTTCTGCAGATGGTGCCCGCCGCAAAAGTGGGGCACATCGGCCTTTACCGCGATCCTGAAAGCCTGCATCCCGTGGACTATTATGTGAAACTGCCGGAAGATGTGCGGGAGCGGGAGGTCATCCTGCTCGATCCGATGCTCGCCACCGGCGGTTCCGCTGTGGAAGCCATCCATGTCCTTAAAAGGCAGGGCGTGCAGCACATCAAATTCATGTGCATCATCGCCGCGCCGGAAGGTATGAAAACGCTGACCGACGCGCATCCGGACGTTCCGGTCTTCTGTGCCGCGCTGGACAACCACCTCAACGAACACGGTTACATCGTGCCCGGGCTTGGAGATGCCGGCGACCGCCTGTTCGGCACCAAATAAAACATCCGAAATCCAAAGTGCCCATGCGGATAAATCCGCGTAGGCGCTTTTTTCATGCGGCTCCCGTCGGGCTGCCTTCAGCAGGCGTCTTCCCACAGACCCGCCTGTTCCATTGCCGCGCGCAGTGTTGCACCCGCCGCGGCACGGATGCACAGGTCGGCACGACGGTCATACGGTGTTCCGCTTTTATTCAGCAGCGCCAGATGTTCCCCGTGGAAATAATCGATCAACCCCGCAGCAGGATAAACCGCCAGACTTGTGCCTGCCACCAGCAACAGGTCGGCCCGCTCAATGGCGCGCACCGCGCCCTCCACGGTCGCGCTGTCCAGCCCCTCCCCATAGAGGACGACGTCGGGGCGAATCATACCACCGCAGGCGCACTGCGGAACAGACGGCGCCTCCAGCACGACGTCGAGCCCATATCGTCTCCCGCATGAAAGGCAGTGATTGCGATACACGCTGCCATGCAGTTCATAGACCGTTTGTGAACCGGCCTTGCTGTGCAGACCGTCAATGTTCTGCGTGACAACCGCAGACAGTTTCCCCTGCCGCTCCAGCATGGCAAATGCCTTGTGGGCGTCGTTCGGCTCGGCGTCCGGGAACACCAGGTAGCGGCGCAGATAGTCGTAGAAAACAGCGGGATTCTGCATAAAGAAATCGTGAGAAAGCAGAACTTCCGGCTCCTGCCCGTATTGTTTCCGGATGGATTCGTACACGCCCCCGGAGGAACGGAAATCCGGGATCTCGCTTTCTGTGGAAACGCCCGCGCCGGTAAAGGCCACGACGCGCTCCGATGTTTTCAGCCATGCAGCCAGTGTTTCCATCTCTTCCATTTTTGCGGCACCTTCCCTTTGTTGCGGCAGTCCGCCTGCCCTGTGGTTCCAGCATACCATCCCCTCCGCCCGATTGCAAGCAAAACCCTGCAGGAAAAACGCGTCTTCACCGATCATTCGATTCTTTCACAAGAAATGAGAGAATCGTATAAAAACACCGGTAAAGACGCGTCGGATTCCGCATGCGGAGAAGCCAAACGGCCGCTTTGTTCATATTTTTCCGAAAGTGTAAACCGGCTCGCGCTCCGGCTTGCACCCCAGCCATTGCAAGGCATTTTCCATCAATCTGGCGAAAATGCCGTATGTGTCCACTGCATGCGGCGAGAGTTCCCCGCCTTTGACGGCGATCATCGCCTGCGTGTACTCCGGATGAAACTGAAACCCAACAGCAGGCACTTTTTCGATGGCAAACATGGCGCTCGGCGACACGCTCGAGCGTGCAAGGCTGCAATACGCAGGCAGCGCATAATGGTCGCTGTGGCTCATGTAGGAATAAAAACCGTGCTCCAAGCCGCGCAGCAAGGGGTGCGTGCTTCCCTCTTTCCACGGGCGGATGAAATAAAAGCCCTGTTCCTCGTCACCGCAACGGTATGCCGGCGCGCCCAGCGCCTGCGCAAGGATACCGGCGCCCATACCGAACCCGATCACCGGTTTGCCCTCATGGAGCAGCATCCGCACATATTCCACCTCACCATACAGCCACGGGTCGGCGTCCTTGTTCCAAAGATGCTGACGCCCGCCATGCAGCACGGCAATATCAAAGTCATACAGCTTCGGGAAATCCTCGTTGCGGTCTATACGAATCTTGCGCGATACGGGCAAACCGTTCGCCTGTACCCATCGATCCAGGTTGGATGGGACGGACGGATGATCCGCATCATGTAAAAATTCTACAATCCTCACAAATAATCCCTCCTATCTATGAAAAAAATACAAGGATGCCGAACAAGCGTCCTTGCTTATGGGATATTCTGGATATCGAAAAACCGGATAAAAGATGCGCTTCGAGAAAAACTCAAAGCGCCGTTGCTTTCATTTGATCCATTTACCGTAATTTATTATAAACGGTCATGCAGGATCTGTCAAGCCACATTGCAAAAAATTTACACAATCTTCCTAATATGCCGCAAGTCCGGCAAACCGGCGGGCGGATGCGGTCATTTCCTTTGACGGATAGCGAACGGATTTTCAAGTTTTCATATTTTTTATATATTTTATGTTATAATGATAGCGAATCAAAATCATACGATCGAATCCGGGTGGATACATGAAAATCTTACCGGGCATGCGCACGCTCAAAACAGCGGTTGCCGTTGGTCTGAGCGTGGCGGTTTCATATGCCCTGAAACTGGAATATCCGTTCTACGCGGCCATCGCCTGCGTGGTGGTTCTGCAAATCTATTCCAGGGACACCGTTACAGCCGGCCGCAACCGCCTGATTGGCACGCTGGCAGGCGGGCTGGCCGGTTCCCTGTTTGCCTGTATCCCGCTGGATAAGGCCATCACATCCTTTTTCGGGATCATTTTCCTGTTCGTCATCCTTGCGCAGTGCAGGCTGAACCGGTCGATGACCATCGGCGGTATCGTTTTTATGCGGATCATGGTCGATCTGGACTACAGCAAGGAAGCCCCCCTGCTCTTTACCTATAATCGCATGCTCGCCACGTTTGTGGGCGTGGTGATCGCGGTGGCGGTCAATCTGCTGCTGTTTCCCTACCACCGAACGAAAGAAAACGATAAGCGGTTCATATTGCTCCGTTCCCATTTGCTCGACGGGCTGACGGACCTGCTGGCTCACCGCATTCCGGTGGAGATCGCGGCGCTGCGGAAAGATTGTGACGTGCTGCAGGAGCATCTGGGAAAAAACAGTGCGGAATACAAACTGTTTGCCCGCCGGGAAGAACAGGTGACGGAAATGCACAGGGCCGTGGATCTCTACCAGGACATTCTGCGCCACATGGCCATGATACAGGAACTGCCGCCGGAGCATTGGCAGTTGAGCGGGCCAAACATCCAAAGGCTCGCCGCATTGGCCAACTGCCGCCCCCCGGACAGCAGCGCGGAAAACGTCGAGGATGCCCATGTGGTGGTCTACAATTACCACGCGGGCCGTATGCTGGACTGCGCGGAACAGGCCGAAAATACCCTTTTGCAGCCGCCGCGGCTCTGGTCTCCCCGAACGCAGGCGCCATCCTGAGGTCTGAGGGAAGCCGCTATGCCCGCTTGCGCCGCATGGAAACCTGACGCACCACGTCGCGCTCATACGGACTGCCGTCGTCCAGTTCACCCCGCAAAACCTGTTCCACCGAATAAACGCCGTCGTCGAATACGGACGGCAGTTCCCCGCTTTCTCCCGCATCCCCCTCATAGACCAGTTGGAAATGGTCGGGAAACGTCTGGAATACGCGCAGGATGCGATTCAGTTTGCGGACAACCCGCTTCCCCACCGCACGATGCGCCGGCACCGCGTCGAAGCGGATAGATGCCAGATAGGCGCCGCTGCTTTTGGGGCCGTCCAACTGCCAGTTTCCCGGCGACGGTTTGCGAATTCGCGTGCACAGCATCTGCGCGCCGCCCTCCGCATGCGCCGCACGCAGCGGGACGATCGTTCCGTCGGGCGCCGTGAGCGTGAAGCGGCCGGTAATATCTCCGCCGCCCGCCGCCATCATGCACACGTTCAGGCCGCTTGCGGCGCTGTCCACCGCAAAGGTTTCCCGCACGCCGCCCGCAAGCGCGCCGCCGCGCAGCACCAAGCCGTCCGGCACCTCCTCCGCAGTATCCTGTTCCGGCAGCGCCGTTTTCACGGAAACAGGCTGTACCGCTATGTGCGCGCCCGCTATCGCCCCGCAGACATGCGGCCAGACAAACTGTCCGCTCTGCATCTGGATATGGTCAAAATCCAGCGTGGCCAGGTGCTGCCCGAACGGGTTTTGCGCACTGCGCACCGTGACGACACCGTCGTTTTTGCCCCAGCGGGAAAGAATCTGCGCGCCTGCCCACACCCGGCTGAATGCCGGGCCGCTGCCGCAGCCCGCGAAGGTGTACAGCGGCACCGCGCGGCCGGCCGTATCGGTCTTCTCACGATAGGCCCGCATGTACCCCGTTTGCATGACGTAGCAGCCGTCGCTGTGGACGCCCATCCGCTCCCCCAGCGAAAACCCGACGGAGGAATAGGCCAGGTCGGCCAGTTCGGAACCCCAGTGAGGGGAACTGAGCGTATACAGTCCCCGGATCCGCCCCGCCGCACCGTAATAGACGGCCGCCGTCTGGGCGTCCACCCCGCCTTTGCTGTGCGCCACCAGCGTCACCGCGGGCGTTTGGTAATGCATGCAGATGTCGGCAAGCTGCCACGCCAGGATACGCCCGTTGCGCCACATATCCATGGGTCGTTCCTTTTCCGCCGCAAACCCGACAAACGCGGTGCGGAACCCTTCCGCCGTGGCACGGGCATACATTTCATTCAGCCCGTATACCTCGCTTTTTTCCCAGAAACTGCGCGCGGGCTGCCCCAGCCCGGGCACAAACACAACCACCGGCGCGCCCGGCCATTCGACCGTGCCCGCATACCATCCGCCGCGCCCGGCATCGTCATATGTATGGATGAGCCGCGGCGCGGGCGGCTGGGCCATATGCTGCTCCATGAACACCCCTCCCGCTGCATTTTCTATTGAAACTATATGCAAAAGGGGCTTGGTTGTGTTCTTATCTAAAAAACGCGCCAAAACAGCCGATGCGGAACATGCCCCCCGCATCGGCTGTTTACTGTATGCATTCATTTGCCCAGTATGCCTGCCAGCCCGGCTAGGCTGCCTTCCACTCTGGAAATATAAAAATCCGTTGGATACAGTCCGCTTTTTTTCCGTGGCAATTCCAGCAAAGCGGCCCTCGCCCCCTGCGTGGATGCCCACAGGCTGAAAAAGCCATTGCACTTTTCATCAAACGGTCCATACCGTTTGGTCGTCGTAACCGGCAACAGGTAAGACGCCAACGTCTGGTCGCCCAACACATGATTTTCCCAGCCATGCACGTCGATCACGGCCGCTGGTTTGACTGCCCCCACCAGATCGGCCAGCGCACGGCTTTCCGGCGCCGCCAAAGGCGCGGAAAGGGTATGGTCGCGCGCATCTGCAATGACCTTGAACCCGGCGGGAAAATCACGGTTGATGTTCACGCCCAACGACACCTGGCACCGGCCCACCCCATTGTTGCTGACGCCGTGCGCCAACCCATCGGGGTTGGCCGAAGCCACCAAATACAGCGCGGTGTTGCCCAGCGCGCCCCGGTTGCTCTGCGCCCACTGCGCGACGGCATGACCGATATCCACCAGGACCTGCCCGTCTTTGGCATACGCATCCTCATAGCCATGCACCTCAAAGGTGAGCAGCAACACCGCGTTCACCGGACCGTTCGGCAAAACGCGCGTGCAGGTCAGGTCGGCGCCGAGGCCGCTTTTCCCATAAACAAAGGTGCCGACCGGCGGCAAAGCCTGTATCTGCGCGGCGATCTGCTGCTGGTTTGGAACCGCCGCCGCAGTCTCCTGCTGCCCTGCGGCGGCCTGCTTCTGGCCGGACGTCTTTTGCTGAAACAAAACTGAAAACAACAGCACGAGCGAAAGCAGCAGCACAAACAGCAGGAAAGCGCGCGTCTGCCTGCGCAAAGCCTCCATCGCTTATCTCCCGTCCGTGTGAGCGCGGGGCCGCTTCCGGAGGCGGAAAAGCAGCCAAAGGCGCTTGGCCAGCATAACCGCCAGCAAAAGAGCCACCGAGACCAGCGCCGTGAATCCGCCTGGCGCCACATTCAGCTGATACGACGCGTACAGGCCCGTTAAAATATCCACCACGCTAAACAGCACGGAAAACAGCAGCGTGCGCCGGAAACCCAAACGGAGCTGGAGCGCCGTGGCCACCGGCAGGGCGATCATGGAGCTGAGCACCAGCACCCCCACCACGCGGATGGACACCGAGATGGCCGAAGCCACCAAAATGGAAAAAACATAGTTGATAAGCCGCACACGCACCCCCGCAATGCGGGCGGCGTCTTCATCATATGCAATATAGATCATCTGGTTATAGAGCAGCACGAGCACGGCCACGGACGCGATGCTCAAAACCAGGATCGATACCATATCGAATGCGGAAACCGTCAGGATGCTGCCGAACAGAAACGAATCGGCATTGGCATGCAGCCTGCCCGAACTGATGATGGTGATGGCGATGCCGACGCTCAGCGCCAGGATGATGGTGAGCAGCAGGTCGGTGAATTTTTTAAAATAGATGCGGAGGAATTCGATCAGCGCGCCGCACGCGGATGTGAAGGCAAAAGCCCCGATCACCGGGCTTCCGCCGCTGAGCAGGCCGATGGCCACGCCCGCCAGCGAGGCGTGTGAGAGCGCGTCGCCGATCATGGAATAGCGCCGCAGCACCAGAAAGATACCGATGCATGGGCAGAGAATGGCAATGAAAAACGATACCACCAGCGCATTTTGCATAAAGCCGTATTGGAAAATATCAAGCATGGAAACGGGTCCCCTCGTCGTGTTATTTCATCTGCCCGGCGGCCGCCTGTTAGCGGCCCGGTCCTGTCAGGAGGAATGCAGATATTCATCCGCATACTGCTTTGGCGTGCAGAGATGCCCCCGCCCCTCCACCAGATGGTAAATGAGCGTGGAACTGGTCATGGCCGCCTGCAGATTGTGCTCAATGGAGACGATGGTCACGCCGCGCTGCTGGTTCAGCTTTTTTAAAAACGCATAGATCTCGTGCTGGCTGCCCACATCCACTCCGGTGGAAGGCTCGTCCAGCACCAGCAGGTCCGGCTCCCCCATCAGCGCGCGCGCAATGCGCACTTTCTGCGCCTGCCCGCCCGAGAGCGTCCCCATCAGCCGGTGGGAAAACGCCTCCATATGCAACTGCTCCAACGCGTGTTTCACGCAGTCTCTGTTCCGGATCTTCAACAGCCTGCGGTAACTGTCCAACATCTCATACACGGTGATGGGAAAATCGGCATTGGCCTCATGTTTTTGCGGCACATAGCCGATCCGTCCGGCATCCACCACGATGCTGCCCGCGTTCGGCTTCAAAAAGCCCAGCAGCAACCGGATGAGCGTGCTCTTCCCGCTGCCGTTTTCGCCCAGAATGGAAATGTATTCTCCGCTCTTGATATCCAGCCGCAGATCGTCCAGCGTATAGGGGGGCAGCCCCGTATAGGAAAAACAGAGATGATCGACTTTTATCATGGCATACGCCCCTTTCATCTGCCGGGCCATACGCCCGTCTCCGTTCCCCTTTATTATACGTGTTTTTGCAAACGTTTTGCAAGTGCCAGGCCTCGACGGCGTGTATCAGCGTTTGCCCTTTTTCGCTCCATGCCAAAGCCCCCTGTTGCAGTTGTTTATCCTGCAACAGGGGGCTTGATGCAATGTGCATTTTAGCTGGGGCAGTTCAAACCCGGGGGATTTTTATTTGAGCATGCCGCCCGCCTGTCCGAATCACGCATCGGCATTCAACGCAAACGGACCTTTTCATTTTTCTCGATCTGTATGACTTTTCCATCCTGGATGATTACGGTGACGGAACCATACTGCACGCTTTGTATGTACTGCAAAAGCTGTTCGGCGATTTCCTCGCGTTCCCGGCTTGAAATATCCGACATCTACCCACCTGCTTTCCCGACCGCATGGACCCAGGGGCCTCCGGCCATCCGCACCGACCGACATCCCACTTACAAACAAGCAAGCGTCAACACGTCTGGGACGATTTTTCCTGATTCAGCGGCAACACATCCGCGCGCAGTTTTTCCAGAACCGGCTCGATCAAATAGGGTGCTTCAAACACACGCAGGCCGGCCTGCAGAACATACTGTGCGGCCGCCGGGCCGATCTGGCTGACAAGCAGCGCGTCACAGTCCTTCAGCGCATGGGACAGATCGCGGAATTTTTCCGTGCTGTGCCCGTCCGACAGGAGCATGCTGCGTTTTTCCACAAGTTGTGCCGATTCTTTTGTCAGCTCATAGATATAAAACGTATGCGCCTGCCCGAAATGGAGATCGATCCGCTCTCCATCCGAGCTGGCCGCCGCCACACGAAACGCCATGCAGGGCCTCCTTTTCAACGGTAGGTATTGAGCACCCGGTCGTAAATGTCCTCGATCGCCCGCAATCCCCCCCGATACCCGGCATAGCCGCAGTTGAGGATCAAACGGTACTGGACCGGCACGCTCAAAATGAGCAGATCGGCATGCAGGTCGCTGGCCAGGTCACGATCCCAGCCGCTGCCCAGAATCAGCGCACGGGAAGAGTTCCCATCCTGCCGGATCTCCCGGGAGATCCGGCCGCCGTCCGTTTCAAACACGACCTCCGCCGACCGCCGGTCGGAAAGATGCGCAAACTGCTCCTCAATCGCTTTGCGGTGGGCGGGTGGCGTGTCGTCGATGACATACTGCCTGGCGGGCAGAATGCCCAGCTCGTTGAGCAGATATTTGGAAAAACCGATCGCATAGGATGCGTCCAGAATCGAGTAAAACCGTCTGGGCAGCCCATAGCGGAACTCCAGGATGAAATCCGCCATCCGCTCGATGTGCGTGTAAAATTTGCGCTCCTCGTCGGCGACAAATGCTTCTACCTGTTGTTTCGGCAGGCCGCCGAACGCGCCCGCAGCACGCAGGAACTCCGTGGACGCAATGCCGCCCACCGGCAGGTATGGAAAGTGGAGATACGGTGTGCCGACGGTTTCTTCCAGATGTTTGGCGACGCGCAGCCCCACCCATGCGCCCACGACGATATTGAACTGCGCATTGGGGATCTCCCGCCATTCGGACAGCCCCTCGGACTCCGGTCCGAACAGGATGTTGACGGTAAAGCCAATGCCCGTCAATATCCGCTTGAGCTCGGCCAGATTGCCCTGCCAGTAAGGGTCCTGATACGGCACGGTAGCAAATACATTGACCAGCCCCTGTTTCACCCCGCCGGGCGCGCGGTTGGGGATGGCATACTGGTCGATGATGGCGTTGACCACCACCTCATGGCTTACATAGTTGTTGCTCTTGAATCCGCCCGTCTCCGCGAACACAATGGGCAGGCCGCGTTTGCGGTAATCCTTGACCACGCTGCCCACATCGTCGCCCACGATGTCCGACGTGCACCCGGTCAGCACGACGAACAGGTCGGCGTCGATAACTTTGAACGCACCGTCCAGCACTTCGCGCAGGCGTGTTTCGCCGCCGAACACAACTTCCTTTTCGCTCGCGTTGGTGCAGGGAATGGTGCTGCCGCCCGCATAGCCTTCCCCCTGACCGATCAGCCGCTCGATCTTGTTGGCGCAGCCGGGCCCGGAATGCAGCACCGGCACCGAACGGCGGATGGCCACGACGCTCTGCTGTGCGCCCAGCGCGCAGGAAAAACGCGGCTGTTCAATACTGCCGGACATGCAATTCCCTCCCCAAAAACGCATACGGTTGCTGCTTCAGCCACCATTTTGTATATGGCATGGTGCTGTGCCTGGCCAGATTGGTGACAAATTCGGTGTTATCCAGTGTTTCGGCAATGCGCCGGGCATAATGCAGGATGCCGTCGTAACCGAAGCTGAACTGTTCGTCCCCGATGAGCAGCGTGGGGATGCCCAGCTTGGCGCCCCAAACCGTCATGCCGCCGTGCCGGGCAATCATGATGTCCGGCCGCATGCGGTTAAGCAGGTTGACCAACTCGAACGCCTGCTTGTTGCAGATGTTGTACTGCCGGACATCGCCGTAGGTCTCCACATCATGCGCCAGCACATCCGACGTGGGGCAGCCGTTGTCATAGACCGGGTCGTGGTGAAAGATGGCCGCGCCTTTTACATCCAGCCCCAGCTCACGCAGCACAGCGATGAGGGAATGCCCGTGTGCCGCGCCCGCCGTCAGGTAGGCAGTCTTGCCGGCGAATTGTTTGCGGTATGCCTCGATCTGCGGCAGGACACGTTCGTGTCCGTCACGGATCAGTTGTTCCACTTCTTGTTCCCGATGCAGAACCTTACCGAGTTCCCGCAGCCAGATGTCCGTCCCGGCCATGCCATAGGCTGGCGGCACCTTGATCTCCGGCACCCCGTACACCTGCTCCAGCGCCGCGCCCAAATAGGTGCCCAGCGTGGGGCAGATCTGGATGGTGGCGACCGCTTCCGAAATATATTCCAGATCTTTGACCGTGTTGAACGGCACGATATACTGCGCTTCATACCCCAGCCTGCTCAGGAGATCATCAAAAATATGGCTGCCCCAGAAATTGATGATATTGACCTTTTTGGATCGTTTACGCGGTGGCTTGACCAGCCGGCGGACGATGGCGTGGTAGGCCGAATCGAACCCGCTGGTCCAGATACGGGAACGAAAACCCTCGCAGAAACAGGAAATAACCGGAATGCCCAGGTCCTCGCTCAAATGGTCGGCAACACTCTCCACGTCGTCGCCGATAATGCCCGACGCGCAGGAGGTCGTGATAAAGATGGCATTGGGGTGTTCGCGCTCAAAAGCGGTGCGTACGGTATCGCGCAGCTTCTGCATCCCGCCGAAAACCGTATCCTTCTCCAGTAGGTTGGTGCTGTAATACTTGCCGATGGCGGACGGCAGGCCCCGGTTCTTCTGCTCCACGCGATAGACGAAATTAAAGCCGCTGGCATCCCCCAGGCACCCAATCGGCGCATGGTTGACCACCACCGCATCGGTAATCATGGAAAGCATGCAGAAAGCCTGCCCGGAACTGCACCCCATGCATTGGCTGAAGCTGCGGGCAGAATCCTTGAGCGTGCCCGCCTGCGCGCGGCTGACCAGCTCGCTGGCCTTGCCCTGGTAGGCCGTGATGGAACCGAGCCGCAGTTCCCGGATTTGGACAGTGGGCAGATCCAGATTGACTTTACTCATTGTGCAATACCTCCGCTTTCAGTATTCGCCATGTGATCGGGTCTTACAAACTCCATGCAGCGCCCGTTTGCGGGAAAACAAAAAGGCCGCATCCCAGACGACGCAGCCTCCGGTATTCCGGTCAGATGCATTAATATAACTATTATTATTATATTTATAATATATAGTGTACGCCAACCATTTCCGATTGTCAACCCCCAAACGGGAAGATAGCCGCCGCATCCGCGCACCATGGGGATATGGAACAGAGAACGCGCTGGGTACGCTTACAGCAAATGCTTACTGAAATACCGGTCGCCACGGTCGGGAAGCACCACCGCAATGTTTGCGCCCACATGCCGCTCCGCGATCTTCCGCGCGGCAAACAGCGCGGCGCCGGACGACGAACCGGCAAGGATACCTTCCGCTGCCGCGAGACGGCGCGCTTCCCGCACTGCATCCTCATCGTGGATCTTGATGACAGTATCCACCAATGCGGTGTCCATTGTCCCGGGCATGAATGTGTTACCGATTCCCTCGATTTCATAATGTCCCGGTTCTCCGCCCCCCATGGTGGAACCGTACGGGTCGGCCAGAACGCATTGGACGTCCGGATTGTGTTCTTTCAGGTACCGCCCCACGCCCGAAAGGGTGCCGCCGCTACCCGCGCCGGCCACAAAAAAGTCAATCGCTCCATCCAAGCCATGGTATATCTCGGGCCCCGTCGTGCGATAATGGATGTCGGGGTTGGCCGGATTGTCAAACTGCCCCAGCAAAACCGGGTCTTTGATGCTTTGCTTGAGCTCCTCCATTTTACGGAACGCGCCCTGCATGCCATCTTCTTTAGGGGTATTGACAATCTCCGCCCCAAAAGCACGCATGATGGTCTGCTTTTCTTCCGAAAATTTTTCAGGCACCACAAAGAGGATGCGATAGCCTTTGCCCAGCGCAGCCAGAGCAATGCCGATGCCGGCATTACCCGCCGTCACTTCCAAAATGGTGCTGCCGGGCTTGAGAACGCCGCGTTGTTCCGCGTCTTCAATCAGCGCCTGCCCCATTCGGTCCTTGATACTCCCGCCCGGGTTCCACAGCTCCAATTTGGCAAAAACACGCGTTTCGGGCGCGTAACCCATGTGGTGCAGCCGCACCAGCGGCGTATGGCCGATCAGTTCCCGAATCGTATTGATGTACTGCATAACCTATCTTCTCCCTTTTGGTGTTCGCGTTATTTCACATAGAAAACGGGTATTTGGTGTATCCGGGCACATCACAGGGAGCAGTTGCAGCCTAAATCATCCGCATAGGCTTTGCGGGGATAAAACCACATATGTGGCTCTTGCATGTCAAACACCTGCCAAGCCGCGTTTATTTATTATAATATATATATGAATTATATTATATGGTTTATCATATGCTGTTTTTGGAAATATGTCAATACATATCTAAAAACATATATTTTTCTGTAAATGCTTGACAAGGCAGCCAAACAGCCTATAATACATATTATATTAATCAGTTTAATAATTAAAGGTAGGGTGCATCTTTTGCGTACAGATCGTGCTTGGTGGTTGTGCTGCAAACAAGGAGCCGTGCGATGTATGACCCTTTGCTTCGGTTTCGGCGGGGCACATGCATGCGTGTGCGCTCCCTGTTCAGAAAAAATTACGTATTTTTAAGGTGACCGACTGGACAACCAGAGGCCCTGTGACAAACCGGCTGCCCACAACCGCAGGTTGTGGAAAGGAAAGGGGCTCGCGGCTTATGTCAAATCCATCTTATCGGTTCGACACGCTGAAGGTGCGGGGCGGATATGACCCCTCGGAGCACAACCAATCGGTAGCGGTGCCGATCTACCAGACGGCGGCGTTCAACCTGGGATCGCCGGAAAGGGCTTTGCGGCTTTTTTCCAACGAGGAATTCGGCCCGATCTATACCCGCGTGGGCAACCCCACGGTGGAAGCCGCAGAAAAACGGCTGGTGGAACTGCACCCTGGCGCGACCGGCGCCGTCGGGCTTTCGTCGGGGATGGCCGCCATCTCGTTCACGCTGTTTAACGTAACGGACGGCAGCGGGCGCATCCTCACCACCCCACAGCTCTACGGCGGCACCATCGACAGCTTCAAGAAGATTTATCCGCGTTTCGGCGTCGAGGTGGACCTGGTGGAAGACCCGGAAGAACCGGCATCGTTTGAAAAGGCGGTCACACCGGAAACCAAAGCCATCTATGTCGAATCCATCAGCAACCCCAAAGCCGTCGTCGCCGATCTTTCGGAGCTTGCGCGCATCGCCCACGCGCATGGCATTCCCCTCATCGTGGACAATACGTTCGCTACGCCCTACCTGCTCAATCCATTTGCATTCGGCGCGGACATCGTGGTCTATTCGGCAACGAAGCTGCTCAATGGACACGGGAACCTGATTGCGGGCTTTGTGCTCGAAAACGCCCGTTTCTGGTGGGACAGCAAACAGTTCCCTCAATTCCACGAGCAGCTCTACACCCTGCGCGACGGCAACGGCAAGGAACGCAGCTTCTTGGATACGTTTCCTTCCCTACCCTTCACCGCGCGCATCCGTCTGGTCTACCTCAACTACATCGGCGCAGCGCTGGGGCCGTTTGACGCCTATCTGTTCCTCATCGGCCTGGAAACGCTGTCGGAACGCGTCGCCAAGCAGGTCGCCACCACACAGAAGCTGGTGCAGTATCTGGAAAGCCGCGAAGATGTGGCGTGGGTCAGCTATCCGGGCACCAGCGGCTACCGCCACACGGAACGCGCGAAAAAATACCTGCCCCAAGGCGCGGGCACGGTCTTCAGCTTTGGCTGGAAAGGCAGCGAGGCGCAGACCGAGCGCTTCCTCACCGCCGTCAAGCTGTTCAGCTACCACGTGAACGTGGGCGACGCTCGCTCGCTCATCGTCAACTCCCCCAAAACCACGCACGGAGAACTCACACCGGCCCAGCAGTTACATGCGCAGATCACGCCCGACACCATCCGGATCTCGGTGGGTCTGGAAGATGCCGACGATTTGATTGCCGATCTCAAGCAGGCGTTCCACACGGCGTCTCTGCAGCCGCTGCAAACGGCCGCATCCTGAAATCCTCACGCAGAAAGAAGAATTTTGAATGGCAAATCAACAACCGGGCAATCACCTGCATCCGGAGTCCCTTTTGATCCACGGCGGCATCGACGGCGACGCACGGACCGGTGCGGTCAGCGTCCCCATCTACCAGACCTCCACCTACCGGCAGGCGGGCCTGGGCGAAAACAACGGCTATGAATATTCCCGCACCGGCAACCCCACGCGCGAAGCGCTGGAAAAACTGATTGCGGAACTGGAAGAGGGGACGGCAGGCTTCGCCTTTGCTTCCGGCATGGCCGCTATCACGGCGGTCTTGCTCCTGTTCCGCTCCGGCGACAAACTGCTGATCTCCAGCAATGTGTACGGCGGCACGTTCCGCGTGCTCGACAAAGTCTTCAAGCCGTTCGGCCTGGCATACGAGATTGTGGATACGTCGAGTCTGGGCACGGTGGAAAGCCGGATCGACCCGACCGTGAAAGCGCTGCTGATCGAAAGCCCGGCCAATCCCCTGCTGACGGTCACGGACATTGCGGCAGTCAGCGCGCTGGCCAAAAAACACCACCTGCTCACCATCGTGGACAACACGTTCATGACCCCCTATCTGCAGCGCCCGCTGACACTGGGGGCCGACATCGTTGTGCACAGCGCGACAAAATATCTGGGAGGGCACAGCGACCTGGTTGCCGGGCTGGCCGTCGTAAAAGATTCAGTGCTGGCGGAGCGGCTGGCTTTCCTGCAAAACGCCACCGGCGGCATTTTGGAGCCGTTTGACTCCTGGCTGCTCATCCGGGGCATCAAAACGCTCTCCGTCCGGCTGGACCGGCATCTGGAAAACGCCGCTTTCCTCGCCACCTTTTTGCGGGAGCACCCCGCGGTAAAAAAAGTGTATTATCCCGGCCTGCCCGACTTCCCCGGATACGATATCCAGAACGGGCAGGCGCGCGGCGCGGGGGCAATCATCTCGTTCGTTTTGGATGAGCAATACGACATCCGCGCCTTTTTCAAAAGTGTCCGCCTGATTACGCTGGGAGAAAGCCTCGGCGGCGTGGAATCGCTGGTCTGCCACCCGGCCAGCATGACCCATGCCTCCATCCCCTATGAGATACGCCGGAAAGTCGGCATCGTCGACCAGCTGATCCGGCTGTCGGTGGGGATCGAGAACAAACAGGACATCGCAGACGACCTGCAGGCTGCGTTCCGGCAGGCGCTGTCCGCCAAAACGTCCACCTGACAAAAGCCTCGCCGCTTCAAACGAATGCCCCCTGCCGCTGCCGAAAACAGGATATCGCACCCGGATTGCCAACCGGAAAGCCGTAGGCCACATCGCGAACCGATGTAGCCTACGGCTTCTTTTGGCCTGCTAGACATTTTACAGAAAACCATGCGGGAGCGAATCAAGTGAACCCGCCGAACCGCCTGATCGCCCTGTTTTTGGCGGCCGCTGTCCCGGACAGGGCCTCTTTTCCCAACAGGCCATTGCCACACAGAGCGGGGCACTTCACCATCCGCGTGCTGTTTGTGGAAGTTTATGCCGAATCGATTCCAGACGATTGAGGGCCGCCTCCAACGTCTCATTTTTTTTCGCAAAATGGAAACGAATCAAGTGCCGGATGTCTTCACGAAAAAAAGCAGATCCCGGCACAGCTGCGACCCCGACCTCCCTTGCGAGCCATTCGCAAAACCGCAAATCATCCGTGCAGCCAAACTCAGAAACATCCACCATGACATAATATGCACCCTGCGGCACCGTAAACGGCAGGTTCAGTCGCTTAAGCCCTTCAAGGAAAAGGCTTCTCTTTTCCTCGTAAATTTTCTGCAATTGTTTATAATAACCGTTTTCAAAACGAAGAGCAGTCACTGCAGCTTCCTGTAATGGGGATGCCGCACCGACAGTTAAAAAATCATGCACCTTCTTCGCCCGCTCGATGATATATGCCGGGGCGATCAGATAGCCGAGCCTCCAGCCGGTGATGGAATAAGTCTTGGACAGAGAACTGCACGATATGGTCCGTTCAAACATACCCGGCAGTGCAGCGAAATAAGTATGCCGATACGGCTCGTAAATAATGTGCTCATATACTTCGTCGGCAATGACAAAAGAGTCATATTTTTCCGCAAGCCCCGCAATCAGCCGCAACTCGTCGGGGGAAAACACCTTGCCCGTCGGGTTGGAAGGATTGCATAAAATCAGCGCCTTGGGATGCTGCGCAAACGCCGCCTCCAATTCGTTGGCGTCAAAGTGAAAATGCGGCGGCTTCAACGGGACATAAATCGGCTCCGCACCCGAGAGGATCGCATCCGCCGCATAATTCTCATAAAACGGTGAAAACACGATGACCTTATCTTGCGGATTGCACACGGTCATCATCGCCGCCATCATCGCTTCAGTGCTACCACAGGTAACGACGATTTGCGTCTCAGGGTCAATCGGGATGCCCATGAACCGCGCCTGCTTTTCCGCAAGTGCCTGGCGGAAATTTTGGGCGCCCCATGTGACTGCATATTGATGGACACTTCCTTCTGCCACCTTTTTCAATGCCGCTTTCAACTCATCTGGCGGGTCGAAATCCGGGAACCCCTGCGAAAGATTGATCGCTCCGTATTGATTGGCAACCCGTGTCATCCGGCGGATGACGGAATCGGTGAACTGCTCCGTTCTTTCACTCAAAGATGGCATATCAAAACACCTCCGGTCTTGTCTGGATTCCACTCAAACACATAAAAGAGGTCAGGATGCCTCCGCCGTTTTCAAGCTTTCGCGCCCCAACTCATCGGCCTTCAGCAGGGCTTCCGCAATAAGCGAGGCCGTGACGGTGAAATTCAGACGTGAAAACCCCCATTTTTCAATGTCGATCGTGCCTGCCGCAAAACGGATTTTAGCCGACACATCCGATTCAACACCCAACTGGCGCAATGTAACCGGCAGATGAAGTTCATTCATTTGGCAAATAAACGTGCGGATCTCGCTTTCGGGCTTGTTTTCCAGCAAGAACAGCGCAATCAGGCTGAAAACAACCTTTTCTCCATGCAGGCTTCCGTGGGTATCCTTCAGCTGAGTTAGCCCGTTGTGGATAGCATGCGCGGTCGCTGGGCAGTATCCGGTATCCTGGATGCTTCCATTCAACCCTGCGAGAAAAAGGATGGAGTCGATCACATCTGAAAAATCGGGACTGCATTTTCCGCCTGCCAGCTCATGAATGACGGGGATACTTTTGTTCTCCAGAATCTCCAGCGCGTACCGGGATGAGTCAAGCCGGAATTTCAGCGCAAAGTTCTGCGGGTCGATTTGCAATATCGGCTCATATTCATACCATTTGGCCAGCGTATCCCCAATCCCGGCCGCCAAGTAGCGAAGCGGCGCTCTCGCCAGAATATCAAGATCAACGATCACGGCATATGGAGAAGATTGCAGCTCCAGATTATCGGTCTGCCGGCCCTTCTCGTCATAAAGAATGGAAAGGGCGGACCATGCCGCGCAGGTCCCCGCAACGGTGGGAATGCAAACCACCGGCAGACGTGCGCCGTCGGCGACCGCTTTGGCCGTATCCAGGGCCCTTCCGCCTCCAACACCAACGACTACTTCATAATCTTCCGACACCGCCATGTCCGAAAACCTTTTCACTGCTTCGGCTGTGCAATACCCTGCATACACTTCCAGATGGTACGTCACGCCTGCTTCTTCCAGGCTGGTAAGGAGACGGTGCCTCGAAACATTCCATGCGGTCGCCCCACCGATGATCAACGCTTTTTCCCCGGCCGGCGCAATGATTTCACCCGCCTTATCAAGCGCGTTTTTTTCATTGATATAATAAGCGGGCATTTTCAGTTGTACCATGTTCCAACCCCCACTGTTGTATGCACAAAAATATCCTTTGAGCTAAATACACAGGAACGCCTGTTATTCCCGGCGCGCGATATACGCAAGCCGGTTCCCCCATGTTTGCAGCCCCTGCACAAAAGCGATGAGAACGACGACGGTGGTAATCATGACAAATCGGTCAAACCGCTCATAGCCATAAGAAACCGCAAGATCTCCAATTCCTCCTCCGCCAACAGTACCGGCCATCGCCGTGGCCCCGATCAGGCCAATAGTCGCGGTCGTCAGTGCCAGGATGAGAGAACCGATCGCTTCTGGAAGCAGGAAATACCGGATGATCTCAAACATTGTCGCTCCCATGGACTGCGCCGCCTCCAGAATGCCGGGGCTGACATCCAGCAACGAGTTTTCCACCAGTCGGCCGATATATGGCGCGACAAAGATCACCAGCGGAACAATGGCTGCGTTCGTACCTATAGAGGTGTGAACGATCAACCGCGTGAAAGGGATGATCGCTACCATCAAAACAATAAACGGCAGCGAACGGATGATGTTGATCACAGTGTTCAGCACCGCGTAGAGCACTTTCTTTTCGCACATGCCGCCCGGCCGCGTAAGCACCAGCAAAATGCCGACGGGAATGCCAATGAGAGCTCCCAGAAAAAGGGAGATGCCCACCATTTTCAAGGTCTCACCGATCGCCTGCAAAAACTCCTGAGACGTGATCGTCGTTTCATTTACCCCAATCAGTTCCCCGAAAGCATGGAACAACGACCCCGCAGACGATTGCACGGCCAAAAAAGCCGTCATACGCCGGTCACCTCCTGCACTTCAACCCCCTTGGTCTTGAGAAAAGCAACCGCCCGCGCGACCTGCCCATCTTCGCCGTGAAGTCGAATAATCATCGTACCCAAAGTTGTATCCTGAACCTCGTTCATGTCGGCAAACAGAATGTTCGTCTGAACGTCGTACCCTTTAATCAGTTCATTGACGATGGGAGCGGAAACATTCGCCCCCACAAAGCGCAGCTTATACAAACGCTGCCCTTTTTTAAATGAAAGACCGCGCGAAACACTTTCTGGAATGGCGGTTCGGATGACGGTCTGCACGAAACTCTGCGTTGTGGGATGCTTGGGATTTCCAAACACCTCAAGCACCGTGCCGTGCTCGATCAGTTCTCCCTTTTCCATCACGGCCACGCGGTTGCAGACTTGCTGGATGGCACTCATCTCATGCGTGATGAGTAAAATCGTGATGTTGTATTCCTGGTTGATCGTTTTGAGCAGTGCCAGTATGGATTGGGTCGTCTGGGGGTCCAGCGCGGAGGTCACTTCGTCGCAGAGTAAAATCGAGGGGTTGCTGGCCAATGCTCTGGCAATACCCACGCGCTGCTTTTGCCCGCCGGAAAGCTCCTTCGGATAGCTCTTCGCCTTGTCTGAAAGGCCGACATATTGCAGCAGCTCCGTCACCCGTTTGCGGATCCGCTCCTTGTTTTGCCTAAGCAGCACGAGCGGGATGGCCACGTTATCGAAAACCGTTCGGGTCTCCAGCAAATTGTAATGCTGAAAAATCATACCGATATATTTTCTCTGCTTCCGCAGTTCCACCGGGGTGAATGTGTCCAAGGGTTTTCCTTCTATTAACACCTGCCCGGTGGTAGGCCGCTCCAGATAGTTGATCAGGCGAATCAACGTGCTTTTGCCGGCGCCGCTGTAACCGATCACACCAAAGATGTCACCCTTTTCGACCTGTAGATTGATGCCTTTGAGTGCGTGGATTTTCTGACGCTTGCCTTCAAAAATCTTGCTGACATTTCGCAGCTCAATTTCGACCATCCGCCCTCCCCCTTCCCGCGATTGGCTCCGTCGATCCGAAAATTCCGACCTGTGCAATACGGCTAATGGCTTCAAGCAGACGTTCTTCACAATTGGTCAGGCCGATGCGGACATATTGCCTGCCCTGCCGGCCGAATCCTTCACCTGGTGCAACCGCCACATGGGCCTTTTCCAGTAACAAGTCAGAAAACGACACCGAATCGTATCCCTCCGGCACTTTCAGCCACACATAAAATGTCCCCGCAGGGGCCGCGGCATCCCAGCCAATCGCACGCAGCCCGTCCATCAACAAATCACGCCTGCGCTCGTAAGTGGAAACCAGCGCACCGACGAAATCTTGGGGCCCCAGCATAGCCACTGCGGCCGCATCCTGAACCGCTCCGAAAATAGCGCTGTATGCATGCGTATGATACTCTTTCAGAGCGCCGATCACAGAAGCGTTACCAACCGCAAAGCCAAACCGCCACCCGGCCATGTTCCATGTTTTCGATGCTGTGTAGATCTCCACGGCGTATTCCTTGCCGCCCGGCGTCTGTAGCAGGCTGAGCGGTTTGCGCCCGTCAAAGCCGAATGCCCCATATGCAAAATCGTTGACGACGAGCATGCGGTTTTGCGCGGCAAAATCTAGCGTGCGCGCAAAAAAATCCCGGGTAGCAACCGCTCCAGTTGGGTTATTGGGATAATTCAACATCAAAAGCCGGATTTTTTGCAAAACGTTCTGCGGCACCGCAGTATAATTCGGCAAAAAACCATCTTTTTCATAGACCGGAATCCTATAGTGGGATGCTCCGGCAAACACGGCGGCCGTATGATAAGCGGGATAACAAGGATCGGTTGTGAGTAAAAAATCACCGGGATTGAGCAGAACTTTTGGAATAGCCAAAATGCCTATGCAAGAGCCTTGGAAAATGGCCACCTCCGTCTGCGGATCCAGCTCCACACCATATTCCCTACGGTAAAAAGCGGCCACCGCTTCCAGTGTGGACGGTTTTCCTGTAAAAGGCTGATACCTGTGATTGTCCGGATCATCCGTTGATTCTTTGAGCCGTTGCACGATATGTCCCGGGGTCGGCAGGTCGGGGTTTCCGATGGATAAGTCGATTATGTCGATTCCATTGCTTTGATACGCCGCAACCTTGTTTTGGAGCGCGCCAAAAAACTGGAACGGAAGCCGCTTGTAAAAATTGGAAAACTCAAAATTCAAAACCGACGTCAACTCCTCAAGTGCGTTTCTGACAAGCGTTCCGGGGAAGCCCCCAAAACAACCGGGAGGATCTGTTGGCAGACACCTCGCGTGTGCTTGGGCCAAATGGCAAAAGTCTGCCGTTTACTTGTTGAAATAGCTTGGCAACCAGTACCCATCATAGATATTGTTCGACTTGATATATTTTTGGAAAGCTTCCGATTTATAACCGGCGACGATATCGTTGGCGAACTGGCTATTCTTGTTTTTGCTGTCTACAGCCACGACATTGGCATAAGGATCCGTCATCTCCTCAAGCTTCAGAGCGGTCGTGAGCTTTATTTTATTCGCAATGGCATAGTTGCCTTGGATGCAGACATAATCCGCGTCATTCAGCGCCTGCACGGCCTGTGCGCTGTCGACCGTCACGATCTTGATGTTTTTGAGGTTGGCGGTGACATCGCTCAACGAAGCTTTCAACGGGTCGATGTTGTTCTTGATTGTGATCCAGCCGACTTTTTGTAGAATGGTAATGGCGCGAAGCAGATTTGTCGGGTCGCTCGGCACAACGACCTGCGCGCCATCGCTGACTTCCGTCAGACTTTTATGCTTTTTGGAATAGAGTCCCATCGGCGGTGTGGGCACGTGAACAATACCAACCAGGTTGATGCCTTCTTTTTGGTTGATCGCATTTAAGTAGATGGTATGCTGAAACACATTGGCGTCAATTTCACCCTGCGACACGGCCATATCCGGCTGGATGCCGTCTGTAAAGGTTTTATAATGGATGGTGTAGCCTTTGGATTTCAGATACGGGGCAACACCATTTTTGAACTCGTCTTCGTATGGGCCCGGGTTAAAGCTAATGGTAAGCGTTTTCTTTTCCGAAGTGGTTTTTTGCGCGGTGGAACTGCTGCAGCCTGAAAATACCAGCGTTGCGGCCATCAGCAAAAACACTGCTACCAGCATATTTCTTTTTATCATGTAAGTCATCCTTCCCAAAACAAAACCGTTTACAAAACCAGCAAAACCGTCTTCTTTCATTACCCATATAGGATATAGCCTCCGGTTTTCCGGTCAGCAGCAAACCGTCTTATATGGAGCAGATTATCTGAAAATCTATGTTTAGAAACGCGGATGGGTGGGAGACATCCCGTTTTAATAGTGTATATTGCAAAACACCGTTGTGGAGAAGTGCGCCATTACATCGTTTCATATTAATTATAATAAAACATGTATGTTTTGTTATAATTAATATACCCCATCACCCATGAAATGTCAACCCTCGATCTAAAATATTGAACGAAACCGACGCAGACTCACGCCGGGCCAACTAAAATCAGGGGAACATCTATCTGGAAACTGAAAATCCAAACGCAAGCGGCCGATGCGGTATGCTCTTTATTCCAGTATGGTAAGCGGCTCCCTATGACCTATTTGTCGAGTCGCCCGTATAGCCCCGGATCCACCGGGGCCATACGGGCATAACCCTATGATGCAAGTAGCGTCACGCCGCGCTACTGCCATTCGCAAGTTTCACAAGGAAAAGGCGGTTCTGGAGAATATGATGAAGATTCTAAAAAACGGCGGCCATCCCCCTGCCATATGCATCCCAGGCGATACCACGGGAACATTCAGCTACGGTACGGCACTCTCTGTCAAAATAATGGGCGGCGATACGCTGTCCGAGACTGCGTTCGACACCTACGCATAAAAGCCGGACGGCCGCTTGCCTGGCTCAAAAAACTCAAAGCCTATCACATCCACCGTCCTCCCTCATAGAATGGTAGTGTAGTGAAATTACATGATACATTTAGGAGGATTTTTATGGCGGACAGCAAAGCTTCCCCCGCAAATACCAGCGGGCACAAGACCTTTAAAGAAGCTGTGTGCATAGATACCCCGCGTGTTTACGATTCCTGCAGTGACAAGGACTGCTTCGAGGACCTCCGGGTCTATTTCCCTGACGAAGCACAGGAAGCCGTAAACAATGCCGCGACCGTAAAAGGCCGCTGCGCGGAGTTGTGCCGCGTGTTTCTGGACGTGGAGCCGGTGCAGTTCAACCGGGGCTTTTATTCGGTAGACATCACATACATTTTTCGGGTTACGGTGGAGCTCTATAAAACACCGAACTGCCATTCCGGCAGTAAATCCGAAATCGTGACCGGTTTTGCCAGCTTCAACAAAAAAGTCATCCTGTTCGGCAGTGAAGGCAACATCAAGATCTTCAGCTCCGACTACGAACCGGGTGGCGACGACGACCAAAACCGTCCAACCAGCAACACGCCGCGCGCCATCTGCGAAGCAGTGGATCCGATCTTTCTGGCGGCCAAACTGGTAGACCGTGACTGCACCTCCGACAACGGTACGGACGTTCCTGAAATCTTTGCGGACAACATCGAAGGCAGCATCGGTTGTGTTTTGCCCACCCGCGTCGTGCTGGTCACGCTTGGTCTGTTCTCCATTGTCAAACTGGAACGCAACGTGCAGTTGCTGATCCCTGCTTATGACTTTTGCGTGCCGGACAAAGAATGCACGACTTCTTCTCCCGGCGACCCCTGCGAGCTGTTCCAGAGCCTGCGTTTCCCGGTGGACGAATTCTTCCCGCCCCGTTTTTCCGATATGGACGCCGACCAGCCGGACTGCAAATGCGGTAAACATGAAGGCTGCCGATAAGCCGCCCGACTTTTCCTGCAAACCCAAAGGGTCTGTCGGCCTTGAACCGGCTCAAATCTTAGCGGACAACAACAGAAGATCCCCATCACCGGATATTGCAGTGTTACATGGACTGACGCCGTATTTTAAGCGGCGTCAGTTCTGTTTTGTGGCTTCAGCGTAAGTCAACCACCGGCCAAACCCGCATAATGAAACATCGTTGGATACAGGAAAACCTCCCTTTGCCAAAGCAGACGCGGGATTACCGTCCGCATCACTACACAAAGGGAGGTTTTGTCCTGCAATACGTGCCGGGTTTATCACACTCGAATATGCAAACCAAAAGTTGAAGAGTATATAAACTCAATCCATTGCCGGAGGATAGCGCAAACGATCCGGTCACGCGGAAAAAAACATGGGCCCGTTTACGTCTTGCAAGAATACGAAGACATAAAAACAGACCGCTCTATGGCGGCCTGTCAAAGTAATGCGGTTATCGAACCATCCGTGTGCCTGGATATGCTGAGCGGCAATATGCCCTTTCAGGGTTTGTGCAAACCGCCAGCGCAACCGGTGGTTGCGATTGAGCCCCAGAACAATGTTCAGATGGCAATGATGACAGCGGTGGCCTTAATGATGGCCTTTGCTTTGACCCCGGCCGCCAGACCGAGCTCTTTAACCGCTTCCAAAGAGATCGTTGCTTCGATTTCCGTACCGCCTTCGGTCTTGATGGTGACGATGGCATTCACCGCCCCCTCCTGCACTTTGGTGACCTCGCCGGCCAGTTGGTTCCGGGCGCTCAGTTTGGCATCGCCGATTCCCACCAGAACCTCTGTCGCTTTGACCACAGCGGTAGCTTCTTTTCCGGCCGCCAGACCAAGCTCTTTGACTGCTTCGAGCGAAACGGTAGCGGTGATGATGTCATCGGCTGCTGTTTTTACATGAACAAGCGCGTTGACCGCACCTTCCTGCACCGATTCGACTGTTCCTTTGAACTGATTTCTTGCACTGATCGTCATAATAAACTCCTTCTTTCTGCCACTGTATTGGCTGACTTCTTTTTACAGATTCATCATAGCACAGGTTTTTCCATATGTAAAATTGTATAATATTATTTTAACCATAGGTATTTACATATACAGTACATCCGCCCTCGACAAGCTTTTCCCCAAACCAAGGGCATCGAGCTACCATGACAAAGGCGCCCCGCATCCGCTGCTCATTGGCCGGATGCGGGGCGCCTTATCGGTCCGCTTGTTTCAATATGCCGTCCAACCACCGTCTGCAACAATCACCGCCCCGTTGATAAAACTTGCGTCATCCGAAGCAAGGAACAGTGCGACCCGTGCAATTTCTTCGGGAGCGCCCATACGGGGATTTCCCGCAATGCCCGACATGGCCCGCTCCATTCCAAGCGCGCTGGGATTGGCAATACCCACACCGATATTGGTCTGCACACTGCCCGGGCAAATCGCATTGCAGCGGATGCCTTTGTTGGCATACATAAACCCGATGTTTTTCGACAGGCCCACCAGCGCAAATTTCGACGCGGTGTAAGCCGCTCCCGCCCTTGCGCCCTGCAAGCCGCCGATGGACGCAATGTTGATGATATTGCCCTGCCCTTGTTTCAACATCTGGCCGATCGCCTTTCGGCATAAATACAGCGGCCCGTTCAGATTGACATGCAATACGCGCTCCCAAAGCTCATCGCTGACTTCCCCGGCAGGCATCATTTCGTCCATAATGCCTGCGTTATTCACAAGAATATCCAGTTTCCCGTGATTCTGCACCACTTGGTCTAGCAGGACTTCCATTCCTTTTCTGTCGGTCACGTCGCCCTCGTACGTGCCGACGCTTCCCACCATTCCATCGGCGTCCCGGGCCAGCGTTTTTAACCCGCCCATATTGCGGTCCATTGCAATCACATGCGCGCCTTCTTTTGCGAACAGCAGCGCCATCGCTCTGCCCATGCCCGAACTTGCCCCGGTTATCACAGCCACTTTGCTATCCAGTTTCATAATGAGCGCCCCCTTCAACATCTGTTTCTTGTATTATAGTACTATTTCATTTTGCATTATTAAATATTTTTGTGTAAAACATCATGTTTTAAAAGAATGTCTTGTTTTCCGAACAAAATTGAAACCCCACACCGGTGAAAGAATTGTATCTGCTTTCAGCCTGTTGTATAATAAAACCGTTATGTCCGTTTGAAACGGGATATGCCTGAACCAACCAGCCACAAAACAATTCCAGAAAGGAATGGCCGACGTGGATACGTTATATATTGTGGTTCCCTGTTACAACGAGGAAGCCGTCCTTCCTGAAACCGGCAGAAGGCTGGTGGAAAAGCTGGGCCGCCTGACACACGACCAGATGGTATCGGAAAAGAGCCGGATCGTATTTGTGGACGACGGCTCCCGGGACAGCACCTGGAAATGGATTGCCCAGTTGCACAATGAACATGCATGCATCAGCGGCATCCGGCTTTCCTGCAACAAAGGGCATCAAAATGCATTGTTGGCCGGGTTATCTACCGTCAAGGATGAAGCAGACATGGTGATCACCCTGGATGCCGATTTGCAGGATGATATTGATGCCATTGACGAATTCGTGAAAAAATACAACGAAGGATGCGACATTGTATACGGCGTGCGCAGTTCCCGCACCACAGATACGTTTTTTAAACGCCGGACAGCCCTCCTGTTCTATCGGCTGATGCAGACGCTGGGCGTCGATATCATCTACAATCATGCCGATTACCGGCTGATGAGCCGCCGGTCTATCGAAGCGCTGATGCAGTTTAAAGAAGTCAATCTGTTTTTGCGGGGCATTGTGCCCCTGATTGGTTATCGAAGCGCCGTCGTGGAATATGAACGGCATGAACGGTTCGCCGGAGAATCCAAATATCCGCTGCGCAAAATGCTCGCCTTTGCATTGGAGGGCGTTACCTCGTTCAGTGTAAAACCCATCCGCCTGATCGCGGCGGCCGGCTTCCTCATTTTTTCGGTCAGCATCCTTATGCTGATTTATTTTCTGGTGTTGTTTCTGCTGGGAAAAACCGTGGCCGGGTGGACAAGCATCGTCATTTCCATCTGGGCTATCGGCGGCTTGCAGATTTTAAGCGTCGGCATCATCGGCGAATATATTGGAAAGATCTATCTGGAAACCAAAGGGCGCCCCAAGTTTTTTGTGGAACAGTACCTGAAATAAACGCGGAGACCGCAAAATCGCCTGGAAATTCACCAACCCGCTTGATGTGCCAGAAACAACCCTTTCGTCTGCTGCAATCCGTTTCTCAAAGCATGCCGCGATCTTGCGTCATATTGCACTTGCTTTTCACCAGATTACGGATTACAGACGGTTTTTCCGGGTTTTTTCGGCTTTTTGCATGAAGACCTTTGCGTTTTGCGTGACGGACGACGTCTCCCGTATTTTTCAGCATGCCGATCCATATCCGTCCATTTTCGTTTCATAACAAAGCCCCCTGCCGTAGTTGATGATCCTACGGCGGGGGGCTTTTTCACCATATTCGTTTAAAAGGAAATCGTTCCGTACCGGCAGGGCCTTTTTAAACGGAAATGCCCGTCTTACCGGCAAAGCACGGATTACTGCAGGTAGGTCTTGCCCAGCGCATCCGCGGCGAGCAGCGCATCATACAGCGCGTCCGGCGTCACGTCGCCCAGCAGGTTGTGGATGGACTCGCCCGGCGCGCAGGCTTTTTCCGCCGCGATGTGCACACGTTCGACATCGGTGACACCGATCTGCTCCAACGTGACCGGCAGGCTGACGGAGATGCAGAAATGCACCACTTCGCCGATCTCTTCCAGATCGGCGTTTTCCAGCAGGAGCTGCGCGATGGTACCGAACGCGACGATGCTGCCGTGCTGGGTCTTTTCACATTCCTCCAATGCCGTAAAGCCGTTGTATACCGAATGCGAGACCGCGAGACCGCCGTTGTCCGCACCCACGCCGCTCAGGAAGGTATTGGCTTCGATGATGCTTTCCACCGCCGGGGTAAGCAGGCCCCGTTCCACCGCCTGCTTGGCTTTCAGGCCGTCGCGCAGCAGAGTCTCATAGCAGAGTTCGCAGAGCGCCATAGCGGATTTGGTAACGCCGCCGTTTTCCAGGCTGGGGGCGTTGCTGGCCACGCAGGCGCGGGCTTCAAAATAAGTGCCCAGCGCGTCGCCCATACCGGCCACAAGGAATTTAACCGGCGCTTTGGAGAGAATGGTGGTATCCACGATGACCACATCGGGGTTTTTGGGATAGAAAATGTACTTATCGAACGAACCGTCGTCGTTGTAGATAACCGAAAGGCCGGTGCAGGGCGCGTCGGTCGCCGCAACGGTCGGGATGATGACAACCGGGCGGTGCTCATAATAGGCCGTCGCCTTCGCGGTGTCGATGGCGCTGCCGCCGCCCACGCCGCAGACGACGTCGATGTCGTTTTCACGCACGATCTGACGCATCCGCTCGATTTCGCCGTTGGAACTGATGCCGCCGAAAATTTCAAAAATCAGCTTGTTTTCTTTGCCCTCGAAGCTTTTTTCGATTACCGGGCGCGCCTGCTTATGCGCACTGCGGCTGCACACGAACAAAAAAGATTTGCCAAAATCTTTCACATTGTCATAGGTCTCGAGTAAAGCGTCTTTCCCCTGCACATAGTTATGGGGTGCTCTGAATAATTTTAACACAAAATCAACTCCTTACCCCCATTTTATAATAGGAATGCCGGTTAATCAAGAAAAATTCTCAAACCGTCCGCGCTGCCGCCGCATATCGTCCACTCCACGCAGCCGATGTGATCGGAATCCGCCGCGCCGGCGATCTCAATCCAACCCTTTATGCAGGGGTTGGTGAAAACGATTGGAAAATCAATGGATAGGTCGCTTCTGATATTTCTGCCCGGCCACCTCCACGCTGCCGATGGTGACCAGCGCGTTCGGGTCAAAATCCAGCACGATGGACTTCAGTTTGGCGATCTCCAGGCGGGAAACCACCACATACAGCACGGTTGCATCGTTTTTCAGGTAGCCGCCGCGCGCGTCGAGCAATGTACCGCTCCGGCCAAGACGGTCGCGGACAGCGGCGGTAATGTCTTCATACCGGTCGGAAATCACCATAACCGCGCGCGATTCGTCCACACCTTCGACGACCACGTCAATGGCCTTAAATGCGATGAAGTAAGCGATGAGCGAATACATCGCCCGGTTCCAACCGAACACGAACCCCGCGCTGGAAAGGATGAACAGGTTCATAAACATCACGATCTCGCCGATCGAGAACCCCACTTTTTTATCAAGGATGATGGCAATGATCTCCGAGCCGTCAAGCGAGCCCCCGTTGCGGATAATGAGCCCTACGCCCACGCCAACAATCACGCCGCCGAACACACCGGCCAGCAGCGGCTGATCTGTGAGACTGGGCACCGGGTGCAGGAGCGAAACACCCAGTGAAACCGCCAGGACCGCGAACAATGTGGTGAATGTGAAGCTTTTGCCGATCTGCTTATAGCCGATGACAAAAAACGGAACATTCAGCAAAAACGTGAACAGACCGAGCGGCAAACCGCTGAGATGGCTGACGATAATCGCCACGCCCATCACACCGCCGTCAATCACATTATTGGGCACAAGGAAGATCTCCAGACCTATGGAGTAGAGGGCCGCGCCCAGCAGCACCAGAAGCACACGGGCAGCCAGCGCGGCCTGTTTGTTATTGTGGAACAAAGCGCTCCCCCCTTTTCATAACCTTTGAACAAAAGGAAAAACGTTGGAAAAATACAAAAACGAACGGCACCGCCGCCGCTTTTGTACCAGTATAGCATGGCGCCGGACGTTCTGCAAAGCACAATCCACTGCATGAACCGCCCCGCCCGATCTTGCGAAAAGTGCGAAAGACTTTTGGGGCGTCCAAAAAAGCAGTCGGGCTCGTCCATTCTCACACGATGGGACAAGAATACAAAAAGAATCTTTCTATCCCGGCAAAAACGTGGTAGAATAGATGCTGTTTGGTTGCGGCGGACGCGGCGCCTGCCCGCCCGCATCGTTCAGGAACGAAATTTACAGGCCGGCGCACACGCTGCCATCAACTATAAACGTGCCCTACACCGGACACAGCGCGCGCACTTGCATGCGAAAAGCCGGCTATTATAGAACCTTAAGGAGATCTACATGCAGTTTTCACAGCTTCAACTGAACCCCAGCATCCTCAAAGCCCTCGCGGCCGCCGGATATGAGCAGCCCACCCCCATTCAGGAACAGTCCATCCCCTACATTCTGGAAAAGCGCGACCTGCTCGGCACCGCGCAGACCGGCACCGGAAAGACCGCCGCGTTTGCCGTGCCCATTCTCGATCTGCTTTGCCGGGAGCATGGTCAATCCACCGGTTCGCGGCACATCCGCGCGCTGGTGCTTTCCCCCACCCGGGAGCTGGCCATCCAGATCAAGGAGAGCTTTGACCAATACAGCCGCTTCCTGCACCTGCGCAATACGGTGATCTTCGGCGGCGTTTCGCAGATCCCGCAGGTGAGCAGGCTGCGCGAAGGCGTGGATATCCTTGTCGCCACCCCCGGCCGCCTGCTGGACCTGATGAACCAGCGGCATGTCGATCTCTCGCATGTGTCCTATTTTGTACTCGACGAGGCCGACCGCATGCTGGACATGGGCTTCATCCACGACGTGCACAAGGTGGTGGAAAAGCTCCCGCAAAACCGGCAGACCCTGCTGTTTTCCGCCACCATGCCGCCGGACATTGCCAGGCTGGCCGACAAGCTGCTCAAAAACCCCGCGCAGGTGTCGGTGGCGCCGGTCTCCTCCACGGCGGAAACGGTGGAACAGAAACTCTTTTATGTGGATAAAAAGAACAAGAAACACCTGCTGGTGCATCTGCTGAAAACCGCCGATATGGAATCGGTGCTGGTCTTTTCCCGCACCAAGCACGGCGCGAACAAGATTGTGGAGCACCTCGAAAAAGCAGGCATTCCGTCCAAAGCCATCCACGGCAACAAGTCACAGAGCGCGCGCCAACAGGCGCTGCGCGAATTCAAGAGCCGGAAGATTCATGTGCTGGTGGCCACCGACATCGCCGCGCGCGGCATTGACGTGACCGAGCTGTCACACGTCATCAACTACGACCTTCCCAATGAGCCGGAAACCTATGTGCACCGCATCGGGCGCACGGGGCGCGCCGGGCAGAGCGGCATGGCCTTTTCGTTCTGCGACGAAGAAGAACACGATTACCTGCGCACCATTGAGCGGTTGATCGGCAAGCACATCCCGGTGGAAAACGATCACCCGTATCCGGCTACCATGGCGCCCACCGCGCCGCCGAAACAGGGCGGACACGGCGGCGGACGCAGACCGGCTCCGCGCAATCCGCGCACCGGGAACGCACACAGCGGCGGATATCGCCCGGCGGGGCGACCGGGTAATCCGCACGGCGGGCGCGGCGGCTCCGTGCGCCAGCGCACCGGCATATGATGCTCACCACATTGGCCGGCTTTTGGAAAGGGGTCACGGCACTCCTGCTCATTGCGGCCATGTTCGCGCTTGCCGTCGTCTTCTATTTTCGCTATTTCCTCTCCCATCGGAAATTTCGCCGGGACGACACGTTCCAGTGCCCCTATTGCGGCACGGTGTTCACGCTGCCGCACTTCCAGCCCAGCATCCATTTGATCCGGCAGCGTCTGGTGCGGTGCCCCTCGTGCGGCAAAACGTTCTGGCAGCGGTGGATGTAATAGATACTTGATATGCAGTAAAAACCACCTTTGCGGTTTGTCCGTAAAGGTGGTTTTGTCAGTCTTCCAACGGGATTTCGCCGTGCTCTTTCTCAAACGCCTGCACATGCCTGCGAATGAGCAGCTCCACTTCCCGGTTTGCGGAGCGTGCGTTGTATTCGGCTACATATCTTATTTTTTTCAGTGAAACAGATGAAATACGGATCGTAAAACGCGGCAAATCAGATGGCATTGCAACTCCTTCACGTTATGTCAAAAAAGGCGTTATGGAAGTGTTTTCTATACCGGCACCCTTTTCTTAGTCTTTCAGATGAATTTCCCCATGCTCTTTTTCAAATGACCGCACATGCTTCTGAATCAGCAGTTCCACCTCACGATTGGCGGAACGCGCATTGTATTCGGCGATATAGCGCAGTTTTTTCAATAGTATAAGCGATATGCGTAACGTGAATTGCGGCAGATTAGATGGCATTGCAACTCCTCCATGTCATTTCGATATATAGACATGATAAGATTTTGTTGACGCCAAGGTGATCTCACTTTATAATAATACCATACTCCATGACGAGGTGGTTATACCATGCCCGACTATAAATCCATGTATTTCCAACTGGCCGCGAACGTGGCGGATGCGGTCGACTTGCTGGTGAAGGCGCAGCAAGATGGAGAGAATACCTACACAAAAGAACCGCAGGACATAGCTCTTTTGGAGAAGCTCCGGCCCAATTCCCGCCGCAATAAGTAGAAAACACGTCGCCAAAACGCCCGGCAGAAATATCTGCCGGGCGTTTTGCGATATACGGCGCGCGCGTCACAGGATGATGCAGATGAGGCCGCCGCAGCCCTCGTTGATAATGCGTTCCAGCGTTTCCTGCAATTTTTCCCGCGCGTCCACCGGCATATGATAGAGCTTGTTGTGCAGGCCCTCGGTGACCAGTTCCTGCAAGGATTTTCCGAAGATGTTGGAATCCCAGATTTTCTCGGGGTCTCCCTCAAACTCCTTGAGCAGATAGTCCACCAGTTCTTCGGACTGCTTTTCCGTCCCGACGATGGGGTTGATCTCCGACACCACGCGGCATTTGAGCATATGGATGGATTCCGAGCTTGCTTTCAGGCGCACGCCGTACCGCCCGCCCTGCCGCACGATCTCGGGGTCTTCCAGCGTCATTTCCTCCATAGTCGGCATCACGATGCCGTAGCCCGTGGCTTTCACCTCGTCGAGCGCGTTTTTCACCTTGTCATACTCTTTCTTGGAAGCGGCCAGGCTCTGCATCAGCTCGATGAGATCGCCCTCACTGGTGATCTCAAAGCCTGTCGTCTCACCCAGCACCTTGTAGAAGAGGCCCGGCTGCACCTCCACCTTCAGCCCGGCGGTACCGCGCCCGAGATCGACGCTGGCCAGCCGCACATCCGTCACATACTCGTTTCCGCGGATGCCGTCCAGCGCGCCGCGCACCTCGCGGATCTTCGAGATATCCTGCGCGGAGTCGTGGATGGTGCTGTACAGCGAGGTGTGCAGCCAGTGGCCGGGTTCCAGCGCGGCGATCCAGTCCGGCAGATCGACCCCGATCTCCTTGACCGGGAACTCGAACAGCACCGTCTCGATGATGCTGCGTATCTCCCCTTCCCCGAGGTTCACGCAGTTGACCGGCAGCACCGGCACGTTGTATGCCGCTTCCATTTGCGTGCGCAGCGTCTGGGTTTCGTCCGCCGTGGGATGGACGCTGTTGAGCAGGATGACGAACGGCTTCTCTATTTCTTTGAGCTCGTTTATCACCCGTTCTTCCGCCTCTGCATATTCGTCGCGCGGGATCTCTCCGATGGAGCCGTCCGTCGTCACCACCAGGCCGATGGTGGAGTGCTCGGTGATGACCTTGCGGGTGCCGATCTCGGCCGCCATATTGAAAGGAATCTCCTTGTCGAACCACGGCGTCATCACCATGCGGGGATTGTCGTTCTCGATGTAGCCCAGCGCACTGGGCACGATATACCCCACACAGTCGATCATCCGCACGCGGAACTTCGCGTTGTCGGCCAGTGTGACCTCCACGGCCTCGTTGGGGATAAATTTCGGCTCGGTGGTCATGATGGTGCGGCCCGCCGCGCTCTGGGGCATTTCATCCACCGCGCGGTCGTGCTTGTAGCTGCCCTCGATATTCGGGAGCACCAGCGTTTCCATGAACCGCTTGATAAAAGTCGATTTCCCGGTGCGGACGGGGCCGACCACCCCGATGTAGATGTCGCCGTCCGTCCGCTGTGCGATATCCTGATAGATGCTGCGGCTGTCCATGCCCGTTCCTCCTTGTTTGCTTTTCACGGCACCCCACCGCGCCCGCATGGGCGGCCTTGGCGGGCCCGCTCTTTGTCAGTGTTTGATCGACCGCCCTATTTCTCGCATGGCCAGCCGCGTATACGGCCTCATGCTGCGCGTATCCAGCGGCGGCTTGTGACCGGTCAGCTCTTGTGCCGGCGCTGTTTGGGAATCAACAGCATACTGCGCGCGTCCAGCGCGTCTTCTTCCAGATTGTTTTCCTGCTTGATGCCCTCCGGCGACGTATTGTATCGTTTGGCGATTTCCCAGACACTCTCGCCTTTATCGGCAAAATAGAGCGTCAGTGTTTTCTGCGGCGGCAATTCTTTCGGCTGCGAGTCGTCCATATCCAGGTCGGCCACAGCGTTTTCCTGCACTGCCGTAAAAACGGTGGCGTCCACCGCGCATTCCACCCGCAGGTCCAGCCGGTTCGGCCCGGAGAGCGTATAGCTGTTGGAAACCACCTGCACATCCGGGTCGCCGCGCATGCTCCCGGACGCGTTTTTGAGTTCCTCCCGAATGCTGAACGGCACCGTTTTGTCGGCGCAGACCGGCCCGCCCTGCACATCCACCGCAAAGACCGAGACCTGCAGTTCTCCCGTCAGCAGCAGCGCGCCACCCTCAAACTTGCTTTCGGTGAGGTTTGCCTGCACCGTGCAGTCGGTCACGGACTTGAGTTCCACCGCTTCCAGTTCCACCGTCTGTCGCACCATCTCGGTGGTGTGGACGGTGTCGGCCACATGCAGCAGCGTGACCGGCCGCGTCTGGAGCGCCACTTCATACTCCGGGCTGAACGCGTCGATCAGCGCCGTAACCTCCCGGGTGCGGTAGGCGCTTACCTCCGCCGTCACGGTCATCTGCACATCCAGCTTGCGGTTTTCGCCCTCGCCGTCGGGCTGGGCGGTGGAGTTCACCACTCCGGGGATGAGCCGCAGCGTGCAGCCGCAGTCCTCGTCCACACCCGGCAGGTCGATGATCTGGCTGACGGGGATGGCGTGTTCCATCACTTCCACGCCGCCCTCTCCGTCTTCCGTTTCAGCGGAATAGAGGGTCTTGAGCCGAATCTCGCCCTTGGCGATGACTTTGTTGCTGATGAGTTTGTAGTCCTGCACGACGGCCACCGCGTCGGTCTGAATGACAGACGCCACCGGAGGTTTGCCGTAGCTGATCTCCAACTGCTCATGCACGTCGAAGGGTTTTTCCGCCGAGCCGACATGCGTGCTGCACCGCACGGGGCGGGCGCACGTTTCCAGACGCGTATCCTCCACGCCGCTGATGAACTCCTCCTCCCGCTCGACCATCACGATCGCGCGGATGGCGAGCGACCCACGCACCTGCACCCGTCTGGGGCCGATCAGCCGACAGTTGACATAGGCCACCCGGGCCCTTACCCGCGCGCGGGCTTCCACGCCCTCCTCGCCCAGATCGAACGTATGGGTAAACGCCGTTTCATGCTTGAGGCAGCGCACATTGCCCGAATTTTCCGTGATGTATAGCACCCGGACATAAAAGGTGCCGCTGACCGTCAGGCGCGCGCCGTCCACCTGCTTGGCGTCGATCTCCACGCAGCCCTCGGTCTTGAGCACGCGCGAAACATCGGGGCAATAGTCTGGCAGGATGATGTCGCAGTCCACAGGATGGTCGGCGGCGGTATCCAGAACGGGCGCGCTGACACGGACCGTATCCCGCGTGATGGGCAAATCCATAGGTTATCTCTCCTTTGAACGCAGGGCGCGGCGGCAGAGTGCACACGCCTGGTGCGCGGTTTGGCGGCTCGCCGCGGAGCCGGTATGCACCTGCGGCCGCGTATGGCGAGTCCCTTATTTCGATTGGCAGTACCATGTATATTCGCCGTTGTCCCCATTATGCAGCATTTGCCGCGCAAACGGCAAAACAGCGCATTTTTTCCATGCCCGCGCAGGGCTCCGCACTTGCATTTTTCGCAAAAACAGGATATAATGAGATATCTCAATTCCGTTCCCCGCCGCAGCCCGCAGGCGGCAAACGCCCCCCTGCCGGGCGCGCAAAAAAGCCGTGTGCACACGGCACACGGCTTTTTTTAATTTTCTCCGGGAGATCAGGCAAGCAGTTTCTGCAGATCCGCGTCGGGGGTGGAAATGGGGGTCAGCCCGAATTTTTCAACCAGCACGTTCAGCACGCCCGGCGACACGAACGCCGGCAGCGACGGCCCGATGTGGATGTTCCGGATGCCCAGCGAGAGCAGCGTGAGCAGGATGCAGACGGCTTTCTGCTCATACCACGACAGCACCAGGCTGAGCGGCAGCTCGTTCACACCCGCGCCGAACGCTTCGGACAGCGCGAGCGCCACCCGGATGGCGCCGTAGGCGTCGTTGCACTGGCCCATGTCCAGCAGGCGCGGGATGCCGCCGATGTCGCCGAGATCCAGGTCGTTAAAGCGGTATTTCCCGCACGCCAGCGTGAGGATAACGGTATCCTTCGGCGCTTTCTCCACAAACTCCGTGTAGTAGTTCCGGCCGGGCTTCGCGCCGTCGCAGCCGCCCACGAGGAAGAAATGCTTGATGGCTCCGGCCTTCACCGCGTCGATCACCTTGTCGGCCACCGACAGCACCGTGCCCCAGCCAAATCCGGTGGTGAGGGTCTCGCCGCCGTTGATGCCGGTCATCTTCCGGCCTTCGGGGTATCCGCCCAGTTCCAGCGCCCGCTCGATCACCGGGGTGAAGTCCTTGTCTTCCCCCACATGCACCAGCCCGGGATAAGACACCACCTCGGTGGTGAACACGCGGTCGGCGTAGCTCGGCTTCACCGGCATGAGGCAGTTGGTGGTGAACAGCACCGCGCCGCGGATGTCGTCGAACTCCTTCTGCTGGTTCTGCCACGCCGTGCCGAAGTTGCCTTTTAGGTGCGCATAGGCTTTCAGCTTGGGATAAGCGTGCGCGGGTAACATCTCGCCGTGGGTATAGACGTTCACGCCCTTGCCCTCGGTCTGTTTGAGCAGCAGTTCCAGATCTTTGAGGTCGTGGCCGGACACCACGATGAACGGGCCGGGCGCGACGTTGGTGGTCACGTTGGTCGGTTCGGGCGTGCCGTAGGTCTCGGTGTTGGCTTTGTCCAGCAGCGCCATGCATTTGAGGTTGACTTCGCCGCACTCCATATCCAGCCCCAGCAGCGCGTCGATGGACCGTTCCGCACCGAGCGCGCGCAGGCCTTTGAGAAAAAACGCATCCACCGCTTCGTCCCGGTAGCCCAGCACGCGCGCGTGATACGCATAGGCCGCCATACCGCGCATGCCGAACAACAGCAGGCTTTTCAGCGAGCGATCGTCGTCCTGCGCGTGCCAAAGGGTCTGCATATCCAGCGGATGGGCGGTGTCGCCGCCCAGCGACGCCGTCAGCCGGTCGGTTTTCTCGATCTGCGCGCGGATGGCATCGTCGTCGAACGCCACGTTGGTCACGGTGACAAACAGACCGTCCACCACCGCCCGATAGACTTCTTCGTTTCCTTCTTTGGCAGCGAGCGCCAGCGCGGCCAGCGCGCCGGTCAGTTCATCCTGTAAGTTGGCCGTGGACGCCTTTTTGCCGCATACGCCGGCCACGGTGCAGCCGCAGCCTTTCGCCGTTTGTTCACACTGAAAGCAAAACATCTCAGACATTTCTGTTCCTCCTGCATCGGTTTGGATAAAACGGGTGCAAACCCCGGAATCACTTGCTTTTGTGTGCCCAGTATAGTACAATGAAGCATCCAAATCGGTTGTAAAAGCAACGGAGTGAGTGAATTGCAGAATGATCTGACCCAAATCGCCGCAATGCCTGTTTTTGAACACATCCGCCCGGAAGAACTGGAAAAGCTGCTGCCCTGCCTGGGCGCGCGGATACGTTCAGCCGTAAAAGGTGAGATTGTACTGCTGGCCGGGGAACCGGTGGACAGTGTGGGACTGCTGTTGGCAGGCAGCGCACAGATCGCCCGTGAGGACGAGGCCGGTAACCGCAACATGCTCGGGCGGGTGGAACCGGGCGAATTGTTTGCCGAAATGTTCGCCTGCCTGGGAATGGCACATTCCCCCGTAACCGTGACGGCCGAGACCGACGTGCGCGTGCTGTTCCTCAATTTTCACCGTATCATTTACAGCTGCACGTCGGCCTGCGCGTTCCATTCCCGGCTGGTGGAAAACATGCTGCACCTGTTTGCCCGCAAAACGCTGGCGCTCAACGAAAAGCTTGATTGCGTGGGCCGCCGCACGCTGCATGAAAAGGTGCACGCGTTCCTCGCGCAACAACGGGAGCACGGCGGCGGCAATCCATTCACTATCCCGTTCTCCCGCGCGGAGATGGCCGACTATCTCTGCGTGGACCGCAGCGCGCTCTCCGCCATACTCAGCCGGATGAAGCGGGCTGGCGAGATCGACTACCGGAAAAACCGCTTCCGGCTGCTGGACGGGTTTTACCGATAGAAACGGTCTCCGCGAAACAGAGGGAAAAAACAATGGCACAGGATGTCTTTGCAAAATTGCAGATTTTGTCCGACGCGGCCAAATACGACGCGGCCTGCACCTCCAGCGGAGTGGACAGGCAGCCCGCGCTCGGGCAGATTGGCAGCGCGGTCGCCTGCGGCATCTGCCACAGCTTCGCGGGCGACGGGCGATGCATCTCCCTGCTCAAGGTGCTGATGACCAACAGCTGCATCTACGACTGCAAATACTGCGTCAACCGCCGCTCCAACGACACGCCGCGCGCCACCTTCGCACCGAAGGAACTGGCCGACCTCACCATCCAATTCTACCGCCGCAATTACATTGAAGGTCTCTTTCTAAGCTCCGGCGTCCTGCGTGATCCCGATTATACCTGCGAGCGCATGATCGAGACCCTGCGGCTGCTGCGCGAGGAATACCGCTTCGCCGGTTACATCCACGCCAAAGCCATCCCGGGGGCAGACAGCGCGCTCATCGCCCGCCTGGGCATGCTGGCCGACCGCGTCAGCGTCAACATCGAAATGCCGTCCAACGAGAGCCTGCGGCTGCTGGCGCCCGACAAATCGAAAACGTCCATATTAAAACCGATGGGCTTCATCACCGGGCGCATCGCGGAGAACCGCACCGATCTGGTCAAATACCGCCACGCGCCGCGTTTTGCCCCCGCCGGGCAAAGCACCCAGATGGTCATCGGCGCCACACCGGAAAGCGATTACCAGATTTTGCGCCTGTCGGAAGCATTGTATGGCAAGTACAAGCTCAAGCGGGTCTTTTATTCCGCCTATATGCCGATGAACGAGGACACCCTGCTGCCCGCGCGGGATGTCAAGCCGCCGCTGCTGCGCGAGCACCGTCTCTATCAGGCGGACTGGCTGCTGCGGTTCTACGGCTTTTCCGCCGACGAACTGCTGGACGATGCCCACCCGGACTTCAACCCTTATCTTGACCCCAAGTGCAACTGGGCGCTGCACCATCTGGAACAGTTCCCGGTGGAGGTCAACCGAGCCGACTACGCCACGCTGCTGCGGGTGCCGGGCATCGGCGTGACAAGCGCCAAACGCATCCTGCGGGTGCGACGCGCAGGCTCGCTGGATTTCGACGCGCTCAAAAAGCTGGGCGTGGTGCTCAAGCGCGCGCAGTATTTCATCACTTGCCGGGACAGGCAGCGGCAAGGCTTGATGCAAACCAAAGACGCGGCCATCCGCGCACTGCTCTCCGAGCAGGCGCTGGCCCGCCTGCAGGAAGACGCGCCGTCCGTGCTTCGGCCCCGGCAGCTCTCGCTGTTTGATCAACCGGGCGCGCCGCAGCTTACCCCGACCTGGGAGGATCTGCAAAAATGCCTGACCGGCCAAATCTGATCTACCGCTATGACGGCAGCTTCGACGGCCTGCTCTGCTGCGTGTTCGAAAGCTACGCCGCCAAAGAAGTCCCGGCGGATATCCTCTCCGCCGCGCTGCCGCAGACCACTTTCTTTCCCGTCAAGGATATTGCCACCGACCCGCAGAAGGCCAGACGGGTGGCAACCTCCATCCCGGCAAAACTGGGCGCCGAGATGCCGGAATTCATACAGCACGCGTTCCTGACCTGCCTGCCGCAGAAAGAGCGGCACATCCTGCTGTTTCTGCGGCTGGGCTACCGCCTGGGTCCCGCCGTGCGCGACCATCTGGCCGACCCGGCGGTGGACACCCTGCAAAAAGCCGTGCGGCACCTGCTCAACGAAAGCCACCTGCTCAAAGGGTTCATTCGGTTTTCAGCTTTCGGCGGTGCGCTGGTAGCCGAAATCGAACCGAAAAACATTGTCCTGCCGCTGCTTTCACTGCATTTTCGCTCACGCTACCCCGAAGAGCGGTTTCTCATTCTGGATAAGACACACGGCATGGCGCTGGTCTACCGGCCGCATCAGGCGCGCATTGTCCCGGTGGAAGAATTGACACTGCCAGACCCCGACGAGACGGAACAGGCCATGCGCCGCCTATGGAAGCAGTATTACGACACCATTGAGATCCAGGGGCGGCACAACCCGCGCTGCCGCATGGGGCACATGCCCAAGCGGTATTGGGGCAACCTCACCGAGTTCGACCACGGCCCCACCGGCCTGCACGATCCGTTCAAAGACACGTAACAGGCCAAACGCTGCCGCACAGTTTGTGCGGCAGCGTTTGGTAAATCTATATGAAGGCGCGGCGTGTTACGGCTGCGCTTTTTTCACAAACTGCATATCCACCAGCGTGTTGTAGGAATAGCTTCCCTGGTAGATGCCTGTTTTGATGAGCACATCCATATCGTTCTGCACGGCCTTCTGCGAGATCACGCCATCAGTGCTCCAGAGGTCATCCTGATACGCCCGGTTCAGCGAGGCGGTCAGCGCCGCGTCGGTCAGGGTCGGGAACTCCAGCTTCAGGTCCTTTTTGGCAAGGGCCTTGTTGGTATGTACGGTCTTCAGCGCCCGAATCATGGCATTGGTGAATTCCTGCACGGTCCGCGGGTCTTTTTTCAAGGTGGATTTTTTCGTTCCCATCACGGAATAGGAAAAGTCGCCCAGATCGGAGAATTTATAGAACGGCTCGCCCCACACCCCTTTAGAGATGCCGTCGCTGATCTGCGGCTCCGCGCCGTTGCCGATCTGCCCGGCACCGTTTTGCAGCATGGCGACCACGGTGGATGCGTCGGCCGGTTCCAGCAGTTGAGCATCTTTGTCGGGGTCAAGTCCAAGCTGGATGAGCAGGTAGCGCGTGAGCAAATTAGGTGAGCCGCCGTGCCGCCCTGCCACGATCTTTTTGCCTTTCAGAAATGCTTTCAAGGCTTCCTTGCTGTTGTTCGCCGGTGCAAGCCCTTTTGCCGCCACCAGATAGACATTGGCGCGGTTGACGACGTTGCAGAACCCAACGATGGGATCGCTGTTGTTTTTATTTGCCAGCGCGTTGGAATCCACCCCACCGATGACGCCCCACGCGCTGCCGCTTACCACCGCGGTGACATGCGCCCCGCCGGTGGCCTGGATGACCTTCACATCCAGCCCCTGCTGCTTAAAATACCCCTCGCGCTGCGCAACATACAGCGGCAGATAGCCGATGAGATGTACCGGCTCGGCGATGGTGATCTCTTTGAGTTTGCCGGACGATGCGGTTCCGCCCGTTTTCTGTGCACAGCCGGTGAACACCACGGCCGACAGACAGACCGCGGCGGCCAGCACCCCGGCCAGTGTACGTTTTGGCTTTTTCATTTTTAAATCCCCTCCGATTCCATTACAAAATTCAGCAGGTTTACGAATGGATGATGGCCAATCGTTTGGACAGCCACTTTTCCAGTGCCACCACGCCCGCATACATCACCAGAGACAGAATGGACAGCACGAACACACCCACCCAGACGAGGTTGATGTCGAGGATGGTTCCGGCGTAGATGACCATGCGCCCCACACCCTGATTGGATGCGATAAATTCCCCGACGATCGCGCCCGCAAGCGCCAGCGCGATATTGATGCGCAGGCTGCTGACGATCCACGGCATCGACCACGGCACCACGACTTTGCCAAACACTTGCAGACGGGTGGCCCCCAGCGAATAGAGCAGGGTTTCCATCTCGGGATCGACGCTTTTGACGCCGCCATAAGCGGAAAGCGCGGTGACGACCACCGTCATAAGGAACGCAAGCGCCACTTTGGAGAAAAATCCAATGCCAAACAGGATGACCAGCACCGGCGCAAGCGCCAGTTTCGGCAGCGCGTTGAACACGATCAGATAGGGTTCGGTGATCGCCGCATACCGCTTCGACCACCAGAACGACAAACCCAGGATACTGCCGAACAGCGTACCGAACACAAATCCCAGCAGCGTGGAGCCCGATGTGTAGGCCATGTCACGCAGTAAGGTGCCTTTGACCATCTGGATATACGCGGTATGTAAAATGGTGCTGGGGCGGCTCCAGTAATAGGGGTCCATCCAGCCGATACGGGTAAACACTTCCCATACGACCACAATGGCCATGCCGACGGCGATGCGCCCGAACAGCACCGCGCGCTTTTTGCTGGCGCGCGCCTTTTGCTGCGCGGCCTCGCCGTCCTGCTCCGGCCCGGTTTGGGCAGGATGCCGGGCAGGCTCTGCCGATACAGCCATGTTTCCACCTCCTTTCAGCCGGCCGCTCCCACGATGGGCGCCTCGGAAAACAGCAGATCCAGCAAGCGGTGTTTCAGCTCCGTGAACACCGCCTGCGTCATGTCGCCCGGTTTGCGCGGGCGCGGAATCGGCACTTCAATTTTAGCCCGGATATGCCCGGGCCGCGGTGAAAAAACATAGATTTCGTCCGACAGATAGATCGCTTCATCAATATCATGCGTCACAAACAGGACAGTCTTCTGAAAATCCCGCCAGAGTTCCAGCAGCCAGTTCTGCATATGTAAACGAGTCTGTGCATCCAGCGCGCCAAACGGCTCATCCAGCAGCAGGATATCCCGGTCATACAGCAGCGTGCGCAGCAGAGCCGCACGCTGCCGCATGCCGCCGGAAAGCGCAGTGGGATACTGCGTCTCAAACCCTTTCAGGCCGTACTGCGCCATCAGCGGAAGCGCCCGCTTCACCGACTCCGCGCGCCGCACACCGCGTATCTCCATCCCCAAGATAATATTATCCAAAATCGTGCGCCAGGGCAGCAGCATATCCTTTTGCAGCATATAGCCCACGGTGCCGGGACGGGCCACGATGTCCTGCCCGTCCGCCAGCACCTGTCCCGTGGTGGGGCACAGCAATCCTGCAATAATGTTGAACAACGTCGATTTCCCACATCCGCTTGGCCCGATCATACTAATGAACCGACCTTCTTTTACAGAAAAATTCACTTCGCGCAAAGCGACGATTTCTTTTTCGTCCCTGCGGAACGTTTTGCTTACCCCCGCAACGACCAGTTTGCCAGATTGCTCCATTTTGCGCTTCCTTTCCGCCGGAAAATGGGGCATATGGTTCATTTTCCTGGCTGCATGTCATGAACACCTTCAAACCAGTGTATGCCGCCTTGCCGCCGCGTGACGCACTTCCGAAAAAATGCCGGGCCCGCCGCGCACAAACGGCGCAGCTTTGAGGAATACTACTCAAAAGGAGGTATGCACGATGCCGAAAGATTCCCAGCCGGACAGCAAACACGTACGCAAAGTAAAGGCAAACGGTCAGACCCCGCTGACGCGTGAAAATCAAAACCAGAACCACAGCGCCAAAAAGGAAGCCAACGGGCAGAACCACCGTCGCCCTTCTTGACCCATCCCCCCTGACCGATTGTTTCTCAAATAATCTTTCGCTTTTTGAAAAAATCATTTGACAAGTTACAAAAGTTATGCTATTATAGTCAAGCACTTTAAAAACACAGCAAACTTCACCACTTCCAAATATGCGCCAGTAGCTCAGTTGGATAGAGTGTTTGACTACGAATCAAAAGGTCAGGGGTTCGAATCCCTTCTGGCGCACCAAGTAAAAAAGCCTGCAGATCGCTTATCTAAGCTGTTTGTGGGCTTTTTACATATTTTAACAAATTTAACCTGCATCTAAAAAAATGAATCACCCCGCCGCAAGCGGCGGGGTATCCAATGCTAACCCTACCCTTGCTAAAACAACGTGAGTTGTTCTATTGTTTCAACTTTGTAAAGTTGTTTATACTCCTCTGTCTTACCCTGATTCTGCAAGTATCTTTTTATTACTTCTTCACTGCCAAATTTGCTTACCGTATTCACAAAATATCCATCCGTCCATAATTCTCCACCCCATAATTGTTTTTTTACTTCCGGATGTTTAGAAAATATTTCTCGTGCTGTTATACTTTTCACTGTTGTGATTATTTTCGTCGGGCTGTACTTGGGTACTGATTGTATTAGAAAATGCACATGATTTTTATCTGTACCTATTTCAACAAAGTACATCTCAAATCGTTCGCTTATTCCTCCGCACACTTCTACGAGTGTTTTGGTAACTTCTTCGCTAAATATCGCTCTGCGATATTTAGCGGGGCATACAAAATGGTACATCAGCACTGAGACATTGTGAGATTTATGAATATACTCACTCATCTCTTCCCTCTTCTCGTTTTTTGTTATACCAATTTTATACCCTTTTATTTAACGCCGCAAGCGGCGGGGAATTAAACCCTCAGAGATTAAAAGCGGTCAGTCGAAACGTCAGTCGGTATTTTTCCTCTAATCATAAGCGTATAATGGGTTCATCAGAGATATCCTGCACAACCGTCAACGCGCGGGTTTGCGTTACTCACATGCATACCACCGCACACGCCGAGCATGACAAAGGACGTTTGCATACGTGGTATGATAATAATTTGCATTCATATCCAGAATTCGACAAAAAATGATAATTTGCTATTTTAAAATATATAATACAATATACATTTGTCATATTAAAGGGGATAGCAAAGTGAGTAATTTAAATTCAGGAGATTGGGTTAAGACGACCGAGTATTTTAACACACAGCCATTCAGCAACGAGCGCATAGAAAAGGGCAGAGTAATTGACGTGCTGGAAGAAGACGGTTGGGAAACCGCGACGGTTAGTTACGGACGGGGACAGATCACAAAAATCTCTACGAAATATCTTATAAAAATCAAGTGATTTCCACATTCTTCCCAATCATCGCCACACACGCATTCGGGCTCATGCCACAAGGCATGGGCTTTTATTTTGCCGTTGCAGATTGCTTCCTTACCACAATCCCTGCAATATAACGTTGTTCCTCCGTCATCCGTTGTCTCCGGATCATCAAAACCAGCCCTTATCTTGCCACAACATAGCAAACTGCCGGCAGAAACAACCGAAATCGTGCGATCTTCAAAAGAAAAGTTTTTTGAGCTTTCCCGCATCAGAAACATTTCCAAAACGAGACAACGTATACCTCTGCCATTGCTTGCCTAGGTCAATGCACGGTGTTATTCTATATAGTAGAAAACAGCGATTGAACGCATATGAAATCAGCGCACCATCGTAAGTCTGAAAAAGGATGATATTTATGAGCGACAAAAGGCTGACCCCGGAAGAGGCCCTGAATATATGCAACAGCCAGAGCAGAGGAACACTGAAAATATTTCTCGGTTACGCACCCGGCGTCGGCAAAACGTTTGCAATGCTCAACGAAGCAAACCGCCGTCTGAAATATGGGCAGGATATCGTGATTGGATACGTTGAAAATCACGGCCGTGAGGAAACCGACAGCCAGATCGGTGATTTGGGAGTCCTGCCGCGCAAGACCATCCTATATAACGGGGTGGAACTTTCCGAGCTGGATGTAGACGCGATCCTGCAGCGCAAGCCGGATACCGTTTTGATTGACGAGCTGGCCCACACAAACATTCCCGGCTCAAAAAACAAGAAACGATATGAAGACGTGCTTGAGATTCTGTCCCACGGCATCAATGTAATCTCTACGCTCAACATCCAGCATCTTGAGAGCTTGAACGATGTCATTTTTCAGATTACCGGCATCCGTGTCAACGAGACCTTGCCCGACAACATTCTACAGCAGGCAGACGAAGTGGTGGTGGTCGACCTCACGCCGGACGCACTGCAAAACCGCCTGCGCCGTGGAGCAGTGTACAGACCGGAAAAGGTGCCGCAGGCGCTGAAAAATTTCTTCCGCAAGGGCAATCTGAACGCTCTGCGGGAACTGGTGCTCCGCCAGGCGGCTGAGGACGTGGATGAAGACCTCGACGCCTATATGAAGCGCAAAGGCATTAAAGACAACTGGCACACCGTAGAACGCCTGATGGTCTGTATCAGCTCAAGCCCCAATTCCAAAAAACTGATCCGGCGCGGCGCGCGCATTGCCAATCGATACAAGTGCGAATGGCATGTGGTTTCCGTCAACAGCACGCGCCTGTTCTTTGACAACCATACCGAAACGGATCAAAAAATGCTGGAATCCCATGAACAGCTTGCCAGACAGCTAGGCGCGGAGGTCATTGAACTTACCGGCCGCAGCGTCTCCGAAACATTGGCCGTTTATGCCAACCAGAAGCATATCACGCAGATCATTATGGGCCAGTCGGCGCGAACAAAGGTGGAAACATTCTTTCGCGGTTCCACGGTCAACAAGCTCATAAAAATGGTGAAAAACGTAGAAATCCATCTGATTCCGATTGGCTGATCGGCTTCATAACAGAAAGAAGCGCGGTGCATAACGCTCCGCGCTTTTCCATTTGCAACGATCCCGTTGCCTGGACATATATTGGGGAAATCAGCCCCGCGGTGACAGCGAAGCCGCAGGGCTGTCATTTGTGATGCAACAACTGGTAGATGTCCAGGTTTGCCTTCAGCACATTCACACGCGGTTCGCCAAGCACGCCGAGGTCGCGGCCCGCTGTATTCTCCTTGACGATCTTCTGAATGGTCGCTTTTGGGATACCCGTCGCTTTTACGATGCCGTCCACCTGTATGGCTGCCGCCGCCGGGCTGATGTCCGGATCCAGACCGGAGAACGAGCTGGTAAACAGATCAGCCGGAAGATCTTGTTTGGTCAGCCCGGGGTTCGCCTTCAGAAAAGCGTCCACATCCGCTTGGACGCGCTTGGTCAGATCCGGGTTGGAAACCGCCAGATTCGCAGAACCGGAACCGGGCACGAGATCAGACTCTTTGGTACCTGCAGGGAACGTATTATAGTTGACGGCGGAAACGCGCCCATGAAAAAAACGGGCATCCTTGAAATCCTGCCCGATCAACTCCGAACCAACCACGTTACCGTCCACCTTGACCATGCTGCCGTTTGCCTGATGGGAAAAAGCCAGCTGGCCGATCCCCAGCACGAGCATGGGATAGGCAAAGCCGCAAAAAACGATCAATGCTATGCCGACACCCAGCGCCTGTAAAAACCGTTTCATCGTTATCACTCCTTTTTCAGCCCAGGCCGAGCGTGTGCAGCAGCGGGCCAACCACCAAATCGATCACTTTGATACCGATAAACGGGGCGACAATGCCGCCAAGACCGTAGATCGTCATGTTTTTGAGAAGCATGCGGTCGGCGCTCATGGGCTTGAATTTGACGCCCCGCATGGCGATGGGGATCAGCAACGGGATGATGATGGCGTTGAAAATCAGCGCGGAGATAATCGCGCTGCTGGGTGAGGTCAAACCCATTACATTAAGCAGTTTCATGCTTGGAATCGATAGTGTGAAGATGGCGGGCAGGATGGCGAAATATTTCGCCACATCGTTGGCAATGCTGAACGTCGTCAGCGCGCCGCGCGTGATGAGCAGTTGCTTACCGATCTCCACCACCTCAATGATCTTCGTCGGGTCGGAATCGAGATCGACCATGTTGGCCGCTTCCTTGGCCGCTTGCGTGCCGCTGTTCATGGCAAGGCCAACGTCCGCCTGCGCGAGCGCCGGAGCGTCGTTCGTGCCGTCGCCGGTCATGGCGACCAGCTTGCCTTCCGCCTGCTCTTTTTTAATGACGCTGATCTTGTCTTCCGGCTTGCACTCGGCAGCGAAATCATCCACGCCCGCCTCTTTGGCAATGGTGGCTGCCGTCAGCGGATTGTCGCCCGTACACATGATGGTTTTGATGCCGATGCGGCGCAGCCGCGCAAAGCGATCCACAAGGCCGGGTTTCACCGTATCCTTGAGATAGATGACACCCATCACCCGCGCATCCACACAGACGACCAGAGGTGTGCCGCCCAGTTTTGAGATACGTTCCACCTTTGGCTGCAGGTCATCCGGAACGTCGCCTCCTGCCTGCTCCACAAAAGCAGCGATGGTGTCGGCCGCACCCTTGCGCACACGCGTGCCGTTTTTCAGGTTCAGCCCGCTCATACGCGTGGAACTGGAGAACTCCACAACCTCCGCGTCGGCGTATTCCCGACGGTCTAATTCGACGCCTTGCTTTTTGGCGAGCTCCAACACCGAACGGCCTTCCGGCGTATCATCAAACAGCGACGCAATCACGGAAAAACGGACGATGTTTTCCTGCGTCGTGTCGCCAACGGGGACAAATTCAGCGGCCATGCGGTTGCCAAATGTGATGGTACCCGTCTTGTCCAGAATCATCGTGTTCACATCGCCGCAGGCTTCCACCGCCTTGCCGGACATGGCAATAACATTGAACTTGGTCACACGGTCCATGCCCGCAATGCCAATGGCGGACAGCAGCCCGCCGATAGTTGTCGGGATCAGGCAGACCAGCAGCGCGACCAGTGTGGAAACGGGAATGGAAACGTGTGTGAACTTCGCCATTGGGAAAAGCATGACCACAACGATCAGAAAAATCATCGTCAGACTGACCAGAATGAGTGTGAGCGCGATCTCATTCGGCGTTTTCTGGCGCTTCGCGCCCTCTACCAGGCTGATCATCTTGTCGAGAAAGGATTCGCCCGGCGTGGCTGTGATGCGGATTTTCAACTGGTCGCTGACCACTTTTGTGCCGCCGGTAACGGAGCTGAAATCCCCGCCCGCCTCTTTCATAACCGGGGCGGATTCGCCGGTAATGGCAGATTCATCCACCATGGCCAGCCCCTCGATGATCTCGCCGTCGTTCGGAATGATGTCCCCGGTCTCCACCAGCACGACATCGCCTTTTTTCAGGTCGCTCGCGCTTATGGTCGTCACTTTTGAGCCGGAAAGCAGTTTGGCAAGCGTATCCTTGCGCGTCTTTTTCATGCTTTCCGCCTGCGCCTTGCCACGCCCTTCGGCTACGGCCTCGGCAAAATTGGCAAACAGCAGCGTGATAAACAGGATGGCGGTCACGATGGCGTTGTACCGCCAGTCTCCCTTCTCCATCGCATTCGGGAAAAAGGTCAGGAACAGGGTGACCAGCATGCCGATCTCCACCACGAACATCACGGGGTTCTTCATCATGCTTTTCGGATTGAGTTTGACAAACGAATCGCGCACGGCGGTGCGCAGGATCGCGGAATTGTCGATGTTTCTCGTATGCTTGCTCATGGAATCCACCCCTTCTTACAGCGTCAGCTGCTCTGCAATCGGCCCGAGCACAAGTGCCGGAAAAAACGACAGCGCGCCGATGACGATGATGATAAACAGCAGCGTCAGGCCAAACATTGCCCGGTCGGTGCGGAAAGTACCCACCGATTCCGGCACGATTCTTTTTTGGCTGAGAGAGCCCGCCGCGCAGAGCATGGCCGCCAGCGGCACATAACGCCCGAGCAGCATGATGACACCCATTAGAATGTTCCAGAACAGCGTGTTGGCATTCAGCCCCGCAAACGCAGAGCCGTTGTTGGCTGAAGCGGAAAGGAATGCATACAGCATCTCGGAAAACCCGTGGTATCCGGGGTTGGCAACCGAGCTGAAACCCGCTTTGATTACCGAGGCCACGCCAAGCGGCACCAGCACGAACAGAGGATGTGCAAGGATTCCGACGGCGACCATCTTCATCTCTTTGCCCTCAATTTTTTTACCGAGGTATTCCGGCGTGCGCCCCACCATCAGGCCACAGATGAAAACCGTAAGGATGGCATACATGATGACGTAGATGAACCCGGTGCCTTTCCCGCCGAACACAGTCTGGAGAATCATGTTCCACATGGCCATCATGCCGCCCATTGGCGTCATGGAATCCATAGAGCCGTTTACGGTGCCGACCTGATATGCCGTTGTGGCGCCGGAAAACAGGGACGTTCCCGCGATGCCAAAGCGTGTTTCCTTTCCTTCCATATTGCCGGCCTGGCCGGTAAGCCCGGCCGCTGCCACGGCATGGTTGCCGGCCAGCTCGGCGGCATAGGTAATGCCCACGCTCGCAACAAGCAGCACTGCGAGCGTAACGAACAGCACGCGCGCCTGCCGTTTGTTCTTGGTCATCTTCCCAAACGCAACAACAAAGGATGTGGAGATCAGGCCCAGTTCCAGAATGGTGATGAGGTTGGAAAACGGGGTTGGATTTTCAAACGGATGGGCGGAGTTGGCGTTGAAAAAGCCCCCGCCGTTGGACGCCAGATTTTTGATAGCTTCCAGCGAAGCCACGGGACCAAGCGGGATCACCTGCTTCGTTCCTTCGATTGTGGTGATAATTGAATTGGCGCCAAGCGTCTGCGGAGAGCCGCAGGCGACATAGACAATGGCAACTACGATCGAGATCGGCAGCAACAGCCGCGTGGTGAAGCGGATGATGTCCACATAGAAATTGCCGAGCCCCCCGGTGCCTGCCACGCCGCGCAGAAAAGCCGCAGCAGCAGCCAGCTTATGAAATTTTCTCATTCTTTTTCATCCCCCTTATCGGTATTGGTTGACTTCGGGCCAACTTGGCCCGAAGTGAAAAGCGCCCCGTTTTGCTCACGGAGCGCCTTTAAGACAGTCGGGAGGTCGTTCAGCGAAATGTCCGTGCCGCGCACGGCCTCCACGATTTCGATGTTTTCAAGCTCGGTTTTCTGCTTTTCAAGCTCCCGAAGCCGGGTCTGAAACTCATTGATTTTTTCTTTGGTCTTGTCGATGTCCTTGTTGACGCGCTCAATTTTCGCGTTCATAAAATTCCTCCATTCATGGTGATGGCAATCTGCCAAAGCTGAGAAAATGAGATTGCCAGTAGCTTGTCGTGATGTCCGAGTAGCCGATGGGGTCGCCCGCCGCAATCATCTCCCCGTCCCCGACGTAGATGCCGACGTGGGAAACGCCGGTGGTGTCGTAGGTTCTTTCAAAGAAAACCAGATCGCCGGGCTTCGCTTCGGAAGCGGGAATGGGAGTACAGATGTCGTAAAGGCCCTGCGCTCCGAGGCGTCCGACATTCCAGCCGCTGTGATTGATTACCCAACTGACATAGCCGGAACAGTCGAACGAGGTTTCCGGGCTGGAACCGCCCCACACATAGGGATAGCCAAGATATTTCTTTGCCTCCGTCATCATGGCGGCAAAGGTTTTGTCCGACATGTATGCCTCGGGGATGGTATAATCGGTGTACTGTTCGAGGACGGAAGCGTTCGGGTACTGCGATTGCGGGAACAGGTCGGGCCGGTTTCCGTGGGTTTTCATGTAAAAGGCATACCGGGAAAGCTGTTCCTCCGTCAGAACCGAAGCGGGCAGATGGGATAAGTCCTCGTTGTGCAGGGTCACGGTACAAATTGTGTAGGTATACGGAACCTGCGTGGTTACGGTGGACGTGCTGCCGTCCGGGTTCGTCACCGTGCTCATTTCCGTGCGGTAGCGGGTTTCCGTCTGAACCGACTGCGTAAGCTGATACTGTTTTCCAAACAGGGTGGAAAGGGTACTTTGCACCTCGTCAATCGTCCACGCCCCTTCGTGCAGGGCGCTTAAAATGGAGATCAGTACATAAGGGTCGTGCCCGATCTTATCAAGATTGAAATGGTACTCGTCGTAGCCGGGATGGAGCGTTGCGTAGTTGTCGGCCTCGCTTTGCAGCTTCGTTTCCAGGCCGGAATACGCCGCTTCCGCCGCCAGCATGTCCGAATTCTGAGACGGATAGGTTCCCGCACCCACGGCCCCGATCAGGCCGTTGCCGATGGTGGTCATGGACGCCATGCAGGATTGCAGGGCCAAAATCAGAAGAAAAGCAATCAGCGCAATCAAAAGCCCCGCCGGGTGTCGCTTGGCAAAGGCAGCGGCGGCGCGGGCGATTTTCGCCGTTGCGGTTGTGGCTTTCCCCGCCGCCCGCGCGCCCTGCTTCGCGGCCTCCCGCGCCTGTTTCTGATACTGCCGCTTGATACGCTGCTTCTGAAAAAACCGGGAAACCGCGTTTTCCTTTAGCTCCGGGTGCTCCCGCGCCATCCTGCGGTACTCAAAATCCGCTTTCGCCCGGATGTCCCGCCGTTCCCATTTGGTAACGCGCCGGGCCGGGCGGGTCTGGATACGATGCTTTACAAAACGGGAAGCGCCCCGGACGGTCTTTTCCCCGGCAAGTTCCGTTTTGTGCGCGGCCTCCACGCCCACGTTCTCCTGCTCCACCTCATGGATTTTCTGATGGGCGTAGTACCACACGCCAGCCGCCGCCTTTTTTGCGACGTTTTTCGCCGGATTGGGTTTCGGCGGTTTCTGCGCCGCCGCCTTTTCACGGGCGGCGTCCAGCTTCGCGCCGGTCTTTTCAGTCCGGAACTTGGATTTTTCAAACCGCCTGTCATTCCGCGCCGCCTTTTTATCCGATGAAGGCCCGCCGCCATCGGCGGAATGGCCTCCGTCACCGCCGGGCGGCGGTTCTTCCTCACGGCGCAGACGGTCGGAGAATCGGGCCTGTTCGCTGTGCGGGCGGTATTTGCTCCGACCCGAAGGGGCGGGAGCCTCCCGCGCAGGCGGTGGAGTGTCCGGCGCGTCGGAAATCGGCGGGCTTTCAGAAGGGGAAAAATGCCCGTTGAACTTCGGGCCAACTTGGCCCGAAGTGACCGAACCATCCCGCGCAGACGGCGGCGCGTCCTGCACACCGGGGCCATCCTCGATATGAAAGCGGTGGGCCGTGTCATTCTCCGGCCCGCCGTTTTCCTCATTCCTGTTTTGCTTCATTGGCTAAGTCCTCCGGGCGAGTCGTGAGCAGACGGTAAATTTCGGTGTCCTTCGGGAAGCGGTCTACAAAGGGGATGGTGGTATTCCCGTAAAACAAAAGCCCATCGCCGGGATTGCTGTGGGTGATGTAGGAAAGCTGATGCGGCGAAATGTTGAGCTGCTTGGCTAAAATCTGCCGGTCGCCCTGCGCCTGGGAAAGCAGAATCATGAAGTCGGTGTTTTCAAGAATATTCTCGATTTCCCGGCTCGCCATGAGGTCTTTGACATTCTGCGTTAAGGCACTCGGCACACAGCCTTTTTTCCGCAGCATCTTCCAAACCGTCACAAAATAGCTGGCGGTCAGCGCGTCCCGGAGCAGAATATGGAACTCGTCGAAGTAGCACCACGTCGCCATGCCGTGTTGGAAATTAGCGTTGACCGCCGAAGTGACAAGTTCGTTCGTGATGTGCATGGCGATTTTCCGCAGGTTTTCCCCCAAGCCTTTCAGCACGACGCAGACGATCCGGCTGTTCAGGGTAATGTTGGTCGTGTGGTTGAACAGGTTGAGGGAGCCGGTGCAGTAAAGCTCCAGCGCCGTCGCAATGCGTTTTGCTTCCGGCTCCGGCTGCTGACAGAGTAATTCGTACAGGTCTTGCAGGACGGGCATTTTCTGCGTGTCGATGCCGAGGGCGATATTCCGGTAGACGAGGCTGACGCAGCGGTCGATCACCGTTTTTTCGATGGGCTGCAAGCCGTCCCTGCCGCCCACGATCAGTTCGCAGAGGGACAATAAAAAATCCGCTTTCATCGAAAGCGGGCTTTCCTCGTCGGCCATGCTCATTTGAATGTCCATCGGGTTGATGTGGTGGGAGCTGTCCGGGGCGATGTCGATCACCTGCCCGCCGAGCCGCCGCACCAGCGGCGCGTATTCCCCCATCGGGTCAACGACGATAATTCTGTCTCTTGTGGCAAGGAACACGTTGATCAGCTCCCGCTTGGCGGCAAAGGATTTTCCGCTGCCGGTCGAACCGAGATACAGGCCGTTGGCCGATTTGAGCTTTTTCCGGTCGGCCATAATGACGTTGTGTGAAAGGGCGTTCTGCCCGTAGTAGATGGCCGGGCCTCCCATTCGAAGCTCCCGCGTCATGAAGGGGACAAAAATGGCCGTTGAGGAAGTTGTCATGCCACGCTGGATCTCAATGGAGTTCCCGCCGAGAATGAGGCTCGACATGTACCCGGCCTCTTGTTGAAAATCCAGCCGTTTGAGCGCGCAGTTGTATTTCTGCACGATGCCCGCCACGGTGAAAATGTCGTTCTCCAACTGCTGGCGGGCGGGGGCCGTGTTCAGAATCAGGAAGGTCAGAAGAAACATGCGCTCGTTGCGGCTTTGCAGATCGGAGAGCAGCGCCATCGCGTCCTTGCTGAAGGTGACGAGATCGGGCGGCAGGATGTCCATGTCATAACCGGCGCGCACGGCTTTTTTCTGTTCCTCCACTTTCATTTTATCGATGTCGCTGATTTTGCCCTTGAGCGCTTTGATGGCCTTTGTCTGGTCAACCGTCTGGATATGCAGGGTAATAGTCATTTCAGCATCCATTTCAAGTAGCTCCGCAAGGAGCTTGTCGGAAAGCTCGGAGGCCAAAATCTGCATATACGAAACCGCGCCCCAGGTCGTGCCGCCGACACGGAAAGCACGGCTTTGCCGGAAGTCGAAGGACGTTGGAGCAATGAAATCTTTCGTCCCCATGCCGGTTTTCGGAATGTCGGCCCATGAGAAAGCGAACGGTTCCCGGCTGTTCGGATGGAGCTGCCCGTGCAGCACTTCCAGCCGTTCCCGCCCGGCGAGGGGCCGGGACTGAACGCCGAGCTTTTTGAAATCGCTCATGATGTCGGCCTCCACCCGTTCCAGCCGGGGCCGGGCCGCACCGATTCCGTCCGCTTCAATGCCGAAGGTGATATATTTGGAACGGACGATGCCGTTGTTGCTCTTGGCAATCTGCCCCGTGAGCATTTCCACATACTCGCCCCGGATGGCGTCGTATTTGTCGTGCTGCGGCGGGATATTGACGCTGTATCGGTTTTCGGGCCGAGAACGGTGGTTGATGAAGGAAAGCTGAAACGGCAGGGCGCTGTCAAAATAATTGAGAAACGAACAGTAGCCGTCGAAGATCGCGGCCTGATCGTCCGCCGAAGCGACCGAATAGTTGATGTCCTCGTACTCGACGGTTTTGGTATAGAAGCCCTCCCGCACCTTGCAGATACCGTCCCGGAGCATTTCGATATATGGGATGGTCTGCTGTGCCGTCTGCGGCCCGCGCCCTTTTTTCTTACCTCTTTTTGCGGGGATGGGAACGGGGAGCCGCTTTTTTGCCTGTTTTTGCTGATTCAAGCTGAGTTTCCTCCTTTCCGGCGCCAATGAACGGCGCATAGAAATTTTCTGTTCGGTATGGCCTCGTCCGGGGCCAGAGGAAGGAAGTGCGGACGATATTCCGCAGCACCTTTTCAAAGGGAAGCCCGTCGCGTTCGTACATGGCGAACAAAAAACACGGGAGCATCAGGCCGATCATCAGGAACATGGCCCCCGTGTTGCCGATGGCCTTACGGGTCAGAAGATAGGTCGGGATGCCCACGACCGCCGCGATACCGAAGCAGATAAGCTGGCGTTTTGTCAGGTTAAATGCCATTTTGGTTTTGATTCTGGATAGGTCGGTAGGTACGTTTACATAAGCCAAGAGGGAATGCCCTCCTTTCGGGTAAAATGGAACTTCGGGCCAATTTGGCCCGAAGTCAAAGTGTAACGGTATTTGCCACTTCATTTCCCCACACGTCCCAACCGGGTGGGGATTGCCGGGCGAAAAGCTCCACGCGGGGCAGATCACCCATCAGCCGGACAATGCGGTTTCGCGCTTCGTCCGGCTTTTTGCTGTGAGTTTCCACCGGGGAAATGATGAACTGATGGATGCCCTTGTCCCGCCGTTTCGGATGTCCGCGCGTCGCTAAAAGGCATACCTCCGCATTGCTCCGCGTCCAGAAGCCCATGCCGTAGAACCACGTTTTTGCTTTCCGGTTCTGTTTAAGCCAGACGAACGCCACGGTTTTGAAACCGAAGCCCCACGCGGAAATTACGCGCAGGGCTTCGGGCAGTTGCGGAAAGGTCGCCCAAAGAAAAAGCGCACTGTCCTTCGCGGCAAGTTCCGCCACGGGAAGCGCGCATATTTCATCACAACTCATGGTGGAATAATGATTTTCGGCTACGCCTTGACCGCCCTTGTTGGCGTACCGCCACGGGGGATCGGCGTAAATTATGCTAAACTGTTCTTTTAGAATAGTGATGAAGCCCCCTTTCTCACTTCGGGTCAAGTTGGCCCGAAGTTCAGCGTTCAGCGCTGTGTACCGGGACTGTCTGCCGGGCCGGGGCCTTTTCAAGCCCAGTCTGCCGCGCTCGCCAGTAGTCCGGGTTGTACTCCCGGATGGAATGGTTGATGTTTTCTTCAAACGCCGCCTTGTCTCGGATACGGTCGGGGACGCTCCACAGCTTTTTGTCCAAAAGCTCACGGAGCACGACGCTTTCCTGACAATCTTCCTCAAAGCAGAGATAATCGCCCTGCTTAAAACCGCACTTCCGCGCGGCGGGAGAAAGCATAGCCGAAACTTCTTTGGAAACCAGCGTCCCGCCGTGGCTGGCGGTGCTGACGAGGAACACGCCGGGGCAGAGCGCATCGCAGGTCTGCACCTTTCCCCATGGGGAATTTTCGGGGTTATTGAACATCTGAACCTCCTTTCCGGCACTTCGGGCCAACTTGGCCCGAAGTCACCGCTCCGCGTTTTTGATTTTGCCGCCCTTTTCGGGAGCAGGCCGGACGGCGTTGTCCTTTGCCGCCTGTTTTTCGCCGTTGGCAAGCTGTTTCTGGATGGACTGCTTTTCGGCATTGGGGATGGCTGCGGCGCGGGCCTGCAATTTCTCGACCGCCTCCCGGTAGGCCGTTGTCACGGCCCCGGTCAGCTCCGCGCGGAATTCTTTGGTGATGGGCCGCGCCGTATCCCGGTATCCGGTCTTGCTATTCCTGTCCGGCTTGCTCGGCATTCCCACGAACAAGCCCTTGTCGCCCTGCAAAATCTTGAAATCGTCGATCACAAAACTGTCGTTGATTTTCAGACTGGCGAACCCCACAAGATTGCCCTTCGGTTCGATGGGCCGGACGGAAACGTCCAGCTTCATCGGCAGAACGGGCGCGCCCTCCTGTTCCGTGGCCTGCCCGGTTGTCCTTTTTTCGTCACTCATAATTAAAAATTTCTCCTTTCCACTTCGGGCCAAGTTGGCCCGAAGTCAACGCGCCCCGAAAATACTTTTCGATAGGCTCCCCGTCTTAAAGAGGGTGAAGCACAGAAGAACCGTGTACCCTACGGCCGACCAGATCGCGCCGATGGGGTCGCCGCTTGTGGCGATGCTCTGTATCAAAACCGCGTAGATGCCGACACAGACCAGCATCAGGAATCCCTGAAACGCCACGGCCAGCAGAGAGCGAAAATAGTTGTGGCCCATGCTGCCAAGCTCCCGGTTTACCGTTGTGGCAAATGGAATAGGGGCCAAACTCGTCATCATGTAAATTTCAATCATCCGCCCGTAAACGATCACGAAAACCACGATATTCAGGGCAACCATCGTGAATTTTACAAAGATGGATTGCATCCACAAGCCCAACAAAGGGCCTATGTCCATGCCCTGCAAGGTGGTTTTCAAGTTGTCCAGCATACCGGACGTGACGGTCGTACTGCTTCCAATCAGCCCTGCCGATTTGTTGACCACGCTTTGCGCCACGTCGAACACGGCCATGACGATATTGAATGTGTTTGATAGAATCAGCACGGCGACGAAGGTTTTGAACACCCACTTGAAAAACATCCATGTGTCGATGTCGTGAAGGTTATTGCGGTCGATCAGCATTTGGATCAGTTCATAGCACATGACAAACGTCAGTACCAATCCGGCAATCGGCAGAACAACCGTTTCGGAAAGCTGCTTTATCATGGAGAACACCCCGGCGTTCCATGACGCCGGGGAAGTTCCCACCTGTGTTGCAATCTCTCCGACTTGGGTGTTCACGTTGTCGAAAAGCCCGCTGAGATTTCCCATGATGCCGTCGATCAGCACGCCTTTGAGCCATTTGGTTATCCAGTCGGTGAGAAAATCCATATCACACTACCTTTACTTGAACAGGCCGGACAGCATCGGAACAAGCGTTGTGCCAAGAAGAATGACGCCGCCGCCCGCCATGAGCTGTTTGATCCCTTGCGATTTCGCGCCCGGATTATCCGACCCATACCCTTCCAGAAGGTTAATCACACCCCACACGGCAAGGCCCGCGCCCAGCGCAACAACAAGGGTCTGCAACGTGCTGACCGCACTTGTGAAAAAAGACATAGCATTACCTCCGTTTTCGTTTTGGAACACAAAAAAGCCGCCATTTTCGGCGGCGGGGAACTTCGGGCCAAGTTGGCCCGAAGTTATGCAAACGCATCCGGGTCGTCAACATCGTCGTAATTGAGGATGTCCTCGTCCTCTCCTGCGGCGGCGTCCTCTCCGGGCGCGTCTACCTCGTAGACGGTATATATTTCATCCGGCTTCACTTTCATACGCCGGTCAATCAGGGAAGAAATGTCGAAGCTGTTGCGTTTGTCGGCCTCGGCGGTATACTTGTAGTTCGGGTGCTTTTTCAGGTCGTACTTGGGGGACAGGAACGGACGGAGGCCCCGAAGCTGCAAAATGCACTTGCTCCCGTCCATTGTGGTCAGCTCGTCTATCGTCATAAGCTCTTTACCGAGCCGTTGCAGATTTTGGCCGTGACTTTCCTGCATCCCCCGCGTGACGCTCTCGGTATACATGGAAATCGTCTCTTTTCCCAAAGCCTCCGAAAGCTCCTTGACGGTGGTATGCTCCCGGCCCCCTAAGAAAATAACCGAATCCATGTTGCCTAAAATTGTCTCGGCATTGTCTTTGTAAAGGGCTTTCAACTGAGCCTCGGCCTGTAAAAACAGGCACAGCGAAATTTCACGGGATCGAATAACGGCCACCAGTTTTTCAAGTTGCGGCACCTGTCCCGTGTTCGCCGCCTCGTCCCACAACACCCGCACATGATGGGGCAAGCGCCCGCCGTACTTGTTGTCGGCCCGTTCACAGAGCAGGTTGAACATCTGTGAAAAAGCCAATGCCACGATGAAATTGTACGTCGTGTCAGTGTCGCTGATGATGAAGAACGTTGCCGTTTTCCGGTCGCCCATGCGGTCAAGCTCCAACTCGTCGTAGCTCATGATCTCCCGAAGCTGCGGGATGTCAAAGGGGGCCAACCTCGCGCCGCAGGAAATGAGAATACTTTTCGCTGTCTTGCCGCTGGCGAGCTTATACTTCTTATACTGCCGCACGGCAAAGTGATTGGGGTTCCGTTTTTCCAGCCCCATGAACATGTAATCCACGGCATTCTTGAAGTTATCATCATCTTCTTTTACTTCCATGCTGTTGATCATGTCCACGAGGGTATTCATGTTGCGTTCTTCCTCCGGCCCCTCAAAGACGATATACGCCACAAGTGCGCAGTACAAAAGGGTTTCTGCTTTCGTCCAGAACTCGTCACCCTCCTTCCCGTCGCCCTTTGTGTTGGTAATCAGGGCATTCACGAATTTCAAAATATCCGATTCCGTCTTGATATACGACAACGGATTGTAGTGCATCGAACGGGCAAAGTCGATGGAATTGAACACCTTGATTTTATAGCCCTGCCGTTTCAAAAAAGCGCCGACCTGTCCGAGTATGCCGCCCTTCGGGTCAACCACAACATAACTGCTATGTGCCTGCAAAAGCTGCGGGGTCAGCCAAAACCGGGTTTTGCCGGAACCGCTTGAACCGATAATACAGCAATTCAGGTTCCGAGCGTTGGCCGGATTCTTGGGCCGCGTGTTCATCGTGAGAAATTCAGTGCCGGTGAGAATGACGTTGTTTTTGAAAACCGGGTCGATGAAGGGCTTGATGTCCTTCGGCGTTCCCCATCGGGCGCTGCCGTATTCCACATCCTTTCTGAACTTTTTGGCGTTTTTTATTTTGTACCAGACCACAAGCCGGAGGATAACGGCCCCCACGAGGCCGATCAGCCAATCGGACGCGACAAGGCCCGGCGCTATCGTCTGAAACGCCGGGCCAATTGTTTTTATCATGCCGATCAGCTTTTCCCCGAAACCGTCCCCCGCCGCGAGGCGGTACGCCGTACAGAGCTTCAGACAGCACCAGAAGATGAACAGATAAGGGACGTTCGGCAGAACAAATCTGCGGATTTTATCGCTCATTCCGCGTCGCCTCCCGTTTTCGCTCGTGGACGCGCGGCCTCGACCGCGCCACATCCGCGAATTTTCTAAGCCGCGCGAGGATGGAGGGCTGTTTGCTCTTACCTCGGCCCATCACCAGCTTGGTATACTCCGAGAACGCCACCGTGATTGCGTCGGCCTGCCCGGCCTTGAAAAACAGCAGATATTTGTTCGGCCCGGTCTTATGGAAAGCGTAATCGACGTTATACTTCCGGGCCACGCGGTCAAAGAGCTTGGTATCGCCGGAAAGGTCGAGGCTGTTGGTGGAAACGCGGTGATTCATGAGCTTTTTCACGCTCTGCCTGCCCTGCGGAGTCTGCACCTTGCGGTGCTCCTTTTGGATCTTCCGCAAAACCGCCGCCAACGCCTTTGCGAGCGTCCGGCCCGTGAGCTTCGCGGCGTTGATCGAAACGGCAACCGTCCGGCGCTCTATATCTTCCTGCATCAAAAAACCTCCTTCCCGCCATAACATGGCGAACGATAACCGGCAGGGGGACTTCGGGCCAAGTTGGCCCGAAGTCCTCTAACGCCCGTCATGCGCCACGGGCCGGGGCCGCTCCGCCGCGGGAGCTTCCTTTTTGCCCTGCGCGATTTGCTCATTGAGAGCGCTCATGGTTTTTCGGATCGAGGGCTTGCGTTCCGCCGCTTTTTCCAGTGTGGCAAGGCCGGAAAGGGCGGCTTCCACATTCCTTTTCATGGAAACGAAGCAGGAGCGTTCCGTTTTGAACGGAGCTTCCAGCGCCCTTGTCAGCCTGCCCGCCGATTTTGCGTCCCGAACGGATTCCATTCCCGTAAGCGCACGGGCCATGTTTTTTACATGCCGCCCGGCTTCATGGTACTCGGTGCTCACGGCCTCGATTTTGGAGATTGCCGCCTCGTCGAACCGGATATTTTCGGTCAGGTTGTTACGCATGGCTTCCAGCAGCGGACGGATTTTGAAAAAGCGGGCGACGTTGTGGAGCGCGGAAATCCCTTTTTCCTTGAAAGCGTCCACAGCGTTTTTACAGCCCTCAATCACGTTTTGCTTTACCGCGTCCAGCCGCCCCCGCAAAACCGCCACATTCTTTTCCAGCGTTTTGACCGCGTTTTGCAGGGCGGTCTTGACGGGATGGGCCAACTCCCGCGCCTCGTTCAGTTCCCGGCGCATGGCGGCAAGCTCCTTCACCGCCGCGTCAAGCTGGCGCTCCATCGCGCCGACCTGATTCAGAACAGCGAAAAAATTCTTCCGGTCGGGCGCGTTGTTGGCCTCCAAAATCGCCAAAAGCTCCTTGACATGCTCGTTTTCCAAAAGCGGTATCGCTATGGTTTCACTTTTCTCCATTAAATAAGATCCCTCCTTTCTGCACTTCGGGCAAAGTTGGCCCGAAGTGTTAGCGTTCCTCACAGGCAGGGGCGGGTCGGTCTTTCGCAGGGGCAGGCGCGGCGTCGATCATCCGCTGATACTGTTTGAGCGTGTCGCGGATGGATTTTTCCGGCGCGGGGTACGCGAAAATTCTGCATTCCTCCGGCAGATCGTCCCTGCCGTTGTAAAGCTCCACAAAGCGGTCGCCGGTGTCCACAATATAGCCGTTTTCGGTGAAGGTGCCGCCGTCCTCCAAGGAAACGTCCCGCCCGTATGCCTCGTAGTCGATGTAGTTTTCCAGATACTCCGGCACTTCCAACGCGCCCATTTCGTCGATCATGTAGCGGCCCAAATCGTCCTCGTCGCAAATGCCAGGGTAATACTCGTAGCAGTCGAGGTTTTGCGCAAGGTTGATTAACTCTTTCAGGCTGCTTGTATGGTCGCCGCAGGAAAGGGCGGCTTCAAATTTTTCCCGGTCGCCCTTGTCCAGATCATCCAGAAGGGCGGCGAGATAGTTCAGCTCGTCCAGATCGGCGTATTCGGGGAGGCAGTCGTACAGGCCGGAAACCTTCGTTTCGTAGTCCGTGATGAAAATTTCTTCATACTGAACGCCGTCCACATGGATACGCTGGAAAAGCGCCTGCACTTCCTCAGTCGTGGCGGGGAGCTTCAAAAACTCCCCGTCCAGAACTCCTTCGTTGTAGCGCCCGAGGTTTGTAACAAAGGCGTCAATCGCGCTCATTAACGGCCTCCGTGCGGCCCTGTCCCTTGACTGTCAGAATGCCGTCCAGCGTGGTCGCCGTGATATTCAGCCGTCCGGCTGTGGCAATGTCGTTTTTCATATCCTCGTTTACGCCGTCGCCGCAGACAACCAGCACATGGGAACGGCGCAGAAGGTCGCGCCCGATGTCGATGCCGCTTTTGTGTTCCTCCGGGATGGCGTCGTTGAGAATGAGGGGCAGGTAAAGCAGAGGGCAGACCGGAGAAAATCCAGCCTCGTATACCTTCCTGCAATACCGCGCCGCCTGTTTCGCGTCCGCGTCCTGATCGCCGCTCCACGCGGCTGTGATGTATGCCAATGGTCTTTTCATATTAATAGAAAGCACCTCCGTTTCTGTCGCGCTGAATATGTCAGCCTTTTCCCCCGCCCTTTCCACTCATGGAAAGGGGGCGGCTCAAGGGAATAATCCCCGTCGCATGGCCGCAGGAAAGCACAGCCGGAGCCCGCCGTCAAGAGCAAGGCCGCTTCGCGGTGGCGCGCCACTCTTGACGGCGAACACCGGTTGTGCTACAAAAATGGCGGCGACGGGGAATAAATTCTTTGAGCATCGGGGTACGGGGCAGCGCCCCGCGCGTCATTGCAAACTTCGGGCCAAGTTGGCCCGAAGTTATTTCTCCTGTTCGGCCTGCTTTTCCGGCTTCGCAAGCTCCGGCTGCTTTTCCTTCCACTCGTCGAGCAGTTTGATGATGGTATCCTTCATTTCGCGCGGGGTCTTTTCCTTCCCGAAATACTGGCTAAGCTCCTGACTTGAAATAATCACTTTGTCTACCTCCTTTTTTTCTTCGAGCATGATTCCGTCGATCACGTCGCCGTTGAGCATCCCTTTCTGGTCAAGCTCCCGCATCCGCTGTGCCTGCGACAGCGACGGGGCCGACTGCTGGCCCTCGATGGCAACGGCGATATACCGCTGATTTTTCGGCCTGATGAATGACATTTCCACGGCGGGGGTGAACGAAATTTTCTTATCGTCCACCATTTTTATCAGGTCGGGAACAAGGTCGTTCAGCTTGATATACCGCTGAACCTGTTTGACCGTCATTTTGTTGCGTTCGGCCACAACCGCGTTGGAACGCTGCCCGTTTTCCGACTTCGGGCCAAGTTGGCCCGAAGTGGAGAGGTCGCCCCGCGCGCCCTGCCGCTTGATAGCCTCCAACTGCATTTTCAGGGCCTTGGCCCGTTCGCTCGGCAGGATGTTTTCACGCTGATTGATGTTGTCCTCCACCATCTGCGTGATTGCTTCATCATCGGAGAGGTTGCGGACGATACAGGGCATATCCGCGTACCCGGCCAATTCGCTGGCTTTTTGGCGGCGGTGGCCGGATATGATTTCATACCCGCCGTCCTCACGGGGCCGGACAATGGCGGGCTGCGTTACGCCCTTGTCCCTGACGCTTTCCACCATCGCCCGCATTTCATCATCATCCCGGACTTGGAATGGGTGATTTTTGAAAGCGTGAAGTTCTGACAGGTTGAGGAAAACGATCTGTTCCGTTTCGCCCTTGCGGGGAGGCTCTTTCGGCTCCTGTGGCGGTTCCGGCTCCGGGGCGGGGATTTCCTCCTTCACCGGGGCCTTTTTCGCGGCGGCGGGTTTCTGCTTTTCCGCGCGGGGCTTGCGCTCCTTTTTGGGAGATTCAGCCGGTTTTTCCGGTGCGACGGTCTGTTCGGCCTTATCCTCCTTTGGGTGTCTGCCTCTGCGTCCGGGTTTCTTTTCCGACATAAGCTCATTGATTTTGTCGGACGGAACAACCACGTCGCCAGGGACGGGGATGTGTTCGCCGCCGATGTCTGACGGTGCGGGCGGCTCAATCGGTTCTTTGGCCTCATTGGACAGCGCCGATTTCTCGGCGTCCGGTTTAGGGGCCGTGGCCTCGCCGCCGACTTCCGGCGGTGGGACGGCGAGAGCGGCTTTTTCCTCTGCCGGGATTTCACCGACCGGGGCGGTTGTCGCTTCCTCCGGCATATTGGCTTCGTCTTTTGCCATATGGTTTTTCCTCCTTGCTGATTTTTTGCAGTAAAAAAGGGCCGAGAAAAATCTCCGCCCGTTCTGCCTGTTTCGGTTCTTTCAAAATGATTTGCTAATCCGCAATCGTGAAATCCAGCGTCAGTTCATGGGAAACGGTTCGCGCGTTCGCCCAGGCTAAACCGAATTTAGCGGTAAGCGCCAGATTTCCCGATGCTCCGTTCGCGCCGAGCGTCCCCAATGGGACTTCCGAAGCGAGATCACCCGTGTAAACGGGCGTTCCCCGGTCAACCACCGTCCAGCCTGAACCGGCTGTTTTGCCGATTCCCACGCCGAGCGCAATTTTGCTTCCGGTCTGCGCCGCCGTCAGGCTGTTCCAATCCGGAAAGGACGTGGGGGCGGCGTCACCGATGCCGGAGGTCGCTTTCAGCCCCGCGACGGAAACCTTAATGGGAAAAATGGAATGGTTGGTGATCGGAATGTCCGGGGCGGTGAACGGCGTGTTGCTGTTCGGGTCAATCGCGTAACTGACACTGACCGGATGTGTGACAGACACCAACTCGTCCACGGAATAATGAGTAACGGATGAAACATTTCCGGCATTGTCCACGGCGGCGATATGGATGTAAAAGCCGCTGCCGGACGGACGGGAGAAGGTATAGCTGTTTGCTGTCGTGGTAATGCTCCCGTCCGGGACGGTATCCGGCTTATCGTCCACGACGATGGAATAACCTTTCATCCCGGTTTTCAAAGAAGCGGAAACAACCGGAGAATCGTATTTCACGCCGTCATTCTGGCCGGTGGCTTCCACATAATACTGATAGCCGGTGGCGTTGTCCTGCGAGGAATACTGGACGGTATATTGCGTCCGGTCGGAATTGTGCGTAACACTGGAAATCGTCGGCTTGTCCGGCGCGTCCAAATCCTGCCCCTTGTGGTCATTCCAGCTTGTGTCGGTCGTGATTTGAGCAAGGTAGAACAGGGTGTTTGCCGTGACGCGCTGCTCGTCCGGCGTGGCCTCGCCGTTGGAATGGCCGGTCTGAATCATGGCGCAGTTTGACCAGCTTGTCAGATAAAACGTATTCGTGCCATGCCCGCCGGAACCGGTGGCCTCCGCGCTGTTGGGGTAAGTGTACGGCGGCTGATACGTCATCCACACGTCCCCGAAAGCAAGCTGATTGGAATGGGACATCGGGACATTCAAGACTGTGCCAACGTCACCAATTTTCCACGGGTAGTTGGTGAGCAGGCCCTTCTTGGAAACCTTGATTTGCGCGCTGCCGAGCACCGTGTAATGCGGAATCGTCTGAATATTACAGTAATGGGCCAGCTTGAAGAAATTCGGCATGGAGATTGTATCATTGTCTACCATCGTGTCATGCCCGAAAAGGACGCCTCGCCCGGTTTTGATAAAGGCGTCGGTTTTACTCTCTGCCGCAGAGGATAAATCCTGACTGGCAAAGGCGTCCCACGCCCCGAAATACAGCACGTCGTATTTGTAGGTGCCGTCCACGTTTTTCAGGTAAGCGTCCGGGTTGGCGTTAAAATCGGAGATTGAAACGGTATCCACGGAAATAAGGCCCTTGCCGTACCCCTTGGAATCATACTCGTTCGGTGTCTCCATCCACATTTTCAGAGAAGCCGACTTCGGCAGGGTGTAACTCTTTCCCTGCCATGTCGTAAAGGAAACGGTCGGCTCAACAACGGGATAGATGTTCAGAACCTTCGCGTGGTCTTTGGCGGGGATGCTCTGGAAATTCGATTCATGCACGGATTTGGAATAGAGCATATAGCTGTACGGCTGGCTTTTGTCGCTGTTTGTCCAGTTCAGCGCCACATAGTTCCCTGACGGATTCGGCGTTGCGGTCAGCGTCAGAACCGACGCGGCGGAGGCCGCAAACGCGGGTGAAGCACTGGACAACAGGATACCGGCGGCAAGCAGAGGGACGAGAAAAAGCCGCCTGAATGATTGCCTCAAATAGAAACCCTCCCTTCGGCGTGGAAGGTTGGCCGGGAAAATCCCGGCCAATTCCCGCGCTTCTGTTTTTATGCGAGCTGGAATTGAAATACAAGCTGATGGTTGGCCGTGTACGCCCCGTCGAACGCAAGGCCGTAGTCTGCCGTCAGAGACAGCGCGCCGGAAGTGTTCGGATTCAGCGTCCCGACCTGCAACGGCGAATCGCTCACCGCCCAATGAGTGGAAGCGCTGTATCCGCTGTTCCAGCCGGAATTGCCTTTTGCCGCAATGCCGAGCGCAATGTACTTTTTGGAATCCACGAGGTTGAGCGAACGCCACGCTTTCGCGGACGGGTCAACGTCGGTAAAGGTCAGAGAGCCGCCTGAAGCGGCTTTCAGGGATTCCACCGTGGCGATCACCGCAACTTTGGTGTTGTTGGTCACGGTGATGTCGGGCGCGGTGAAGGTTTCGGCATCCGGGCTGATGGCGTAGGCCACGTTGATCGGATGGGTGACGGAGATGGTCAGCGGCGCGATGGAGCCGTTGATCGTCACGTTCCCCGTAATGCTGCCCGTGCCGGTGTCGGTTTTGTCGGCGGCGAACGCCGGGACTGCCGCCATCACGCCGAGCACGGCAAAGGTGACGATACCCGCGAGGATCTTTCTGAACCTGTTTTTCATTGAATAACCTCCTGCATGTTTTTATTTCAACCGCAAAAGCGGCTGATTACGAAACGGAAAGATGAATTTTGTAGTCGGCCATCCCAAGGTAGGACTTTGTATCCTTGCTGTAATACCGGATCGTCGCCGTCACGCTGTAATTTCCGGGTGAAATCTGCTTGGAGAGTGTAAGGCCGTCAATATGTTGGCCCGGATAGATCGGTGCTGATTTTGCTATGGTTTCGTCATCCAGCACGATTTCGCACTGCATAATGACGGTGTTGGAGGACGGATTTTCAACTTCCCATGTACCGGTGCTGCCTTTCGCTCCGCTGGAAAAAGACGCCTGCGCGCTTACTTTATCGGTGACGGTAACTTCCTGCTTTTGAAGCCGGGACAGGATTTCCTGCCGTGACGGGGTGCTGCTGCTTCCCGACTCCGCGCTGCCGGTATCGTCCAGAGACGGAACGGACGAGGATGGGGCGGAACTGGACGGCGGCGGATTCGGACTTGGGTGCTGATTTCCGCAGCTTCGCAGCAACAGCAACAGGAGAAGCAGCAAAAGCAGAAGAATCGCAAGAATGTACGGCCATTTGCGCTTCCGCTTTTCATCCTCCTTCCTGCGCCTGTTTCCATTGGCTTTTTCAGTTGTCATGCGTTTGCCTCCTTCATTCAGACACAAAAAAAGGGCCTGATTTTTCAATCAGACCCGTCGGGGATATGTTGTCCCTCCCTTCGACTTCGGGCCAACTTGGCCCGAAGTGACCGCTACCATACAAAAACACCGCCCATAGTCTCACTAAGGCGGTGTTTTGTGTAATGTGATAGCTCTAATGTTTTATTTTTTGCAGTTTTCCTAATACGTTTGGCTCATATGAAAATAAGGCGCATCCGCCATTGACCCGGCCGCAACGGCAAAAAACAGAAAGCCGGCAACGATCCGCAAGGATCATTACCGGCTTTTATTTCGGGACAATCGGGCGCCTGGAATCGCGTCCGATTTCCCTGCATTGTTCCACCGACAATGGGGTGCAATGCCGTCAGGATTCTTCTTCGTTTGCCATGAGATTGACTCCCCTGCAATTCACAGAGGTCGAAAACACGATTTGCGTGGATGTGTTCCCAAATTTTTGAAGCTGGTTGATAAAAACATCCAGCTCCACCGTGCTTTTGAACGCCACCTTGATTAGCATCGAGTACTGCCCCGTCACACAATGGCACTCCATGACATTGGGGCACTGGGAAATGAACGGGTAAAAAACCGTTTTCTTCTTGGGGGACATCTCCAGATTGATAAAAGCGGTGACATGGTATCCGATCTTGACATGGTCGACTGTGGCCATATAGCCTGTAATGATCCCGCGTTTTTCCAGAGAATCAATCCTCGCAGACACGGCAGGCGACGACATATACACCATTTGGGCGATCTGCTTGATTGGAAGCCGTGCGTTCTGCTCCAAAATCGTAAGAATTTTACAGTCTATTTTGTCCATTTGAATCACATGCAACCTTCCGTCTATGTTTTCACACACTCTATCATAGCGGATGTGTTTTGATTCCACAAGGCGGTTAAACAAAAAAGCAGGACCGTTTACACCATTTATGATAGGGTTGCACACCTTTTCACATAAAAAAGCAGAATGCACTTTCTGAAAAACAAGTAGCTGCTTCAACATCGTCCGGTGATTAGAACCGATTTCCAATGATTTGGAATATAGCAATCTATATAGACGGTCACCGAAAGACTTTAGACTTATCCGACGCGAATTTTTTACAAAAAATGCCCCCTGATTTTTGGGGAGGCACTGTTGCCCGCTCAGCTTATTAACAGCGGAAAAGCGCCAGACATCCTTTACCAATACTCGTTATATACTCTATGCCGGCATAGTTCAAGTCTTTAACAAAATGTCACCATAAAATTATTGCCTTTTGGCATAGTAGCTATTTTCACTTTTCATTACGGAATTATTCTTTTACATATGGTTTGCCTGTGCTACCATATAAATGAACCAGGCGCATACGAACGCTTGCAAAACGTTTTCATGGATTTGAGCTATCTTATGCTAAATATGGTAAATTTCAAACTCACCTTTGAATCCATTGCTAATTACTATATTTTTATATTCTTCAATTTTATCCTTACTATCAAAATCATTGAAAAACCATGTTATCTGATTTGTGTCTATTCTTTTAAAGATGTTTTGGAGATATATTCTGTCGACAGATGAAAAGGAAAATCCATACGAATAGATGCTTGTTATCTGAGAATGAATTTTCTTAAAAAATCCTTCGTTGTCCCGAATCGCGTTTTGAGTGTCTTTTCTCAGCACTTTGCGCATCAATCCATACTCATATTCCGTTCCCGGATGTAGTATCGCTTCAGCCATTTCCGGATAAAAAGGCGCTTTGTCTTTTCCGTGCCCAAACAATAGTTTTCCACCTTGAACCCCATGAATATGGCATACGTCTTTAATTCCATATTTTAGTTCTAGTGTCTTTGTATAATTAAATGATAAAAACAAGTCGCTCTTATTATACAAATCACAGAACTCTTGTTTTAAGGTAATGCTTCTAACATCAATAGAATCTATCCATTTACTAAAATACAATGGGATCTGTTGAACAATATCATATAGCCTTTTAGAAAGATATTCATAATAGTCTTCCAATTCGATGTCATATTCTTCCACAATTTCATCTTCATCAATATCCGGCAGCAACATATCATAATCAATTTCTGATAACGAATCTTCTAAGTTTCCCCACGTGATCCCATTTACTTCAGCTAATATATATTCAATAAAATCCATAATAGTAGAAGTGGTTAATTGCATTTTATCGTCAAGATCGCCCAAGTACGATTGGATGTCATCATATTCACATTGATCGAAATCTTCCACATAATTACATCTTAGGTACTCGTGAAAATCCTCATATGTTGTCGCTAAGCCATGAGATAAATCAAAGCCGTTTCCAATAATAAACAGTTTTTCCATATCAGCCTGCCCCCTTCAATATTTATAAGTAAACCCGCTATGTAGATTTACAATATTTACGATCAAGTGGTGATTGACATCGTTTGTTATTGCGCAGGTATTCTACAACACTTCACCTCCATATACTTAGACTCCATGCCGTAATTTACTATCTATTAAATTTCCAATTATCGCTGGACAGGGTGGATCGTAAGAATGCAGGGCTCGGAACTGACAAGGTCAATGTCAAAAAGGAATACTCTCCCGACAGCTCAGCATATGAAGGGTTCTTCGAACATCTTAAAAACGATATGTTTTATAATGGATTCTGGAGTGATATTTCCACTAAGCAGTTCATCGATATTCTCAATGGATACATGAAATGGTATAATGAGAGATGAATAAAGATGTCTCCCGGAGCTACGAGCCCGATGACTACAGAAAAAGCATTGGTCCAGTCGCATGAGTAAGTCCAGAACAACATCCGCACCCCAAAGGTTTTTAAACCGGCAGTCAGGACAATCAAAGATGAACTTGTTAAGAGGTGCCACCCCATGAAATTGCTTCAAATTTTATCAGCCATCTCCCGAATTATCGTTGGGTTACTCCTCCTTCTCACCGCCTCACCTAACCTATACACAAAGCTAAAGATCCTAGAATCCTTTGTTCCCCTTTTTGTCCCCCTTGGGCTTCTGCTTTTGCTATCCGTGCTGGTCTTTCCTTTCCTAACCCCGAAGCTTAAAATCTCCCGGGTGTTTCGTCGCTTTCTGTGGTCGGTTTCGCTTCTCTGCATGGCAATCGTCTGCTGGATGGCCGTCTCTTTCACAGCGATCATACTGGTTGGCCGCGGCAGCACGCCTCCCGCAGGCGCTACGGTAGTTGTACTCGGTGAGGGTTCGTACAAAGGAGTCCCAGACTTTAATCAGTTAATCGGCATCACCGCTGCCGGTAACTATCTGCGCACACATCCTTCCGCCATGTGCATTGCCAGCGGCGGTGTGACAACCGACATCAGTCCCGCTGACGCAACCGCCATCCGCGACGTCCTCATTTCGCAATACCAAATTTCCTCCGACCGCATTTTTGTCGAAAATCAGTCGCGCACCACTCATGAAAATATGCTGTATTCCAAGAAAATCATTCAGGCGCATGGGCTCTCGCGCAATATCGCGGTGGCGGCGCCGGCGTTTCACCTGCTGCGCGCCGAGATGATCGCGCGGCGCATGGGGCTTGTGCCGTATGGCTTGCCCGGCAAGGTGTATCCGCAACAGCAGTGGCCAAATTATGTTCGCGAGCTGTTTGCTTTCCCCAAAAGCTTTCTGTTGGATTGACATGGTTCTTCCACTCTCGCCATCTGATTTCTCTTTGCATTAAGTGCTCCTGTGTCAATTATTTGCGATTTTTACCCGGAACATTTCCGATCAACTGCCCCGCATTACACGAAGTCCCCTTTCCTCTTAGCGCCGCCGCATTATAATACAGCAAAGCTTCTACATTGGCGCGTGCGAGGACAAACCGACTCATGGAGAAAAACAACGTCAAGCGGGGCACACGATATACGCGCGGTGTTTTGCACATAGTCGCGCATAACAGCGTCCACCCGCGTTGCAATGGAGAAATCGGCAATCCGGTACTGGAAAAATTGAATTCCAAGCCCGTCAATATGGCTCTCTGTGCCGTCACACACAAGGTTGTAAATATCATTTTCACCGTTTTGCATGACCAAAAGCCATTTGACCTGCGAAACCCGGAAATGCACGCCCGAAAGCTGCGAGAGCATCACCTTCTTACCGTAGTACAATACTCCCCAGAATCAGGTAAGCTCTCTCCTATGGCGAAGGGCTTACCTGATTTTGTATTTTTTCTCTTCAAAAAAATTGCCCAACCTATTGCATTTTCTTGGCTGGTCTCCAACTGGTCGCGAATTTCTGACAAGACCGGTTATCAGAGATTTATGGAAACCTATTTGTAAATCATATTACTGGCTGAAATCAATGATTTTTCCGCATTTCAAAAAACAAACAGCTAATTGTATTTTCAACCGAATCCATCTGTAAATTAGTTTGATGCATTTCAATGCACCAAGAACAATGTTTTTAAGAGGTCTGTCACAGCCTGCCTGGGGCGCAGCGATCGGCAACATTTTTCGGACAGAATTATGGCGATTCATAAATAGAAAGGTAACTCTGCTCCATTTTCCGATTCCAACTGATTGCAAGCTTTTGCGGGTTAAAAAACTCGTAAAAGCTCAATAAGTCACAATAATCAGCCGACTTGTATGGACAAATTTTCTATTGCCCTTGCAATTCAATTATTTCTCCTTTTATATTCAGAGGGTGTGATACCGAAATGCTCTTTAAAAAGTTTGGAAAAATGAGAGCTATATTCAAAGCCGACAGAGCTCGCTATTTCATTAAAAGACATATCGGTGGTATGAATCAAAATACCTGCACAATCCAATCGATAATTATTCAAGTATTCTTTGGGCGATAGGTGCACCGTTTCTTGAAAAATACGATAGAGCTGTGAACGGTCTACACCAACAAAGTTGGAAATGTCGGTAATCTTAATATTTCGCATGTAATTAGATTGAATATACTTGGAAGCGTTATGAAAGCGATTGTTTTTACCTTCATGAGATTCGGATTCTGCAAGTACGCGTTGCCCTTTTAATTTTCCCAAAATCAACAGCAGATACCCCGTCCGAACCAAATCGTTCCCAGAAGCAATTTGGCAGGATTCTTTCAAATAAATGAGACAATTATTTATGTAATCGTCCATTTCACAATGAAACAACAGGCAATTTTCGTTTAGCCCTACATCATTTAAAATTTTTTTAGCCGATTTTCCGTTAAAACCCACCCATCGGTAAATCCATGGGTCAGTATCTGCTGCTTTGTAAAATGTGCTGGCGCCAGGTAATATTAGAAAACCATCTCCTTCTTTCAGCAGATATGTTTTATGGTTGACACGATATTCACCGCACCCATTTACCACATAGTGAAGCAGGTAATGCGTCCTGATAGCATAACCAAAGCAATGCCCAGGAGGACAGTTTTGCTCCCCCGCATGCAAGACCTGTATACCCAGCGGTGATGGTTCGCCGGGTGCCAAATAGTAATCTTTAATCGAAGTTCCCAAATATGTCCCTCATTTCTGAGTTAATTCATTGACATTGTAACAAGAATTTTTGAGTTTTGCAACAAAAATATAAAAATCTCATCAATCAATTATTTTTCTTTTGAATCTCAAGCAGTATAATTAGTCTAACGAACGGGCGATAAAATTATTAATAATGCACATAAAATTGGGGGTAGATACTGTGAAATACGCATAACCAGCATGTCTGAAATTCATGTTGATATGTTTCAAGTCCCATTTTATACATCGATTTTATAAATCCCGCATCATTATATTCGTTTCAACTACATCCAACCTTAATCCCTTACATTTAGAAAAACCAACTCAAAGGAGGAACCAACAGATGCCGATTACATTCGATCAAAAAAATGGAATTTTTCATCTACGCAACACCCAAGTCAGCTATGTGCTGCAAGTGACCAAAGAAGGGTATCTCCTGCACCGATATTGGGGCAAAGCTGTTTGTACATATCGTGAGAGCGCGTCCCTTGTATTCTTGGACAGGGGATTTTCCCCAAACCCTACGTCGGATGACCGCACGTTTTCACTGGACACTTTACCGATGGAATATCCATCGTATGGCAGCGGTGATTTCCGCACACCGGCCTTTGAAGCGGCTTTCGCAGATGGGTCTGCCGTAACCGATCTGCGGTATGCGTCGCACCGCGTTGTCGCGGGCAAACCGGGACTGCCGGGATTGCCGGCCACCTATGTCGAGACTGCCGCCGAAGCACAGACACTGGAGATCACGGTGAAAGATGTGCTTTCCGGCTTGGAAGCGGTGCTTTCCTACACCGTTTTTGAGCAAGGAGGCGCAATCACGCGTAGCGTGCGATTCCAAAACAGCGGCAAAGCCCCCGTGCGGCTACTGCGCGTACTGAGCGCAAGCATTGATTTTTCAGACGATGTGTTTGAACTGCTCACGCTGGATGGCGCGCATGCCAACGAGCGAAACGTCACTCGCCGCCGCCTGACACCCGGCACCCAATTGGTGGACAGCTGTCGTGGGGCCAGCAGCCACCAGCATAATCCCTTTATCGCGCTGCTGCGGCCGAATACCGACGAGAACACCGGTGAAGCATACGGATTCAACCTCGTATACAGCGGCAACTTTCTTGCACAGGCGCAGGTAGATCAGTTCCACACGGCGCGCGTTTCCATCGGGATCAATCCGTTCGATTTCGAGTGGCTGCTCCGGCCTGGAGAATCGTTCCAATCGCCGGAAGCAGTGCTGGTCTATTCAGAGGCCGGACTGGACGGACTGTCGCAGGTCTACCACAAGCTGTACCGCGAGAGGCTGTGCGGGGGGAAATTTCGCGATGCCCTGCGACCTGTTCTGCTCAACAGTTGGGAAGCCGCTTACTTTAATTTTGATGCCGACAGCATCTTGAAGCTGGCGCAGGAAGCAAAAGATGTGGGCATTGAACTGGTGGTGCTGGACGACGGTTGGTTCGGAAAACGTGACGATGACAATTCCTCCCTCGGCGACTGGGTGATCTACCACAAAAAGCTGCCGGAAGGCCTGGATGGGTTGGGCAAACGCATCCATGAGCTGGGTTTGCAGTTCGGCCTTTGGTTTGAACCGGAAATGGTCAGCGAAAACAGCGACCTCTACCGTGCGCATCCGGACTGGTGCCTGCATGTGAACGGGCGGCCGCACACCCGAGGACGCAATCAGCTGGTACTCGACCTTTCACGCGAAGATGTCTGCACATATATCGTGGATGCGGTATGCGATATTCTTTCCAGTGCCCCCATTGACTATGTCAAATGGGACATGAACCGCCATATGACGGAAGTAGGCTCGGCCAAGCTTCCACCCGAGCGCCAGCGTGAAACGGCGCACCGCTATATACTGGGACTTTACCGTGTGATGGATGCGATCACCTCCCGTTTTCCGGATGTGCTGTTTGAAAGCTGCTCCGGCGGCGGCGGCCGTTTTGACCCCGCCATCTTGTACTACATGCCGCAGACCTGGACGAGTGACAACACGGATGCCGTTTGCCGCTTGAAGATTCAGTACGGCACCAGCATTATTTACCCGCCAAGCACTATTTGCTCCCATGTCTCTGTTTCGCCAAACGAGCAGGTCGGACGCATCACCCCGTTGCAAACGCGAGGATACGTCGCCATGTCCGGTAATTTCGGATACGAACTGGATCTGGGCAAACTTTCTAAAACAGAGAAAGCGGAGGTTAGCTGCCAGATAGCTCTTTACAAAGAGATACGGCCGCTCATTCAGTTTGGAAAGCAGCATCGTTTGCTCAGCCCGTTTGAAGGCAATGAAACCGCGTGGTTGTATGTCTCGCAGGATGGCAGTGAAGCACTGGCATTTTATTTCAAGGTGCTTGCCCAACCGGCTGTTCCGATTCGCATCCTGCGTCTGAAAGGCCTTGACCCGTCTGAGCAGTACCGCGATTTGGGAAGTAACAAGGTATTCGGCGGCGACGAACTGATGTATATCGGCTTAACCGTTCCAATAGAAAACGGCGATTTCATAAGCACGATCTGGCATTTTAAGCAAATATAGTATCACGTTTGCTTTCAACCATTTCAACCCAGTCTGCAATAGTTCACCGTTCCTCAACGTCTCAATGCGTTGTCTTCCTCATGCGGCAGCCTGCAGAGTTGCCTTGTTCGTTATCCTTGCCTTGCGCGCTGTGGTTCCGGTTCCTTTCTCGCATTCTGAACCGGGATTGCTGTAGTATCAAAGGACATATGGAAAGGGAGGCTATGAAACAATGAAAAACGACCTTAATCGTATGTTGTCCATGGTTTTGTGTGCCGGTTTGATTCTTGGCACCGTCATCTTTTCTGTCGGATGTCAAAGCACGAGTGGAAAAGTGACCGTAGAGCTGTTCCAGTATAAACCCGAAGCTGTCAAGACATTTCAGGCCATCGCAAAGAAATTCAATGCGGAAAACCCGGACATCAATTTAATCGTTACTTCTCCCAATGATGCCATCACCATACTGAAAACGCGGCTGATCAAAAACGACCTGCCTGACATCATCGGCATTGGAGGCGACATCAATTATTCCAATTTTCTGGATGCCGATATGTTGCTGAATATCAGCGATTACAAGGGTCTGGATACCATCAAGGATGCTTATAAGGAAATGGATAAGCAACTGGAACTGGTGCCAAAAGAAGGGGTGTATGCGGTGCCATACGCCGCTAATGCGTCCGGCATCCTGTATAACAAACAGATATTCCAGCAACATGGCTGGACAATTCCCACCACCTGGGATGAACTAATCGCCCTCTGTGAAAAAATCAAAGCCGCAGGAATCACTCCGTTTTATTTTGGCATGAAAGACACCTGGACCACGCTGGCCCCATGGAATGCCATTGCGGTAGATCTGGTATCTCCCGATATCTGTCAGCATGTCAATATGGGGAGAGCAACTTTTCAACAGGCTTACAGCGAAGTGGCCGACAAAGAAAAGGCGCTCCTGCAATATGGACAGAAAGACCCGTTTGCGTATGGCTACAACGATGCCTGCACCGCGTTTGCCAAGGGCCAATCCGCCATGTTCGCAATCGGCAGCTATGCCGTGCCGCAGATCACGTCCGTAAACCCAAACCTCCAGCTTGATTCGTTTGTGATGCCGGCCAGCAACAACGCAGCGCAAAACAAACTGAATTCCGGAAACGATTTGCAGTTCAGTGTGATGAAAAGCACCAAGCATAAAGCGGCCTGCTACCGGGTGCTCGATTTCCTGTTGAAAGACAAGACGGTGCAAAGCTATGTCGACGAACAAAATGCGGTTCCATGCAAAGAAGGAGATTTTAAAATGTCCTCTGTGCTCGACAGCATGCAGCCCTATATCAAGCAGGGGAAAATGGCGGATTATCAGGACCATCATTATCCTTCCGAAATGAGTGTGGATGCTTTGATTCAGACATTTCTGCTTGGCCAAAGCAAAGAGGCATTTTTATCGGGATTCGACAAAGACTGGAAACGTTACAACCAGGATACGATTGCCAAACTGCAGGCATACGAAGCAGAGCATGGTGCCGCAGCATCCAGTTCGGCGTCCTGATGAGAGAGGGGTTGAGAGAAATGAATCGTCCATTGCAATCCAGCCGCATCGACCGTAAGAACCGGACATTTCTGGCCATACTCATTCCGATCATGGCCCTGTTCTTCCTGTTTAACACGCTGCCGCTTTTACAGGGGTTTTCTTATAGCTTTACCAATTTCAGGGGATTCGGCAGCTATAATTTCGTGGGTCTGCGCAATTTCGTCAATTTGTTTCAGGACGGCCGCATCGGCCATTCGTATCAGTTTACATTTCTGTTTGCGGTAGTGACCACTATCCTCGTCAATGTGCTCAGCCTTATTCTGGCGCTGGGGCTAAACGCGAAGATCCGCATCAAATCCACCCTCCGGGGCATCTACTTCATTCCCGCCGTGCTCGGAGGTCTGGTGGTCGGCTACATTTTTAACTTCTTTTTTACGTATATCCTGCCGACACTGGGCAAAACATTGGGCAGCACGGCGCTGGGTTCCAGCCTCTTATCCAATCCCAAATTAGCCTGGATTGCGATCGTGGTTGTGGTCGCATGGCAGGCAATCGCCATGAATACAATCATCTATATTTCCGGTTTGCAGACGGTTCCGCAGGATGTATATGAAGCAGGCGCGCTGGACGGCGCGACCGGTTGGAAACAGTTTCAAAACCTCACGCTTCCTTTAATCATGCCGTTTGTGACCATCAACATGGTTTTGTGCATGAAAAATTTCCTAATGGTGTTTGACCAAATCATGTCCCTCACGCAAGGCGGGCCGGCGCAGAGCACCGAGCCGATTTCCTATCTGATATACAACAATGGCTTGGGCGGCGGACAGTTCGGTTATCAAAGTGCAAACGCCGTGCTTTTCTTTGTGGTGATCGTGGCCATTTCCGTGTTTCAACTAAAATTTCTGGGAGACAGGGAGGAACAGCTATGAATATCAACCATTCTGTAAAAATCAGAAATCATCGCACCAACTGGCCGGTCACGATTCTGCTCACCATCGGCTGTGTCACCATCTTTTTTCCGCTTTACATGACGGTCATCATCGCTTTCAAAAAACCTTCCGAGATGACCAACGATATTCTCGGCGCCCTGCTTCCGCCCGTTAAATGGAGTCTATCCAATTTTTCGGAAGCCATGAAAGTGACGAACTTCTGGCAATCGCTTGGCTGCAGCGTATTGATTACGTTGTGCACGGTCGCTCTTTCCATTGTGATCCATTCTCTTGCCGGTTACGTAATCGGCCGGAATATGGCCCGCAAAAAGTTTTATAAATTTGCTTATTTCTACATGATCAGCGGCATGTTTGTGCCGTTTGCGATCCTGATGATGCCTGAGATCAAGCAGACCGCCATGCTGCATTTGGCAAACTGGGGCGGCGTCATCGTTCTCTATGTCGTGTTTTATATGCCAATGAACCTGTTGCTTTATGTTGGTTATCTGAAAAACATTCCGATGGCACTGGAAGAAGCGGCTTATGTGGACGGCGCGAGCGTCTGGACAACATATTGGCGGGTTATTTTCCCGAATATGATCCCAATGCATGCGACCGTTGCGGTTTTAACCGCATTGGGCGCATGGAACGACGTGATGACGCCACTGGTGCTGATGGGCGGAAGCGGCGCCAATACCCTGCCGCTGGCACAGCTCAATTTCCAAAATCAATTCAGTACAAACTACAATCTGGCATTTGCTTCGTATCTGCTGGCCCTTATCCCCATCTTGATTTTTTATTTATTCTGTCAGAAGTGGATTATTAACGGTGTGGTTAACGGTGCCGTCAAGTGACACTGTGCCCACACGAAACAACCGTTTACAACATGCTTATACATGCACGAAAGAGCGAACCACATGGAACTTTTGCAAATTAAAAAAGAGATTCAGGAGAGCAGGCTGGATCAAACATTGGGCCTCCTTTATGGAGAAGCCACCGTTCACGCACAGCGCAAACGGTATCTGGACGCGCTGAATGCGTTTGCGCAGCTTTATGGCGGCGGGGACGTGCAGATTTTGAGTGTTCCGGGTCGCAGCGAGATAGGCGGCAACCACACCGACCATAACCATGGGCGCGTGCTGGCATGCGCCGTGGATCTGGACGTGATCGCAGTGGCCAGAAAGTCCGGAAATACACAGATACGGTTGCAATCCGAAGGGTTTGGAATGGATAAATTGAGCATTCAAACGCTCCGGCCGGTGGAGAATGAACACTTTACATCCAAAGCGCTCATCCGGGGGACAGCCGCACGTTTGCAAACACTGGGTTACACCGTTGGTGGATTCGACGCATATATAACTTCCAATGTCTTAAAGGGAAGCGGCCTTTCTTCCTCGGCGGCTTTTGAAGTGATGTGCGCCAACATTTTCAGCCACCTGTTCAACGGCGGCAAGATCGACACCGTCACTATGGCCAAAACGGGCCAGTATGCCAAGCGGGAATTTTTCGGCAAGCCCTGTGGACTAATGGATCAGATGGCGAGTGCGGTCGGTGGCTTTATTTCTATCGATTTCGCCGACCCGGAAAACCCATTGGTACAAAAGATCGATTTGGATATGGCGCAAACCGGCTATACGCTCTGCATCATCGACACGGCGGGCAACCACGCCGACCTCAATGCGGATTATGCGTCCATCCAGTCGGAAATGAAAGCCGTTGCCACTCTGCTGGGACATACCGTACTGCGGAAGTGCAACGAGGAACAGTTCTTCACGCGCCTGCCGGAAATCCGTGCAAAACTGGGAGACCGCGCGGTTCTGCGTGCGCTCCATTTCTTTGGAGACAACGCGCGCGTATCCGGGGAAGTGGAAGCACTGCGCAGTGGGAACTTTCAAGCGTTCCTTAATCTGGTGATACAATCCGGCCGTTCCTCATTTCAATATCTCCAAAATGTCTATTCGATCCAAGATCCCAGACAACAGGGATTATCGCTCGCACTCGCGCTTTCTGAAAAAATTCTGGAGAAAAACGGCGCATGGCGTGTGCATGGCGGCGGATTTGCCGGAACGATCCAGGCATTTGTGCCCAATAAACCGGCAGACGTTTATACGGCCGAAATGAACCGTGTTTTTGGAGAGCATGCGTGCTACCGGTTACGAGTGCGTCCGGTCGGCGCCGTACGTGTCTCGGAATAAAACAGGAAATATTCCAACGCGGCCATTCCATTTGTCTGCGACGGAACGGCTGCGTTACATGCAATCTGTCAATTCGGAGGAATTTATTATGGCTGAACTTCGCTGGCATCCGTTTATTCAAGACTGGATCATGATTGCGTCATCCCGGCAGAACCGTCCGCAAATGCCAAAGGACTGGTGTCCATTTTGCCCGGGTTCCGGAAAGGTTCCCGGCCGGTATGACGTTTTGAAATATGACAATGACTTCCCCGCGCTTTCGCAGACCCCGCCGGAACCGGATGACGTGGCGACCGACTTTTTTAAGGTGCGACCGGCATATGGCAAATGCGAGGTCATCCTGTATTCTCCCGAGCACACGATCACTCTGCCGGAATTGCCGGTGCCGCACATCCGCAAACTGGTTGACCTTTGGGCGGAACGATATGACGCGCTGCGGCAAGATAAAAAAATCAAATATGTCTTTATTTTTGAAAACTGCGGCGATGTCGTGGGTGTAACCATGCCGCATCCACACGGACAGATTTACGGGTACTCAATCGTTCCGAAAAAACTACGTCTGGAACTGGAAGCGAGCGAAGCGTATTACAACGAAAACAGCCGCTGCCTGTTCTGCGACAACTTGAAAGCGGAACAAGATTTTCAAAAACGCATTATCTTTGAAAACGACCATTTTGTTTGCTTATTGCCGTTTTACACGGAATACCCATATGGTGTCTATTTATACAGCAAACGCCATACCGGCGCGATCGTGGATTTTACCGATGAAGAACGTAACGCGCTGGCTGCCGCGCTAAAAGAGACGGCCGGCACGCTGGACAGCCTGTTTGGTTACAAATTTCCATACATGATGTGCATGCACAATGCCCCGGTCAATTACGGGGATACCTCGGATTATTACCATTTTCATATCGAGTTTTTCCCGCCGATGCGTTCAGAAACAAAGCAGAAGTTCAATGCATCCAGCGAGACGGGCGCATGGGCACATTGTAACCCCACTTGCCCGGAAGAAAAAGCGGAAGAGCTCCGGCAGGCGCACGAACGTTTTCTTGCACAATAAAATTGAAGCGGCTTGTTGTTTTAAGTCGTGACCACACTTTAAAGGTGTGGCTTGCACAAGTTCTAAAGGAGCGTATATGCCTGTAAAAAATCAAGTCATGCTGATCACCTATCCAGATAGCTTAGGGCGAAATCTCAAAGATCTGCGCGCTATACTCAAACGATATTTCGATGGCGTTGTTGGGGGTGTGCATATTCTTCCGTTTTTCCCATCCAGCGGTGATCGTGGTTTTTCTCCCGTAACATATAAGAAAGTCTCCCCAGAATTCGGCACATTTGAAGACATTGGCGCGCTGGCACAGGAATATTATTTGATGTTTGATTATATGCTCAATCACATTTCTGCGCAAAGCGCCTATTATCAGGATTTTTTAAAAAACAAGGATGCATCTCTCTGGAAAGATTTGTTTATCCGATATAAAATTTTTTGGAAAAATAGCTTTCCCACGCAGGAACAGGTGGATGTCATTTACAAGCGCAAACCCCGTGCCCCATATGTTGATGCACACTTCACGGATGGCACCGAAGAAAAAGTTTGGTGTACGTTCAGCGAGGAACAAATTGATTTAAATGTGAGAAGCACTGTTACCAAACGCTTTAACCGCAATAACCTGGAATTTCTCGTCAAACAGGGGGCTTCTATCATTCGGTTGGACGCATTGGCCTATGTGACTAAAAGGCCGGGTACCAGTTGCTTTTTTATTGAACCCGATATCTGGAATATTCTGAATGAATACAGTGAAATTCTCAAGCCGTTTCATGTAGATATCCTGCCTGAAATTCATGAGCATTACAGCATCCAGTTGAAGCTGGCCGAGCATGGTAACTGGGTCTATGACTTTTCCTTGCCCATGCTTGTATTACACGCATTGTATTCCGGCCTCGCAGAACGGTTGGTACACTGGCTTGAAATATGCCCCCGCAAGCAGTTTACGACTTTGGATACACATGATGGCATCGGCGTGGTGGATGTCAAAAGCTTGTTAACCGATAAAGAAATTGATTTCACAATCAAGGCGCTGTATGAACATGGTGCGAATATAAAACAAAAATACAGTTCCGCCGAATATAACAATCTGGATATTTACCAGATCAACTGCACTTATTATTCTGCGCTGGGAAACGACGACGCTGCTTACTTATTGGCACGTGTTATTCAGTTGTTTGCTCCGGGTATCCCACAGGTGTATTATGTGGGGATGCTGGCGGGCAAAAACGATGTTGACTTGTTAGGGCGCACCAAAGAAGGCCGTAATATCAATCGGCACTATTATACAGAGGAAGAAATCGCAACTGAAACACAGCGCCCGCTGCTAAAAAAACTGTTTCGTCTTATGCGTTTCCGGAACAGTTACGGTGCGTTTGAGGGAACTGTCTCCATCTCTCGGCAAGTAGAGCCAAACTGTTTTGCGATCCACTGGGAAAATAGCGAACTTTGGACCGAACTGTATGTTGATTTGGCGGAAAAAAAGTTTTCCGTGCAGTATTTCGACGAACGGAGAGGAACAGACGTAGAATTTTTGGTCTGAGCGCTGCATAATAAGCCTATCAGAGAGGTCTGTCAAAACGAATCGCAAGGCACAAGCGACACATTGCTTCTGCAAACCGGCGCGGTTTACCAGTTGCCATGACTCGCGGCGGAAAGGATACCACAAACAAAACGTGCGGCAGCTCGTAACTGTCGGAACCGCCTGCCGATCACGGATGCCAAAGCGCCACAAGCGCCATAACCCGCTGGCAAGTCTTGAATGCTCCCCATACCGGGAGAAAACCAAGGGGAGTCCCCGTGTTTCCCCGATTCAAGGTGCTCAAAGTCATCTGCGGTGAGAGCCCATTAAACATGGACAGCATCAACGGCCTGGTGGAACAGGTCGTTGATGCTGTCAAACAGGCCAAGGCCGACCTTTCACACTGGCTGAAAGAATTTATTGAACGTCTAAACGAAAGGCGTGGAGATTCATAAATTCTATAGTCGTGTGGTGAATTGGTCAGAGCTTTGGAGCAAGTGCAGCATCACGGAAAAAATGATTGTCTTGCAGCTCATCCAAAAAGTTTCCATCCACAGGGTCTATTCGTTGGACATCGATTTCAATATCTCCGTTCACCAAATACTGGACTACAACAAGCTGTCCAAAAGTGCATACTATACGATCATTTCTCCATGAAAATACAAAATTTTGAGGTAGCAGCTTCGCGGGCGATTACACAGAAGAAGTAGGTTTTTGTTGTGACGTCGCTACTTATTTTTAAGCATAAAAAATCCAGCACCCACATGGGTACTGGATTTTTGTGGTGGAGATGAGGAGGATCGAACTCCTGACCGTGGGGTGGTTATAAAACCACAGGCTATACGTTCAAATCCGTTTGTTTCAGCTGTTCCTCAAGATTTCGCCCGCCGTACATGACCCGAATTACCGCAACGGTGTTACGCGGTTCCATCGGCAGATAAAAGGCAAGATAGCGGTCCACCGGCAATACCCGCAAGCCTTTGCCGCGCCATGGCTCTTTTTCGTAGAGCGGGCAGCGCAGCGGCATTTCATCGAGTGTTGCGACCGCGTCCAGAATGCGTCTGGTCTGCTTTCTGGCGATCTCCGGCTCCAGCAGGGTGAATGCGATATAGTCGTGGATGCCCCGCAGATCCCGCGCCGCCTGCTCGGTGTAGACAATTTGCCACTGGCTCATAGACCGTATTCCCGGCGCAGGTCTTCCGCGAGACGCTCCGCCGGGACCACATTTCCGGCCGCCAGATTACGGAAGCCTTTTTCGATTTCCGCGTTAAATTGCTCGTCGCTAAGGCTGCCTATCGCAAGCGGCTGATTGGACGGCAGCTTCATGTCGAAGGGAATTCCCCTCTGCAACACGACCTGGCGCAGGAAAAGGCCGATTGCGTTGGACATCGGGATGCCCAGCTGGTTCAGCACTTTTTCCGCCTGCTCTTTGACCTCGGGCTCGACGCGCGCAAAGATATTGGATGTTCTCGCCATAGAAAATTCACCTCGCTTTCTATTAGTATACCCGATTGTATTGCGGTTTGCAATCAGTTGTCAGGCGACCCACGCATTTTGTTTTACAGCTCAATTTCCGTCATCCCGATGAAGTTATAGCAGATGTCCACCCGCTGCGTTCGGCACCCCTGCTCGTCTACCTGCCTTGGATACACCTCGATGCGCTGGATCAGCGTGTGCAGGATGCGGCTGTCCAGAAAATGCAGGTCGGTGTAGTCCTTGATGACCTGTGTGAACCGCTCCGCGTTCTCCGCCGCTTCCCGCACCGCCTGGGCGGCCTGTTCGTGTGCCGTGAGGGTTTCCTTCAAACCGGCCTGCTCATTTTCATATTCGGCGGTGAGGGCGGCGAACCGTTCGTCCGTAATGGCTCCGGAAGCGTTTTGCTCCAACAGCTTCTTGATGATACCATCGAGCGCCGCGATACGTTTTCGCATTTTGGCATCCTCTTTCTCCTGTTGTTTGAGCGACTGGCTCTCCTGCTCCGCCATGGCAGCCTTCAGTTTTTTCAGGAAGGTGTCGCGGTAAAGGCAGGCATATCGCGCCTGTTTGCGGATGTCGTTGAGCACCACCGCGCTGATCTGGTCGAGGCTGATGTAATGGGACGTGCAGGCCTCCTTCCCGTGGCGCATATACAGCCAGCATTTGTACCGGCCGCCATCCGGCTTGGTCTTGCGGTGCACGGTTGAGAATGAGAGCGCGGAACCGCAGTCCGAGCAGTAAAGCAGGCCCGCGAACATCTGAGGTTCACCGTCTTTGCGCGCCCGCCGCTTGATGGCGAGCTGGCGGTGCACCAGTTCCCATTGCTCGGCTGTCACCAGCGCCTCGTGGGTGTTCTCCACCACGATCCAGTCCTCGCGCGGTTTTTTGACCGTTTTGCCCTTCATAGTTTTATTGCCGACGCGGCACTGCGCCATGCAGCCCAGATAGACAGGGTTCTCCAGAATCTTCTGGATGGATGTGACATGCCATTGGGTGTCTCGCTTCCAATAGGGGCTTTTGAAATAATCCGGATGCTTCTCGTTGAAATAGGACATCGGGTTTGGGATGCCTTCGGCGTGCAGGGCACGCGCGATGCGGTTGTAGCCCTGCCCATCCGCCGCCATTGCGAAGATGCGCCGCACAACGGCGGCCGCCTCCTCGTCCACCAGCAGATGATGCTTGTCCGCCGGGTCTTTGCAATACCCGTAGGGCGCTTTGGAGCCGATGAACATTCCCTGCTTGGCGCGCGTGATTTTCGCCGCTTTGGTTTTCTGCGAGATTCCACGGGCATAAAAGTCGTTCATCATGTTGAGCACGGGCACGCTCAGGTCAAGAGGGCCCTTGCTGGTGTCCACGTTGTCGCCGGGCGCAATGAACCGAATATCCCGCTGGACGAAATACTGGTCAAGGTACATGCCGGCCTCATAATAGTTGCGGCCGAACCGCGACAGGTCTTTGCAGATCACGGTATTGATGCGCCCTGCCTCGATCTCGGCCAGCATGCGCTGAAATTCAGGCCGGTCGAAATTGGTGCCGGAGCAGCCGTCGTCCACAAAGTAATCCACGATGTGAAAATGATGCTGGCGGCAATAGTCGGTGAGCATGGCCTTCTGGGTCTGGATGCTTTCGCTTTCCGCGAGATTGCCATCATCTACGGAAAGCCGGCAGTAGATGCCGGCGTTGACTGTCTGCGTCTGTTGCATGAATGCTCCTTTCCCGGACTTGTCTGCCCCTCTCGGGGCTGTCGGTTCGCGGCGGCAGCCTGTCTCAGCGGACAGTATACCGCAAAGCTTTTTTGAAAGCTATGGCTTTTCGGAAGAAAGCGTATCGGTATCTTCGCCATCAGGTAAACGATCGCCATCGCTGTCATCAAATTCACCGTCTTCGAGTTCGGCGACCATCAGCTCCTGCAAGCGGGTGATAATGCTTTCCCATCCGCAGAATTGGCTGGTGACCAGAAAATCCACACCGCCATGGTGCTGCCAGGACGCCGCGCCGTGGATGGGAATGAACCTTCTTTTGCGTGCGTGTTCCATGCCATACTCCTCTCATTCATCATTTTCGAGATAATGAATATCCATCCGGTTGCAAATCGCGTCCTTCAGCGGCACGTACCCACGACTTTCCCCGACCAGCCGCACCGCTTTTCCACGCAGCCTCTGTGTATCCGGGTAAGGCACCTCCAGAAGAGAAGCGAGAAGCAGATTGATCTGCGCCAACTCCACCGCGATTTTGTAGGACAGCTTGGAAAGGTGTTCTTCCAGCCCCTTGATTTCGCTGCGCTCAATTTTGCCGTATAACGCCGCCAGCTCGCCGGAAAACTGCCGCAGCAGATCGCGGCTGACATACTCCCTGATAGCCGCGTCAATAAAGGCGGAGCGGTTCTCAAAGCCGAATGCTCTGTATTTGTCCTCCGCCAGTTGGAGCGTTTCGGCTGGCAGCGACACCGTGATTTTTTCAGTTTTCCGTGTCATCGTCTTCCTCCGTAAAATCCGGGTTTTGAAAATGATAGATTTTGTCATACCGGATGCTGCCGACGGTGTGTTTCACATCTTGCACGCACTTCTTTCGGAGCGCCTGCAGTGTTTCATCCGAAAGCCCGTGAATCAGGCTCGCCGAAACATTCGCCGACATGGACATCTCCACGCACATGCGAAACAGTTGGCGGCACATGCGGGCCTCTAACTTGGTCAACTGGTCTTCCAAAAACGCGAGCGTTGTTTTTTGCATGTATGCGGTGCTGCTGTCCGCCTGCAGGAAGCCGAGGTAAAATTCCACGGCTTTGCAGACAAATTCGCTGCGGCTCGCAAGCCCGTGCAGCGGGTAAGCCGCGTCGGCCTGCCGCACCATGCCGGGCGGCATCCAGATCCAGACCCTTTCCTTTTTCTCCTGTTCCATTTTCAAGCCCCCTGAATCGTTAAAATTCCGTGTGGGACATCCCCGCAAATGCCCAACTTACGCCAGCGTCTCGCCGCCCGGACGGATGAAACGGGGCCGTATCCACTTTTATGACTCCTCCGGTGCATCAGGCGCAAAGCCCGCAACCCCGCATCCCGCCCCGCGTTGCGGGACGGTGTGAGCCGCGCGAGTGCCGCTTACGGCACCGCGTTTTAACCTGCATATGGATTCCACCTGTAAAACGCCCGCCCACTTGTAAAAGGAAAAGCACGGATCGTCGGAGCACACCCCACTCTGGCAAACGCCGACGGGAACCCTGAACGGATGAGTTCGCACCGTCCGATTTTCTTTCTGCTGTTTTAGAATCCTGCTGCCCCGCTGCCCAAATTTCCGCACAAAGCCCCGGCACGGGCCGCGAACCCGACGGATGGGGCACGGATGCCTCCCGCCGCTGAAAACGGCACACGAAGCCACACGGTGGGGACAGGGCGATCGATAGGCCGTCCTATCGTTCCTGCATTTTGGTTGTGTCGGATGGCCTTTTTTGTAGCCGCTCGTCGGTGTGCCATGATGTCACAGTTTCAGAGTTGACGGCCAGCTTGCGAGACATGATGGCACACTTTGTAAAAGAAAAGGGCAAACACTTTACGCCGTATGCGGAAACGGCAGCCCGAATGTGCCAATCGAATAACATTGCAATACGGAGCATCGCGCTGGGCGGCAAAAATCTATGCCTGCGACGGCTGCGACAACTGCGACGGCAAATTTGGCACGGAGGCCATATCGGATTTGCCGTCATTCCCGTCATTGTCGACGCGGGCCAGCGTGAGCTCCCGACGGTCATGCGTGCGCTTTGCGGAAAATACAATGCCATTACGCGATAATTCCACTTGATTGCGGATGATCTTTTTCATCAGGACATTGGGGAGAAGTTTCTCACCGCCGCTTCGTTCCATTTCCTCGGCAAGCGCCGTCGCCGTTCCCGTAAAACTCCCGCGTGCCCGGATAAAATCTGCAAGAAATGAAATCGTCGGATCGCTGGGTTCCGGCGCTGCGTCACGGTTGTCCGAGAGCAGATTCCAAACATATGTATTCCGGTCAAATTCCAACCGGAGCTCGCGGTATTCGATATCCCGCCCCGTGCAGTAAAGGATCGCCGTGTCGGCGGAGCGGCTGTCACGCTTCAGCACATAAGTTGCGTCCGCGCCGCCGCTGATGCCCGTGGTGCCAGAGATCATGTTGACCGGGTCCTCATCGCTCATTTTGCGCAGGTGATGAATCAGGATGACGGCGATGTTGTACCGGTCCGCCAGCTTCTTGAGCAGCACAATATCGCGGTAGTCTCCGGCATAAGGGTTTGCGTCGGGCGCCTGCTTTCGGATGCGCTGCAGGGTATCGATGACGATAAGTGACGTATCGGGATGCAGGGACAGGAATTTTTCAATCTGCCGTTCCAGGCCTTCGCCAAGGCTTGCCGCTACCGTAGCAAAATGCAGATTCTTCGGTGCGTCGTCGGCAATGCGGCACAGCCGCGTCTGGATGCGCGTGAAGCTGTCCTCCAGACACAGATAAAGCACCGTCGCGCGGGCGGTCGGAAATCCCCAAACCGCCTCGCCGTTCGCAACCTGCAAACACAGCCACAGCGCGAGCCACGATTTGCCGATTTTCGGCGCGCCCGCAAGAATCGAAAGCCCCTGCGGGAGTAACCGTTCGGCAACAAACCGAATGGGCGGCAGCGGCTCGCTCATCAGCTGCTCACCGTCCATGGTCACAAGCTTGTCCATGAGTTCATCCTTTCACTTTGCGTTAGAGAATTCAAGTATTAACTCTCTTACTCTATCCGCATTGTAACAGCCTGTTTGACAATCGTCAATAGATGTAATATAATATTAAGTACATTCTCTATTTTAAACGTGAGCATTCTCTACTTTTCAATTTTCTTATGGAGGTGAGGCCGGTGTATGCGTTCAAGGCGTATTTCTGGAATGACACCGTTTGCATCAACGGGAAAAAGCGATACCGCAGCAATGAGATTTTGAACCAGTGCCTAAACATGGATTTCAGCAAACTGGAGAAAATCCGCGACGAACTGGCGACCTTGCGGCAGAAGCTTATTCTGCAGGACGATGCCGCCTTGGATTACATCCGGCAGTATGACCGGCACGCGCAACGGGCGCAGCGCCTGGTGCATCTGGTGGACGAGTTGCTCCGCTCGATTTCGCTGTATGCCGAAAATATGGATGCCGAGCTTCTTAACGGGGACAAGCTTTTTGACTATCTGAATGCCGCATATCCGTATTGGGGAGACGACGATGAGGAAGACGATTCTGATTCTTCCGATGAAAGCGACTACGGGTTTGAAACCGGCGACGGGAAGGATTCTTTTTTCTACCACACGCGCTTTTTTCCAAGATATCTGGACATGCAGGTAGATGACCCCAATATCCTGCTCGAGATAGAAGACGCAAACCGAAAAATCGGCGCCTTTTTTGACCGGTATCTCACCTTCATTGACGATTTGCTGCGCGTAAAACATGTTTACTGCGAGTTTCTTGACCACTTCCTGCATGTGAAGAACAATTTTTTGAATGCACATGAGACGGCCGAGGCTTATCAATCTTTTATAGAAAAAAGCGCCGACCGGATAAAAGGCTACCAGAAGCTCGACACTTCCGGCCCGGTGAGCATGAGCCACGCGGTGCTCATGGACGAAAAAGGCCGAGCCGTCTTATGCGAAGAATATTCTTTCCGCACCTTGGGGGCGTTTTTATATCTGGATTTTTTCAGAGGGCTCAAAATTGGGTACCTGCCGAAGCGGTGTCTCCACTGCGGTCGGTATTTCCTGCTGCAGGGCGGTAAATATTCTGATTACTGTGAGCGTCCTTTGGAAGAGGACAATACCAAGACCTGCCGCGATGTAGGCGCGCGCAAAAAATATGATGACAAATGCAAAACAGACCCGGTTTGGCTCACCTACAACCGGGCCTATAAAACACACTATGCGAGGCATATGAAACGAAAAATGAGCGCCGCAGAATTTGAACAGTGGTCGCGGTATGCCGTTGAGCTGCGCGCAAAAGCCCTGAGCAGCGAGCTTACGTTTGAGGAATATCAGCAGAAGATCAAAGAATGAGGGGGCTGGCCTGGGAAGCCAGCCCACGAATCCAGTCTTTCTGCGTCCGTGTTCATTCGCCAAAGAACGCAATCTAGAAAAATTGTGGTACGTTTCTCCAGTGACGTAAGCTCTCACTCACCTTTCGAGAGCAGGGGTTTGTTGCTTGTCATGCCCGTTCAGTTCGTTTGCGAGACGCCACGCCAATTGAAAACCGGTTATAAAACTGTCCAATGAAATGTCGTTAATCAGTTGATCCTTGTCGTCAATAATACGTAGCACCAGCCTGCGGTCAGCCTTGCTAAGGTGCGTAATCAGTGTTCGGTGATTGGCTTCGATGCGCCGAGCCTGCGGCGTACCCTTTGGAATCTTGTAAAAACAACGATATATTGTGAATAATATGTCACCCATAAGCGAGCTCCCCCTTTGTGACACAACATACCACAAGAGAGGGGCAAAAGCTATATAATATTTTGACAAGTGAGGAACGTCAAACTGGTATTGAGAAACAAGCGGAACGTCGCAAAAGCATGGCCGCAATCTGGGCATATTCTAGGGCAAGCGTCTTGCCTCACCTCGATCAAATCAAAAAGTTTACCACCAGTAATTTTTGTGGCCCAATTTCTTCTCCTCAGCATTTTTTTCATGATTACGCTCTCCAAAAAATTCGTCATCTCTGGCAACCGTAGGGTCATACCAATCGGCCTTGGTTTTCGCCCATCCGACCCATTCGGCTGTCTTCTCATCGGGCGTCCCCGATGCTTCGACAACGGCAATATAGTTCCGAATCTTGCAAGCGGTATCATAATCCTCTGCAAGGTTCGTCAGAGCGAGCGTTCGGTCAACCTCAATATTATAGCGATCTCGGTACTCTTCTTTACGGCGTTTCTCTTCCTGACGCTTGCGTTCCTCTTCTTCACGGGCCTCACGGGCTTTTTTTATTTCTTGGGCTGCTTCGTACAGTTCGATCATGATATCGCCGAGACGGTCTTCCAAAACATACGATTTACAGTCGCGGAAGCTTTTTCGGCCGTTGACCGCCAGACTGATCCGTCCATTAAAAATATAGTCGTATTTTCGTATTTGTGGCTTGGATGCCCAAGAGGAATGTCTGCGTTCATCCTCATATTTCAAAAGCTGCAGGTTTTCATCTTTTGTAAGAACATGACTGGTTTGGTCTTGGGATTCAGAAAAAAACAGCTGCACCGTTTCACCGTTTACTACAAAGTCCAAATCGTTGGTCAGCGAGCAGCCGAGCGGCTCCATCGCCTTGATTAATGCATCAATGATCCGGCACGCGCGGGGCAGCGTTTCGTCCGAAATGGATTTCGACAAAGATGGTGCCGGGTCAGCATTCTGCCTGTTCAAGCCCCTGTTGTCGGCGTATTTACCATGCCTCCTCCATTCTGCGACGGCCTTGCGGTGCGCGATGATATTGGAGTGCATTCGCGCTTTATCATCTGGAAGCAGAATCTGAGAAGTGATTGCGAGAATAACAGAGCGGTCTTCATCGCTCAAAAATGCAAGAGTTTCCTTTGCCGTTTCCAACTGATGGGTCACGCCTGTCTGGATACCGGTTCTTTTGGAAACCGTGTCGCTTTGGGGAAGCGGAATCACGCTAACCGGCTTTCCGGCGCGCATTTTTGCCCAATAGCCCGCGGGTGGCGTCGGAATTTCCAGCGCCTTGCAAACCTTATGTATGGTGACATCGGAAACTTTATACCGTTTCGCGACCTCTGTCACAGGAAATTTCCATACTTCTTTATAAATCGTCTCTCGATCATATACATTGTAAGTCTGTCCATACTGCGTGTATGTTTCAGGTTCGCTAACCGCTGGAGCTACCAAAATCACAGGATCTTCCGATACTGCATTTGCCGCGTCCTCCACGACAGGGAGAGCAACCGCTGCTTTTGCCGGCGTATCATCAGCGGGAGCAGCTAAAACAGGCGTATTCTCAGCCGGCTGCATTTCTTTCACGACTTCCCGTGACGGCGGTTCGACTGTCTTTTTCTTTTTCCTGGTGCGCGGAACAGTCTCATAAATGGAAATCATCGCATCGGCCGGTTCTGGCAATTCTGGTTTGAAAGCAGGTTTCCCATAAGCAAGCTGAGTCCAATACCCAGATGTTGGAACCGGTATATCTGCTTCTTTTATCTGTTTCATTAGGTGGGTGTAAGAAATATCATGTTTTTTTGCCAAACCTGCAACGGAAATCTCCCAGATTTCATCATACAACTCTCGTCGTGTCAGATTAATCACCGGTTTTATTGGCATATCGCTCTCCTCCTTTCCTATCACAGATATCGGCTTCAACATAGACTGTGTTATGATTTTTAGTTTCGGTGGCGCGGCATCAGGTTCAACGAACACATGCGGGAATTCACTTGTTTGATCTTCTATCGGGTTCGAACCAAGGGCGTTTTGGACCGGATTTTGTTCGGTAGCTTTCCCAAGAACCGCGTCAAATTGCTTTATCCCTCCAATTCCTCTTTTTCGCTTAATAAAAAAAGCAGGTCACGTTTCATTTCTTCGAACTGTGAAATGATCGTGTTCAGATTTCTCTCGATGTCTTTCACCTGAACCTCGTTGATTTTCCCGTGGTTATAAGCGATTAGGCGCTCAGCAATGATATTGTAGCTCCAGCTGTCAGAGTATCGGTCGTCATTATGAATAGTAAAGCCTATGGGCAGCAAATCATTTCTCATGCCGATGCTTACAGCCATCGGGGCAATACCGAGGTAGTCTCCTGCAATCTTGCAAGTTATTTTCTTCATGTTTCTGATTTCTTCGTCCGTATATTTGGCCATACGTTTCACCTCCTTCGTAATATTGATGCCGGCGCAGTCGATAACTTATATGGCAGTGTTACCCCTGCACCAGTCTCCATAAGCTGCCACAACCATCCCAAAACTGATTGCTCGATATGGCAGAATGAATATCGGAAATTCCTTTATTCTTTACCATACAGCAGTTTGGAATCACGTCGGCATACGGTAAGACGTCTGAAATTCGGTCGGAGAGCAGTTTGTATTTTTGAATAGCCTTGAACATTGAGTCGAGCAGATCGCAGGCTTTTATGGCCTTCCAAGCACAGCCGCATTGAAGTTCTGGCGGGCTAAATTTGCCGTTCTCAATCTTCATAATAAAGGCTTTAAGTATGCATGGAACAGTCTTAAACAGCATTTTTTCACGAGTCGACCACCTATATTTTCGACAACCGATCGTGAACAAGCGGCAATAATATTTTGTCGATCTCGCGTCTGAATTCCTCGTCCTCCAGATACTTCTCGCAGAATTCTTGGTTCTTTGCCATGCGTCCTAGAACCACATCCATAATGGTATTGTCGTAAATGATTTTAAAGAGATCGAGCGGGTTCTTAGAGCGCAAGACCATCTCTTGGTTATTGGACATGTCCTGAACGAATTGCTCCAAAACCTTATCCATTTCAGTGAAGTTCGTGCCAAGGCGTTCGTTTAGGCTTTGGATGATAGCGGATAAAGCCTCTTTTTCGTCTTCAATCGGCAATCCCGTGCTGGAGGTCTTACTCTTTAGAATGCCGTCCTCGTTCGCCAAAGCAATAGAGCCTTCAGCCACTTTCTGCACTCGATAATATTGGAGCATAACATCGCTGCCAATATCGGGTGTGCGCTCCGTATCACTTTTGGGCAGTTTGCGGAGCAAGCACTTGGCATAAGCATGGAACTTGTGTAGATTCTCATCGCCGAGGTTGATAATGTGCGTGAGAAACGCATACAGGCGGATGAACTTTGCAAGTGCGCCTTTGAAGTCCATTTTATCCTGATCCTCGGTCAGGGCATTGTAGCGGTCGACAGCGGGGTCGATAAAACCATTCAGCTTCGCAAGGTCAATGTTTCCCTGGTTCTTCGTTTCCTTAAAGAAAACCTTGGCGAAAGCCTCAATCTCGCTGTCACGGTAGAGCATAAAGCGATCAAGGAAATTTTTGATGTCGTAGATGGTGTTCGGGTCTGTCGTTTCAGCCACGCCCGTCGCCTGATAATAATCCTGAAACGCCTTTTCGATGTCTTCGCGTGAGTTGACGAAGTCCAAGATGAAGGTCTCAGTCTTACCCTTACACGCGCGATTAACGCGGGAAATCGTCTGAACAGCCTTAATGCCCGTCAGTTTCTTATCCACATACATCGTGTGCAGAAGCGGCTGGTCGAAGCCCGTCTGATACTTTTCGGCGACAATCAAAAGCTGATATTCGGCGGTGTCGAATTTTTCCACAGTCTCGCTATCCGGAAACTTGTTTAGGTTAGATTCCGTATACTCTTTGATTTCGCCGCTCACCTTGTCTTTGACCGTGCCAGAGAACGCCACCAAGATGCCCAAGTCATAGTGCATCTTTTTGATGTATCTCTGGAACTCGAAGAAATAGCGCACGGCGTGGAGGCGCGAACCCGTCACAAGCATAGCTTTCGCCTGCCCGCCGATGCGGTGCTGCACTTGACTGCGGAAATGCTCAATGATGACCTCCGCCTTCTGTGCGAGGTTGTGTGGGTGGAGGCTCATATATTTGCCGAGAGCCTTGTTCGCCAGATTCTTGCCATACACGGGGTCGTCGGCTATTTTCTTTCCAATTTGGAAGTAGGTTTCGTAGGTCGTATAGTTTTCAAGGACATTGAAAATGAAATGCTCCTCGATGGCCTGTCTCATGCTATAGAGGTGGAACGGCTCCGGCTTGCCAGCGGCTGTCGTTTGCCCAAATATTTCCAGTGTCTTTTGTTTGGGCGTGGCGGTAAAAGCAAAGAACGAGAGGTTTGGCTGCTGACCATGTGCCGCCATTTCATCAGCGATAGCTTCGTCAAGGTCTTTTTCCTCGGCTTCGGCCTTTGCTTCTTCTACTGCAAACTCATGCAGTTTTTTTTCGACGACATCGTCACCCTGCAAAGAGATGTCCGCCAGAATCTCTTTCATACGCTTGCTTGCGTCGCCTGTTTGAGATGAGTGGGCCTCGTCCACGATAATAGCAAACCGCTTGCCCGTAGTGGATACCTTCTGCACATCGACAAACGGGAACTTCTGCAGGGTGCAGACGATGATTTTGTCGCCGTTGTTCAGCGCGGTGGTTAGCTGCTTTGAGTTCTTATCCACGAGGACGACCACGCCCGGCTTATGCTCCATGTTGTAAATATCGCGCTGGAGTTGTTTGTCGAGAACACGGCGATCAGTAATGACGATGATGCTGTGGAATATCACCTCGTCATGTATATCATGCAGGTTCGCCAAGTGGTGAGCAAGCCAAGCGATGGAGTTCGATTTGCCCGAACCTGCCGAATGCTGAATCAGATAGTTCTTGCCCGACCCGTTGGCGTAAGCATCCGCCACCAATTTACGGACTGCGTCCAACTGGTGGTAACGCGGAAATATCAATTTTTCCTTGCCCTTGTCATCTTTCGAGACCTGCACGAAGCGGTGCAGAATGTCCAGAATGCTATCCCTTTGCAGTATCTCTTTCCATAAGTACGCCGTGCGATAATCACCGCCCTCGGCGACAGGATTGCCCGCTCCGTGGTCTTCGGTTCCCTTATTGAAAGGTATGAAGGTGGTATCAAGTTTGCGAAGCCAAGTGGTCATCCAGACTTCTTCGGTGTCCACGGCAAAATGCACAATAGCCCGCTTTTTGAAAGCAAGCAGAAGTTCACGCGGGTCACGATCGTTTTCATACTGCGTGATGGCATTTCGATACGTCTGCCCTGTGAGCGGATTTTTGAGCTCTATGGTGATTATCGGCAGCCCGTTCAGAAAGATAACGGTGTCGATAGAGTTCTCGTTTTGCAGGCTGTACTTGACCTGCCGCGTTATCTGCAGGACGTTCTTGGCGTAGAGAGCCGTTAAGCTCTGATTCATGCCGCTGCCCGGCTTAAAGTAAGCAAGCCGCACGGAGATGCCAAGGTCCACCACACCGTGGCGAAGCACGTCAATCATGCCGCGAGAGTTCAGTTCCGAATTAAGACGTTTGAAGAATTCCGCTTCGGCAGAGACTTCCGAGCCGTGACGCCTGCAAAGCCCCTGCCATTCGTCAGGCTGAGTGTCTTTGATAAACGCCAGAATCGCCCCTTTATCCAATGCAAGTTTGCGGTCAAAATCGACGGGATTGCCCTTCTTGTAGCGGTCGGCTTCGACTGCACCCTCAGTGAGCCACCATTCTATCTCTTGTTCGAAGTTGCGCTCTTTTGTCTGAATTGCCATAGCCTTATCCCTCCCGACTGATTTTATCTTCTATGTAGGCAATAATTTTTTCTTGCGTAGGTATTGGGGGCACAAGTATTGGCAGCATCTTGAAATCGCTGTACTTCAAGGATTGCCGCACCCCACCGCCAAGGGTATAAAACACCTTTTTTAGGTCATATGCGTGGAGCAGATAGGCAAAGTATCTGGGTAATATCCGTCCGTCATGAACTACTAAGCTAAGATAGGCGGATGTAATAATGCCAGTTTCCTTCACATATCCTGTGCGAAGACTTCGTTTGTCATTTTGTAGGTCGGTCAAACGTAGAACAACATATCCCGGCTCAACTATCTGGTAACCCTCGAAGCTTGCAGGAAGCAAGCCAGTGTTGGTTTCGATGTCTTTCTGGATTATTCGACCATAACTTAGGCTAAGAAGATTTTCAGACAGCATTTCCGTGTTCTTAGTATTATTTTCGTGCGCTATTGCTCGCAGAGGGAAAACTTCCCAGTCACATGGGATTTCACCAACCCAATCAATGCCACTGCTTTTGCACGACAAAGCTGTATCTAAGCCATGGGTAGTGATGTTAATTATTAGCTGGCGTTTGTAAGTCTCAAGCATTTCCGCCTGCTGCAAAAAGTCAGAAATCAAGGCATCGATATTGGAATCCTTCTCCTGGTCGAAAAGCCCGTTAATAGCGATTTGAATCTTTTGGCCTAACGACTGTATTTTTCGCAAAGTTCCATCGGCGTTTCCAAGTTCCTCAAAACTGCTGAAAAACCGTGCAAACGGAATCTCGTAGCCTTTCTTGGTCTTGCTCTCGTCCACCCAAGCGTCCGGCGCATAGGGAAGCACCTCCCGCTGGACGTAGGCGGCGATGTCATCCTTGAATGGAATCTGCTCGGTGTCGCGCAGGTCAGTGTCGGGTTCGGGGTTGCCTTTGGCGTCCGTGCAGATGTCGGCGGTTTCGTCCTTTTCAGACAGCCCGGCAAGAACAGCTTTCAGGAGCGGTGCCTTCACGTCAAGCCCCGCTTTTTTAAACGCTTTATGGAGCAGTTTGCTGAACTCGGCACGATTCTTATAAAGCACAGCTCCGTCAAGTGTAGCAACAGCGGCAAGGGCGGCTTCTTGTTGCTTCTTACCTTCGGCGACCTCGGCGTCGTGTTCGGCCGGTTTGCGCTTGCGGCTCGTGGCGAGGTTGGCGAACGCCGTCTGCTCACGGATGCGCTTGATGCGCTCTGCAGACGCTTGGAAGTTCAGCCGTAACGGACGCTCGACCGTTACTTTCCAATAAGCGAAGTCGTCTTCGTCAAATATCTTGCAGAACTCGCCCTCCACAAACTTGCCGTAGATGCGGGTCAGTTCGTCCTTCTGCTCTTCGCTGATTAGCTTGCGTTTCTCGCCGAGGGGCTTTCGCATACGCTCGAAGAAGGACGTACCGTCAATCAACTGGATTTTGCCCTTGCGGACGCCTTTCTTGCGGTTGGTCACAATCCAGACATAGGTTAGGATGCCTGTATTGTAGAAAAGCTGGTCAGGTAGAGCGATGATAGTCTCCAGCCAGCCGTTCTCAATAATCCATCTGCGGATTTCGCTTTCACCGCTGCCTGCGTCGCCTGTGAAGAGCGGCGAACCGTTAAAAACGATAGCAAGTCGGCAACCGGTCAAGCCCTCCGCTTTTTCGTCGTACTCCATCATCTTGCTTATCATGTGTTGAAGAAAGAGGAGCGAGCCGTCCGACACACGGGGCAGCCCCGCACCAAAACGCCCGGCGAAGCCGCGCTCGTTCTCGTCGCGGATGAACTTCTCATACTTCTTCCACTCCACGCCGAAGGGCGGATTGCAGAGCATATAGTGGAAGGTTTCATGCGGCAAAGCGTCTTCGGTAAAGCTGTTGCCAAGGTGGATGTTCTTATAGCCCTTGCCCTTTATCATCGTATCCGATTTACAGATGGCATAGGTCTTTTCGTTCAGTTCCTGCCCGTACACCTCAATGAGAGCCTGATTGTTCAGTTCGGTGGCGTACTCAATGCCCGCCGAAAGCATACCGCCCGTGCCTGCCGCCGGGTCTATCAAGACCTCATCTTTGATACAATGCCCGTACGTGCTGTTAGCCCGGAAACCATGCTGTTTCTGGGCTTTTCTGCTTTTCAGGGCATAGAGCGGGAGCGTGACTGTGGCCCTTGTATGTATATGTTGCTGTGGCTGCTGTAGTCAAAAGCGACACCCTCAATCTGCAATCGTTAAAAGGTATGGCTACCGTTGAAAGGTTTAATCGGCGCTGTCGGTGTATCCGAAATGGTCTCTGACCTTCTGATGCGTCGTCTTATCATTAAGCATGTAGGCTACAAGCGGGACTGTCGTCATTCCCTTCTCCCAGTAGCCACCATTAATATCCGTCACATATTTCTTCCATGCAACTCCGATAAATACTTCCTTGTTGGGATCGAGTTTCTCCTTGGATTCCTCGGATTCCCACGGCGCGTCTGCAACAGGAGTTGAAGTGCCGTCGACCATCACCTTGAAGTTCTTCATCGGCACAGCGGTTGATGTGCATTCGCCAATACCTACAAAGCCATATCCAGCGATATGGCAATAAACCGTGTCTCCGACCTGAACGTTATAAATAGATTTCCCGCTGCCGCCAAGGTTCGCGGACAGGAATCCGTATTTCAGCGCGTCTGGCCAGCTTCTTTCTGCATAGCCGACTGTAAATTCACGGCCCTTCTCGTTCTTGAAGAAGTCCTTCTCATCGTCATCGGCCCATCCACCAACGATTTCCTTAATGGCATCCGGATTCCAGATGTCACTTGCCATTCTCAGATAGATCTCAGCCCGGTCTGCGATGCTTTGCTTACTGAAGTCAGGAATCGCATGAAAGCCGTACTCGTTAACGACCGTGAGGAATTTCGGATTGTTCGTGTAAGCTGTGTCGTTCAACGCCTGAGCAAGGATGTTGTCTCCCATGTACTTCTGGACCTTCTCGGAGTATTTCATTGCCTGATAGCTTCTGTTCTTGTCTCGGGTGAGCAGGATCAGGTTTCCGATCTGATTCCTGGTGGATTCGAAATCCTCGTAGTCGGTGAAGCTGTCCTCGTAGTCCTCGTACTTGTCCGGAAGGATATGCTCAATATCGTAAGTGTTTCCCTGACGCTTGCGGTCAACGTACTCCTCGAAATGCGACGGATTGCCCATCAGCACATTCACATAGGAAGTGAAGCGCGCGAGGATGTGAAGCATGTAACGTCCGGAGAACCGGTTCAGACTGAACCTGGTGATTCCCTCGACGGTCACGTCCATACGGCGGAGTGTACGGACATAGACCATGCCGATCGTCTTACAGTCCTCATTGCGGATATCCTGCATCGCATGAAACAGCAAATACTTATTCGTGTTCCAGTTAACCTTCTTGAAATTCAGGATTCGGATGGTGGCAAAGTCGTCCACGAACTTTGCGGTCATCTGTATTTTCTTCTGTACGATGTCGTCCGTGTCGTCATTTTTAATGGCAGCGATGGCAAGCATGGTCTGGTAGGTCAGGTCGCGGTTTGCATTGTAGAAGACCTCTTCATATCCGGGCGTCAGCTTGCTGCCATAGCCTTTCATCCGAAGATAGATATCAGTGACACGTGTCATTTCAGTGAGAACAAATTCCTTGTAGTCCTTCGGCTTTACAAGGCCCATCGCCGTCCGGGCGTTGTTGCGTACCCAGGTATGGAACTTGTCTCCAAGAAGTTCGTAATCCTCATCTTTAGCGCCGCGCTTGGTATCTCGCATGGAATTTGCATATTTTGCGCGAAGCCAGATAGAGATGAATTCAACGTCCTGCGTATTCACCATGCCGCTCGTATCGTAAGAAGAGGCGTTCTTGATACGGTTGATGTTGTCCTGCCACTTCCGATTTACCTCAATGCGGTCAGCTTCTGCAACCTGCTGGATGATGTAAGCCTTCATCATCTCGGCGCTGTTCAGACTCAGGCCTCGGTCATTCATTGTCAGGAAAATCGTGTGTGCTTCGTCGTCAGATGGTGTGTCGATCTCCAGCAGGAGGACCTTCTCTATCAGCCAGTTAATAAAGTAAGGAAGCGCTTCTCCCTTCAGCTCGTCAGGGAAGATGTCCTCTATGTCCTGATACCGGTCAAGCATATTCTGTGAGCTCTCATTCACTGGCACATAATTCTCATCTTTTTGCAATAGAGCCTGCATGCAAGTCCCGCGGTCAGCCACATCGATATTGAAGCTCTTCTTACTGAAGGCCTTTGAATAGATCATGTCATCCAGCGGGACAAGGAGATCCTCATCCTTGACAGTTTCTTTTTGCAGGTTGTTCAGATAGATGATGAGAAGTGTTAGCGAGGTCAGACGCTGCTGGCCATCGATGATTTTCTTTACGGAACCGCCAGTACAGATAATGCATCCCATATAATAAAAGCCATAGTTCATGACTTCTTCCGGCGTATCATGATTATCCGGATCATAAAATTCCTCAAATGTGCTCTGGAAGTCGGCGAGCATCTGCTCAATCTGCTTCTGCCCCCACCGATATTCCCGCTGGAAATAATCGACGGTGTATTTGCGACCACTCAGAATTGTTTTGAGCGTGTCTGTTTTGTCAATTTTCTGCATAGTCTTTATCCCTCATCATTATTATCGGCTTCAAAAATCTCCGGTGAGTTCTGCCGTATGTATATGACTTCATTACGAACATCCGTATTACCACACCGAGCAAGAGCAGGGCTAAGTTTCAGCTGGCCTGTGCTACCGTCCCTTATGACATACTCGTGGTGCTCTTTTATGTAGCGAGCGGATTCTCTGGAAAAGCCGCTGCGCTGCAGCAGGATCGTCAGCGGATTCGTCGTACCGAATTCCACGTATTCATACCAATTGTTCCGGTTGAGTGCCTCGTCTCCTCTGATTTTCCTGTACTCGTTGGAGAATCGAAGGAAATAGTTCGAAATGCTGTAAAGGATGATGTTCTCAATAACCTCAAGCGTGTCTCCGAATACGGCATTGTGATGGTCGTCGGAAAGGTAATTGTACGTTATCGGAGACCCATGCTTGTTGATCCAGAATGGGTATGGGTGGTTCTGATGGTATTCAAGAGCCCTGTCCATGATGAACTTCAACCCGCCGCCGTCCATCCACTGGCAGAGGATCACGGCGTACCATCTGCGCAGTGATGGTTTTCCGAGCGTACCGGCCTCGTACTCCTCCCAGTTGAACACTTCTGCAAGTTCGTCGAGAAAAGCAAGCACATCGTCATATACGAACTTCCCATCAACAAGATCTGGATAACGCAGCGGGTTTCGCTCCCTTCGGATAGCTGCAATAAGGCTTGTTGTCTGATCTACCGACGTATTGATGTCGTCATCAGGCTTGACTTCGGCGTCTTTGAAGGTATCCCGGATGAACTCCTCATCGGCTGGCGTCAAGAAGTCTTTGAATTCACGACGCACCAGCGTATCCCGCTCGTGAACAATGTCTCCCTGAAGAATAGTCGCGAATCTGCGCATCATCTCATAGGATTCCTCGCTCTGCATAGCTTTGCCATCAGCGTTCACACGGCGTGGTATTTCCGACTTCCCGCTTTTGAGAATATCGGCGACATACTGTTTCTCGACCTTCTTGAGCACATTCGGATCAGTAGCAATAGAAAGCGACTGCTCTGGAATTTCCTGCCCAAGCATACGTACATAGTCATCTGTCGTTATCTTGCTGTTGCGTTCCGCTACAAAGTAGACATTCCCAAAGAGGTTGAAGCTGATCCTGCCCACTCGGCCTATGAGATTACGGAAATCAATGGTATTCATCTCGCTGAGGAATATCTTGTTCTCCATGATGAACAGATTGTCCGCCGGGAGATTGACGCCCTCCAACAGCGTACTGGTACAGAACATTACCGTGATGTTCCCGGATTTAAAAAGCTCCTCGATCCGTGCCCTTATTGATGCCGGAAGATAACCGATGTGGTAAGCAATGCCATAACGTACCATTTCTGCGAGGTAGTACCATTGATGGACTTCTTCCTGAATGTCCTTTGACAAGGCCTCAAGAAGCGGATCATTTCTCGGGCCATTCGGTTTTATCCGCTCATAGAAGGAGTGGGCGGCCCTTATGGCCTTGTCTCGTCCGTTGTAGTAAACGATGCTCTGCTTACGCTTTTCCTTGGAAAGTTTCCTGTTCTGTGTTTCGATAGCCAGCAGGAAGTCATTCACTTCAATACCGCTGCCGCGCACATTGGCGAGAAGTATTCGGCACTGATCTTCAAGTGCGTGGTCGTTATAAACCTCGATTCGTCCTTTCTTCAGATCAACAAGAAATTTGATCTGAACAACCGGCGAGTATGTGATTGCAAGAGCGTCTTCATCGCCTTCCTCCGCATTGAGCATCAATCTCAGATAGACCTGCGGATTCGGTATGTTCGGCGATGCGAAGATGAAGTGCGGTTTCTTCTGGCGATGCACGAGCTTGTCGACTACTTTGTAGTAGAAAGGCGCTCGACTGTTCTTGCCTGAAAGTTTGTGGGCCTCGTCGATGAACAGATAATCCAGGTCAAAGCGAGGCTTCGCTATCAGAAGGTAAAGAAGTCTCTCCGGCGTCATGACAAGGATGAAGTTCCGGTTATCGTCCTCTAGAGCTATGTCGCTTGCTGCTGTCACCACGCTGTAGTTATGGAGCTTCAGGTAGTTGACCTTCTCTGTATTCTTTTCTCCGCCAAGATCGTCTATGACTTTTGCCCGGACTTCGTTTATCAGCGCCTTGGTAGGGACGATGAGCGCATAGTTCTTCTGGGCCCCGTGCATGATCTCGTCCTTGATGAACATCCTCATAATGAAGGATTTTCCCATCGAAGTGGGCGCGGAGTAGCTAAAGCAGTCGTCCGTCAGATGGTCATAGGCGTTCTTCTGTTCTCCGAAGAACCGCTGGCTAGGTTCCGCGGGGATAGTGAGGTAATCGCCTCTGAACTGTGCGAAAATTTCTTCCAGTGCATGCGGCTCAGAATAGTCCTTGTTTACAAGCTCGAGTCCCTTGTGGTTACCGACGCTTGAGAAAACGTCTCCGGCGTAAAGGTTGACGAGCGAATCCTGCGGATACATCTCATGCATCAGTATGGCTATTTCCTGAGCCCATATCTTGTGCGCGTCTGCCTTCTCTGGATCATTCGACTTGGAGAGAATGTCGGCAAACCGTAAAATGTCGGTTTTCTCCTTGGCGTTGAACAACTCCGTCGAGCTTCGTTGATTCAAGTTGAAGAGACTCAAGCCATAGCCTTTCAGAAGCCGAGCATACAGTGTTCCAAGGTATGGATTGCTGTCGATGCCGGCGAAGATGACCGACCCAAGTGTTCTCTTTTCAACGGTCATAGGTCGACATCTCCTTCCAGAACATGCTGCATGATCAAGTCACTTTCCTCCCTGGCCTGATTAAGAGGCAACGTGAAGAAATAGAACGAGTGATTCTGCAGTTTTGCATCGCGTATCTTTTGAGCTATGTATTCTTCGTGCGCGTTGATGTCGCGAATCATTTTCTTATGCATGCGGTCCCGGAACTGGTCATCGTCATAGCCGTCCGGGATCAGGCCAAGAGAATATCCGAGGAACACTCCGAAGGATGTACCGTAGGCAGCGTTTTTGTGCTCCTCCGGGATAACGTAGCTGGTCAGGACTTTCAGGTCGTCTTCTTCATAGAAGCGATCAAGTGCTGTTTTCTCTACGAGAAGCAGCTCTTCATCCTCGTGATTTGCAATACGAGATATCTTCTCAAAAGCGATGTCAATGGCGTCCTTGATGTCTCCAGTGACGCTCGACGCACCGAATACCATCTGATTGGAGAGGATCGTTTTGCCGTCCCTGCACAGGAAATGAATGCCGTCGGCCTCGCTCGCATACTGCGCAGCATCTGCGCTGAGTTCGATTTTGCTGAGGAGCTTATGAGCATTAAGCTTTTCTTCCATGACAGCATAGACCATGATCTCGCCGAGCGTTTCTCCTGCATCAATGTCTCGAGCCTTGGCGCTTTTTCTCATGGCTCTCAGGGCTTGCTGTGTCACAAGGTCGAAATTGCCTGTATTCCGATAGTTCTCCTGCTTTGCCCGAGAGAACACATACTGCCCGATGTTGAGCATGGTAAATTTCTCAAGATCGGATGATTTGATGTTTCCGTTTCTGACGTTGAGGCAAAAAAGGCGCAGAGAACCAGGGCGTACCATTCCGCTGATCGTCTCGGAATGCTCCACCTCTGTAAAGTAATCATCGAATGTCTTGTCCTTTACAGTTTTGGATAACTCCACGCTTGCTGCCTCCCTTCATTTGCGTCTGTCTACTTTTTAGAATCGCTGTCCTTCTTTTCACCGAACGTTACTTTGCCATCGGCTACCATCATTCCGCTTCTTGGCGCTTCTGTTGGATATCGATAGCTTGTGAAATTGTCGCTGGCGACTTTCGGAGAATCCAAATCGTCTGGTGCTTCATACGGTTTCCCCTCCTTGTTGTACGTCATGTTGAATACCATATTCGTAAGCCACTTCTTGAACGACGGATTGTCCTGAAACTGCTTAAAGAGCTCCATGTTGTCCGCCATGATGGAGAAGATGACCTTCTGCAGGGCGCGCTCGCTTTCTGTTCGGGCTTCCTGCTCATCAGAATTCTTCATGGCATTCTGGTATTTCTCGTCACGAGAAACCATCGCCGGAATCTGGAGGATCTGGCGCTGTACGTTATCAGCGTCATTCCACTGGATGTTTCCGAACATATCGTTGAAATCCATGATGATCTTGGAAAGCGGATCAAGTTCCGGCTCAACGTTATGGCCGACCTTTCCGGCAGGGACCGGAGCAATCTCGGCCTCCTCGTCCTCCAGTTTTATGGCCACGGCCTCCTGTGCTTCATTCCGATAACTGTCCAGATCAATCGTAGACAAAATGCCCTCTGACAAATCATCCTCACGAGGTGACGGAAGTTTCGGTATTAGCAGATTCAGGAAGATCGACAACTTTTCCCAGTCCACATTCCCATAGGGAAGAATGGAACCAAGGAAACCGTATGTACGGACAAATGACTTTGCTGCGCTCTTGAACTTGATCTGATCGTCCGTTTCGAGTTCGTTGTAGGTAGCCACGCACGGATCAAGCAACGGATCAAGCCTGTCTCTCTCAGCTCCGCCAAGGAACAAATCAACTACGTGCTCTACATCGTCAGCGTCATATACCTGATAGCTCTCCATGAGCGTGATCAGGTCGTAAAGCTTGTTCGGATCAGTCTCTCCAGACAGTATCGTTGTCCTGTAGAACTTCGAGAAGGCGTCCTGAATCGTCGATGTCTTGTTTGCAAAGTCCAGCACATAGACTTCGTCCTTCCCGGGAGCCGCGCGGTTCAGACGGGAAAGCGTCTGCACTGCCGCAATGTCATAAAGCGGCTTATCCACGTACATGGTCTGCAGAAGTGGCTCATCAAATCCGGTCTGGAACATGTCTGCAACTACCAGAAGACGATACGGATCTTTCTTGAACTCCTTCGGGATCTTGGCGTCCGGGAACCCGTTCAGTCCTGCCGACGTCAGGGCAGGTTCCTGTCCGTTGTATTTGCACTCGCCGGAGAAAGCGATAATCGCCTTGTACGGACTATGTCTGTCTGCAAGGCACTTGTTGATGGCATAGTAGGTCTCGATGCAGCGTGGGATGCTCGCGGTCACCACCATTGCGCGGGACTTTCCGTTCAGCTTCTTCTTAGCGATGATCTGCTCATGGAAGTGATCCACCATCATGGCAGCCTTCTTGGCGATGACATCCGGATTCCCCTCGACAAAGGAACGCAGTTTTTTCTGGGCGCGCTTCTTGTCGAACATCGGATCGTCCTCGACCTTCTTGGCAATCTTGTACCAGCTGTCGATCGCCGTATAGTTCTTCAAGACGTCAAGGATGAAGCCTTCCTGAATGGCCTGCTTCATGGTGTAAACATGGAAAGGCCTGTGCTTGATTTCGCCATCCTCTTCATATGGCGTTCCGAAAACCTCCTCGGTCTTGTTCTTTGGGGTCGCGGTGAACGCAAAATAGCTCGCGGTCTTTACGAGCTTCCGGCCCTCGACAATCGCATTGATCTTGTCTTCATTGTCCATTTCGTTGTCTGAAGCCATGCCGGAAAGCGCCAGATTCATATTCGCGGAATTGCGCCCGCTCTGGCCTGAGTGTGCCTCATCGATGATAATGGCAAAATGATTATTGATATGTTCCTGACCGATTTCCTGCGAGATGTACGGGAACTTCTCAACCGTGGTTATAATGATCCGCTTGCCATCCTGGATTGCCTTTTTCAGGTCTCCGGAATGCTGTGCCCAAACGACCGTGTTTTTCACCTGCATGAACTGCTTGATGGTATCGCGGATCTGCTTGTCCAGAATCCTGCGGTCGGTGACGACGATAACGGAATCGATCATCGGATGGCCGTCTTGTTCCAATCCAATCAGCTGATGAGCAAGCCATGCGATAGAATTCGACTTTCCGGAGCCTGCACTGTGCTGGATGAGATAGCGCTTACCGACACCGTTTTGTTTCACATCTGTGAGCAGCTTCTCCACGCAGTCCAGCTGATGGTAGCGTGGCCAGATCTGTTTCACGGTTTTCTTCTTCGTGTCCGGATCTTCGTCAACGACGACCTGAGCGTAATTCTCGATAATGCGGGAGAGCTTCCACTTCGTCAGAATGTCCTTCCACAGATAGTCTGTCATGATGCCGTCCGGATTCGGCGGATTGCCCGCGCCATCGTTATAGCCCTTGTTGAATGGCAGGAACCAGCTGTCTTTACCAGCAAGCTTCGTGCAGAACATGACGGTCTGGTCATCGACTGCGAAATGCACCATGCACCGTTTGAACGAGAACAGCGTGTCCCGCGGATCGCGATCTTCCTTATACTGCTCAACGGCATCTGCTGTCGACTGACCAGTGAAATGATTCTTGAGCTCAATCGTGACGACCGGAAGACCGTTGATGAACAGGCAAAGGTCGAGTGCGAGCTTTGAAGCGTCGATGGAATAGCGAAGCTGCCGTGTCACACTGAAGATATTCTTTTCAAACATCTGCTTCGACTTCTCGTTGTTCTCAGTCGGCGTGAAGTAGAACATGATGAGGTCAGCCGGATACGCTTTCACACCGTTTCGCAACACATCAATAATGCCGCGCTTGGCAATCTCTCCGGAAAGGCGGTTTAGGAACTGCCGCTTCTTCTGATCGCTGTTATTTACACCAAGCTTTGCCATTTCCCTCGGCTGCGTATCATTCAGGAACCGGAAGAGGCGGGTTTCGTCTACGGCGTATTCCTTACTGTAGTCGTCATTCGTTCCCTGCTCGTAGCCATTCTGCTCCACGAGCCAGTTCACGATGATCGTCTCAAATCCCCTCTCGGTTTTATCCGTAAAAGCCATGATCAGCCCTCCTCTCCATCGATTTCTGTTACCTCTGTTTCTTCGCCGTCCTCATTGTTATCATCGTAGATGTCGTCGATGTGCTCATATTCGGGAATAGTGACATTGCGGACATCGATCTTTCCGGTGACTACATCCGAGATGATTGTTGACTTTAGCTCCTGAAGCGCTTTTATTTTGCTTTCTGCTAATTGAATAGCTTTATCAAGCATGTCGCATTTATCGTCCAAATAACAAGCAATTTTCTCTTGCTCAGTAACATCAGGATAAGCAAGTTTTAACTGTTCCAATACTCTCATGCCGATGTTTTGCTGAGTACCATATGACCAACCATCCTGCACCTGTTGTTGATATGGCAAAGCCTGCAAAGCGTAAAAGAGAAAACGCGGTAACATCACTTCTTGATTGCAACGGAAAACGGCAAGTGGAGACCATATAGTAAATATTCTGTCTGTATCTACAATTGATACTCGTCCAGTAGTCGCGCCAGATTTGATCATGTATATATCATCAATCTTAGGCACATATTTCTTACAACATTCTTCATAAAAGTCCTGAGAAATAAATCCTCGAATATGATTAAAATCAATTTTTCCATTACCACACGAAACAGCTTCTGCAGAAACAAAGGGGATACCCTCCTCATATAACTGTGGAGTTGTATGTGGGCCGTCCGTCAGCGGTTGTGAAAGGACACGGAGTGTTTTCGTAATTCGCCATCCTTTTGGAATCATCCGATAGTAGCTATTATCTGTCCCACAAAGTTCTTCTCGTTTTAGTCCTGTAGTTACAGTTTTAGTAATAACCGTGTTCTTCAGTTGATTGAATTCCTGTATTTCCTTCCGGCGGATTCCGATCAACTTGTTGATTTCGGAGACCTTCCAGTCAAGAAAACGCACAATTTGATCCTGCTCAGCGCGGGGAGGAACAGGAAGGAGAATGGTCCTCATCTCGCTGTAGCGAGTGGTCCAAAGATCAGCAACAATTCCTCTGCCATTCCTATAGTATTCTTCCGAGAATCTATAGTTGCGAAGCAGGTAATGTACATAGTCATTGTTCAGCTTGCTTCGTGGTGTCAGAACAAGATTGATAAGTGAAACTGATCCGTCCAGTTTAGATACACCACAGGAGCCTTTTCGATCTGAACGGCTATTGATAACAAAATCTCCAGCTTTCACCAGTTTGCGGTTATCACTGTCGTTTGATTTTGCGGCGTGCTCAAGCTGAGGAAGAATACCTTTTTTCGTTACTGACAGTGGCGCATAATCCTTGTCCGATACTTTTGTCTTTCGCTCTGTGAAGAGGGCGTCTATTTTCTGCAATTGCCAATGCGCTGGGATCTGCGGGAGCCATGCGGCATCTGTGTTAATAACATCTGTGTATTCAACCATTACTCCATTCCCTCCACGATCTCATCCATGACGCCATCCGATTCCCTCTCGAGCTCCTTAAGCGAGGCAAGGATGTCTTTCATATCACGGAGTTGTACCGGCTTGTAGAAGTACTTCGTGAAGCTGATCTCGTAACCGATCTTTGTCTTGCTCTCATCCACATAGGCGTCCGGTGCATATGGCTTGACTTCCTTTTCGATGAATGCATCGATCCCACCATCGTAGTTGAACGGTATGTTTTCCGAGTCGCGGAGGTTCGGATCGGATTCGCCTTCAACCTCTTTTGCATGTGGATCAGTTTCCGTGATAAACGGACGGATCTTCTTGAGTTGCGTCTTTTTGAGCTTTGTCGCCTTGGCAAAAGCGTCCCAATCGTCCAGTGGAGTTCCGACTGGAGCATTGGCAACCGCCTCACGAACAGAATCAAGCTCTGACTGCTTCTTGAATGTATCTTCCGGGATTTCTCGTTCCGGGAATACGCGCAGGCGCAGCGGGCGCTCGACAGTTACATTCCAGTAGCCGAACTCACTGTTATCGAATATCATGCTTACGTCGCTTTCCTCCATGTCGAGGAAGATGCGGACAATTTCCTTACGGATTTCCGGCGTGAATTCGCAGTTCTTATTGCCCATGTTCTTGCGCAGCGAGGACTTCATATTTGTCGCGTCGATGAGCTGAATCTTGCCTTTGCGGCGTTCTTCCTTCTTATTGGAAAGCACCCAAATGTATGTGCCAATGCCTGTGTTGTAGAACATGTTGTCAGGCAATGCGATGATGGCCTCTACCAGATCACGCTCGATCATATACCGGCGGGCATTGCTCTCGCCGCTTCCTGCATCGCCCGTGAACAGGGATGAGCCGTTATGTACTTCGATGATACGGCTACCGAGTTCCGTATCGGTTTTCATCTTGGATACATTGTTAAGCAGGAAGAGAAGCTGTCCGTCACTTGTGCGCGGGATCATCTTTAGCTCCTCACCGCCGGGAAGGTATGCATTGAAACGAGTGTCAAGGATTTCACTCTTGCCACCCATCTTGTCTGCATCTGTTTTCCAGCTTTTCCCATACGGTGGATTGGAAAGCATGAAGTCGAACTGCCGCGACGGATTCCCATCCAGCGATAGCGTTGAGCCATAGAAGATGTGTTCGGCTTCCTCGCCATCGCCCTTGAGCAGCATGTCTGCTTTGCAGATGGCGTATGTTTCCGGCTGAACCTCCTGACCAAACAGGTGAATAGAGACATTCTTTCCGCGACGACCCGCGAGTGTCAGGAGTCGTGCCTGAGCAACCGTAAGCATTCCTCCTGTGCCACAGGCACCGTCATAGCAGGAGTATGTTGCATCTTTGATCTGGTCTTCAACGGGATAGAAAGCAAGGTCAGCCATGAGCTCGACAACGTCCCTCGGTGTCCAGTGTTCTCCGGCTTCCTCATTGTTTTCTTCGTTAAATCGGCGGATTAACTCCTCGAAGATTGTTCCCATGCCGTGGTTATCGAGTCCCGGCAGCTTCACGATCTTTTTCTCCGCGTCCTTATAGACAGGATCCGGGCTGAGATTGATATCCGATGACGTGAACTTATCGATGACCGCGCCAAGGATATCCGCATCGACCATAGTCTTGATCTGGTCGCGGAATTTGAACTTGTCGAGGATCTCCTGAACGTTCGGAGAGAAGCCGTCCAGGTATGCCTTGAAGTCGGCTTCAAGCGTCTGCTTCTTCGCGCGGCTCGTCAGATCCTTTAAAAGGAACGGCGAATCATTACAGAATGCTTGTCCAGCCGTATTGCAGAGCGCAGGCCACTGGTTATCGATCTTGGCGGCTTCCAGCTGCTTCTTCATGGTAAGGACGGCTTTCTTTGTTCCTTCAAGCATTGCATCAAGGCGGCGGATGACTGTCATCGGCAGAATAACGTCACGGTATTTACCACGGACATAGACGTCGCGCAGGCAGTCGTCTGCAATTCCCCATATAAAACTGACTATCGAGTTGTACTCCTGATTGTCCATTGACTTTCTCCTTCGCACCGCTGTTTCTTCGCAGCGGCCTTTTTCATTTATTATGTATTACCGGCTGTCCAATAGTCTGGACTTCGCCGATCAGTTTTCCTTGTTTTCCTTTTCGCTGTTTTCTTCGGCAGCTCCGCCGGAGCGAATCCAGTCATCGACTTCGCTCAGTTTGAATTTCCAAAGTCGCCCGACTTTGTATGCAGGCATGTTGCGCTTGTTGATCCATTGCATGATGCTTTCGCGGCCTACCCCGAGGTATTCCTGCACTTCCTTCATCGTTGACCATTTTTCTATATTCTTATCCACGCGTGTCTCCTTCGTCCGACGTATGGAACGTCACCTGAATCCTTATATTGAAATCCCACCGCTTATTCGGAAAGCAGTTTTCTCCATCAGCATCCTGCATTTCCCACTTGCATTCGAAGTTTCCCTCGAAGCCACGGGCATCTATGTCTGTGGCTATTTTTGTAAATTCGCCCGGTCTTGTATCCAGTACCGGAATAACTGTTTTTAGGGGCCGAGGATGTATTTCTGTCTGATTCACCAGAACCAGCTTCCGGTCATGCCATTTACATGTTCCACGGTTCTGTAATTTCCATTCGTGGTGAATGATCTCATAGCAGTCCGCTTCATGACGCCTGCCGCCGAATTCAACCATAACATCATCGCCAGCATACCGAGGGCCGCTTATGTCATCTGCAGATATCGGTTGCCCTGCCAGAAGCGTCTGATACATCTCCCAGACTGCGTTGTCAACGTCGTCACCGGGAGTTGTCACGAACAGACTGAACTGTGCTGCAAGAGCATGAGCGAACTTGGCCTTGTCCAGTTGCGCTCCAGAAGGAATTCCGAACTCCGCCATGCAGGCTGCGAGCTTGTTGGCGGGCAGGTTCTTGTCAATGAATGCAGCAAGCCCATCCAGGTTAATCGGATTCGGGAACGACTCCTTTATTTCCGGGATGAGCGGTCTGTCCTTGGCATAATGCCTCTCGCCTTCAAGAGCTTCATTTGTCCTGTTCTTATATGCAAGAGGCATCACAAAATAATGGCTTCCAGCAGCATTGAAGAACTCGATGATATAGGTTCCTTGATTCCGCTGATTATCTAAAAAGCCATACAGCTTATTGAGAAATTCGTTGCTCTTAATACTGATCACCTCCTCAGGACCTGATTCAGGACCTGCAAGACCTGATTTGCTGCGTGCCTCCCTTTTTCAGGACCTAACTGTCATTCGACAATAAGGTCAGTTGATCGAACGGGCCCTGAAGACAACAAAAGACAGACCTCTGAAATTAATTATACGAGTTCTTTATAAACAAATCAACAGTATCAGATTTCAGAAGCGTCAAACACACATAAATCGACAAATACAGGCAAACAAATGGAGGTGAGACAGTGACTCACGACGATAGAGAAACGTGGCGCATCAATATCGAGAACGATGCTGACCAGGTCTGCTCCATCTACGGAGAGGCAGCTGTCGATGGCGTGTTTCAGCGCTACGACGCGACCTGCTTCGACGATCTCTGCCCTTCCTATTACGAGGAAGTGTTCGGCGATCTGGAGCTGATGATTAACGACAACTGAGAATCTCCTATGAAACATATCGAAAAAGGGCTACAAAACAGCCCACAAAGCTCCATATGTTAGGAAGTTCGGATTTGCCCTGAACAAGGCGTTAAAAGGTTCACCGCCATAGCCGTTCACCCCGGTGCACAGAGGTGGCTCGAGCGGGCCTAGCGGTCACAAGTGAACAAGAAACCAGTCTACGAGCGTGGCTGGCCGAACGAAACGAGTTGAATTCCCGTTCCGTCTGGCCTGTCACGCCTTCTTTTTTGTGCGGCCTCCGGTTCGGGAGAAGCGAACGGAGGTATCGCACATGAAAAACAATGTCAACCAGAGTAAACGCATCTACGACAAGACCACCAAGCAGTGGTACGAGATCCCGGAGGACCAGTATCGCGAGTACGACCGCTGGCGCACGGCGCTGAGGAAACGCATGCAGTATCGCGGCGAGTGCTTCTGCCCGCGCAGCAAATGGTGGCTGTGCGACGGCAACTGCCTCGACTGCGAATTCCACAACAACACGACCGTCTCTCTTGACGATCCACTGCCGGACGGCGAAGGAACGCTCGCCGATTACGTTCCGGACGACGCTCCTCTTATTGAAGAGGTGCTTTCCGAGAAGGCGGAGCTGGACCAGCTCTTCGAGCGTCTGCAGGAGCTCATGCCGGAGGCCAAGCGTATCGGAGAGCTCCGCGAGGAAGGCCTCTCCGACGAGGCCATCGCCGACACCATCGGCATCAAGCGCACGACGTTCCTGTCCCGCCTGAAGAAGGCCGAGGGGAAGCTGTCTCAGGAGTTCCCCGACTGGTTCTAATCATGCGGCTCCGGCTGCCCATCGTGGTGGCCGGAGCTTTTTCTGAAATTCTTCTTTTCCCTTCGTCAAAACGGCCCGCCCGCCTCCAGTGGGAAGTGTAAGGAGCACGAAAACAGATGCTCCGGATTGGAGGAAACGTGATGAACAAGACACGCAACAGAAGTCCTGCGGACACCGAGGTTATCGCCGTTCTTATCGCGATAAGCCATGTATCCGCAAGACTGGCAAGGAACCTCTCGATCCTTGCCGCAGACAGACAACCATTGGAAGGAGGCAAAGAGAATGTCAAAAATGGCAGAAATGGATCAGACCATCAAGGAACTGCGCGATGCCGCCGCTGCTATTAACAGCGCGGCCGACTGGCTCTACCAGCAGTTCTCCGGCAACGACGAGGAACCCGCTCCGCAGCCTGAAGAGACGCAGGCCGAGCCTGAGCCGAAGAAGGAGCTGAAGCTGGAGGATGTGAGGAAGGTTCTCGCCGAACGGTCGCGCGCAGGCTATACGGCGCAGATCCGCGAGCTGCTCCACAAGTACGGTGCGAGCAAGCTGTCGGCTGTCGATCCGAAGGACTACGAGGCCCTGCTCTTTGATGTGGAGGGACTCAATGAATTCTGAAAGACAGCATGCGGTCCTCTCCGCATCAAGCTCCGACCGGTGGATTCACTGCCCGCCGTCGGTACGGCTTAGCGAGGGATTCGAGGACAAAGGAAGCGACTACGCACTGGAAGGCACCTGCGCTCACGCGCTCGCCGAATACAAGCTCCGCAAGGCGCTCGGCTACCCGGCACAGGACCCGACCGAGGACCTCGCCTTCTACAACGAGGAGATGGAGGAAGCAACAGACGGCTATGTCAGCTACGTACTGGAAAAGGTCGAGGCCGCAAAAGAGGCCTGCTCTGATCCGGTTGTTCTGGTCGAGCAGCGCGTGGACTACTCCCGCTGGGTGAGACAGGGCTTCGGCACATCCGATGCGCTGATCATCGCGGACGGCACGCTCCGGATCATCGATCTGAAGTACGGCACCGGCATCGCCGTGTCGGCGGAGGACAATCCGCAGCTCAAATGCTACTCGCTGGGTGCCTTGGAGCTGTTCGACGACATCTACGACATCGATTCGGTCGCCATGTCGATCTACCAGCCGAGACGGCAGAACGTCAGCGAATGGCAGATCAGCAAGAATGACCTGCTCGCATGGGCGGACGAGGTTCTGAAGCCTACGGCGGAGCTGGCCTGGGACGGCAAGGGGGAATTCTCCTGCGGCCCGTGGTGCCGGTTCTGCAAGGCGAAGACCATCTGCAGGAAACGGGCCGAGGAGAACCTGAAGCTCGCGCAGCATGAGTTCAGGCTGCCGCCGGAGCTCTCCGACGCGGAGATCGAGGTCATCCTTTCCCAGGTGGACGAGCTGGTCTCGTGGGCGTCCGACATCAAGGAGTACGCGCTCCAGCAGGCGCTTTCCGGCAAGGAGTGGCGCGGCTTCAAGCTCGTAGAGGGCAGGTCCGTCCGCAAGTACGCCAATGAAACCGCCGTCGCCAAGACGGTCGAAGACGCCGGATTCGACCCGTATGAGAAGAAGCTGCTCGGCATTACTGCCATGCAGAAGCTCCTCGGAAAGAACCGGTTCAATGAACTCCTGTCAGGCTTCATCGAGAAGCCGCAGGGCAAACCAACACTCGTCCCGGACTCCGACAAGCGTCCGGCGATGAATACAGCAAAAAACGACTTCAAGGAGGTCAAAAATCATGAGTAAGACAACTATGCACAATCCGATGAAGGTTATCACTGGCCCGAACACCCGCTGGTCCTACGCGAACGTCTGGGAGCCGAAGTCCATCAACGGCGGAACGCCGAAATACAGCGTAAGCCTCATCATCCCGAAGTCCGACACCGTGACGGTCGCCAAGGTCAAGGCCGCCATCGAGGCTGCCTATAAGGAGGGCGAAGCCAAGCTCAAGGGCAACAGCAAGTCCGTTCCCGCGCTGTCCGTGATCAAGACGCCGCTTCGTGACGGCGACGCGGAGCGTCCGGACGACGAGGCCTACCGCGGCTCCTACTTCGTGAATGCGAACGCAACGACCGCTCCGGGCATCGTGGACGCGGACCTGAATCCGATTCTTTCCCGCAGCGAGGTGTACTCCGGCGTGTACGGCAGAGCCAGCATCACGTTCTACGCGTTCAACTCCTCCGGGAACCGCGGCATCGCCTGCGGCCTGAACAACCTGCAGAAGATCCGTGATGGCGAGCCGCTCGGCAGCAAGGCCAGCGCAGAATCCGACTTCGCGGATTTCACAACCGACAACGACGACGATTTCCTGAACTAAGGAGGCAAGCCAATGGAAACCATCATGAACATGATTCTCTGCATCATCTACGACCTGCTCGGCCTCAGCGGCATCGCGCTCCTGATCATCATCTCGGTCACGAGCGCCCGCTCCTACCGGGAGGACAAGGAACTCAGGCTCCATCAGGAGGAGCGCGACAAGGAGTACCACGAGCGCCGCATGAAGGAACTCGAAGCGCATCGCAGCTAATCCACAGAACATAAAGCTGTTGGCGGGCGGCAGGGACCTATCTCCCTGCCGCCTTATTCGTGAATTGAGGTGAAAAATGTGAAGACAATCAGCATAGATATCGAGACGTTCAGCGACGTCGATCTTGGCAAATGCGGCGTTTATCGCTATTGCAGTTCGCCTGCCTTCGAGATTCTCCTGTTCGGCTACAGCGTGGACGGAGGCCCGGTTAAAGTCGTCGACCTTGCCTGCGGTGAAAAGATCCCGGAGGACATCCTCGACGCGCTGACCGATGACACGGTTCTCAAATGGGCATTTAACGCAAACTTCGAACGCGTCTGCCTGTCGCGCTACCTGCGGGACATGGGCCGGGGCCTTGACCCGTTCCATGACAATCATCCGCTGTCATTGGAGCATGCCCGGTTCCTGAATCCGGAGGGCTGGCGCTGCTCGATGGTCTGGGCGGCGACAATGGGACTCCCTCTCAGCTTGAAAGGCGTCGGCGCAGTCCTGCAGCTTGCCGACCAGAAGATGGATGAAGGCAAGGCCCTCATCAAATACTTCTCCGTCCCCTGCGCACCCACCAAGGCGAACGGCGGACGCACTCGGAACCTGCCATCGGATGATCCCGGCAAATGGGCGACATTCAAGAAGTACAACCAGCGCGACGTCGAGGTCGAGATGATGATCCAAAGGAAACTGCGGAGCTTCCCGGTGCCGGACTTCGTGTGGGACGAGTACCACATCGACCAGGAGATCAACGACCGAGGCGTGCGCATCGACATGGATCTCGTGGAGAAGGCCATCGACATGGACACCCGCTCCCGCAGCGAGCTGACAGAGAAGATGCAGGCGATTACGAATCTGGAGAATCCGAACAGCGTCCAGCAGATGAAGCAGTGGCTCTCCGACAACGGCATGGAGGTCGACAGCCTCGGCAAAAAAGCAGTGACAGCCCTGCTCAAAACCGCGCCACCTGAACTCACCGAAGTGCTGGAACTCCGGCAGCAGCTTGCGAAATCCAGCGTGAAGAAATACCAGACCATGCAGCGCGCCGTATGCTCCGATAGCCGTGCTCGCGGCATGTTCATGTTCTACGGCGCGAATCGCACAGGCCGCTGGGCCGGACGGCTCATCCAGCTTCAGAATCTGCCGCAGAACCATCTGCCTGACCTGGATGCTGCAAGGGCGCTTGTGAAGTCCGGCGACTACGAGGCCGTGAAGATGATCTACGAGGATGTCCCGGACACACTCAGCCAGCTTATCCGCACTGCCTTCATTCCGAAGGACGGCTGCCGGTTCTACGTGGCGGACTTCTCCGCCATCGAGGCACGCGTCATCGCATGGTACGCAGGCGAAAAATGGAAGTCCGACGCGTTCGCGAACGGCGAGGACATCTACTGCTCGACGGCAAGACGCATGTTCCACAAGCCGGTCGTCAAGCACGGCGTAAACGGCGAGCTTCGCGCCAAGGGCAAGATCGCTGAACTGGCGTGCGGCTACGGCGGCTCGACCGGCGCTTTGAAGGCGATGGGCGCACTCGAAATGGGCCTGTCGGAGGATGAGCTTCCGGACATCGTCTCCTCATGGCGTGACGCGAACCAGCAGATCGTGAAGTTCTGGTGGGACGTCGACAAGGCCGTCATGGCTGCCGTGAAAAACCACAAAACCACCCGGCTCGGCAGGCTCGCCTTCTTCTGGCAGGCGGGCATGCTGTTCATCACCCTGCCCTCCGGGCGGAACCTCGCCTATGTGAAGCCGAAGGTCGGCATGAACCGTTTCGGCGGCGAGTGCATCACCTATGAGGGCGTGGGCGGCACGAAGAAATGGGAACGCCTCGAATCGTACGGCCCGAAGTTCGTGGAGAACATCGTGCAGGCCACAAGCCGCGACATTCTGTGCAATTCGATGAAGATGCTCCGTCATTGCGACGTCTGCATGCATATCCACGACGAGCTGGTTATCGAAGCCGATCCGCGCGTATCGCTTGACACCTTGTGCGAGCAGATGGGACGCGTCCCTGCGTGGGCGGACGGTCTGGTGCTCCGCGCGGACGGTTACGTCTGCGATTTCTATAAGAAAGACTGAATCTGTTTCGTCAAAAGCGGTCCGTCTCCTCCAGTGGGAAGTAGAGGCGGGCCGCTTTGTTTTGTCCGCCTGAATTTTTGAAAGGAGGATACCGGTTTGGATTACAGAAACTTTGAGGGCTATCCGGACCCGACATGCTGCGAGGCCTTGAGCCGCATCGAAATGGCGGAACGCAAGGCGCTCCGCGCGTTCCGGCCCATCATCTACGTCTGCTCGCCATACGCAGGAGACATCAAACACAACGTGGAGGCCGCACGCCGCTACTGCCGGTTCGCAGTCGAACAGGGATACATTCCGATTGCGCCGCATCTGCTGTTTCCGCAGTTCCTTGACGACACCGATCCGACTGAGCGTGAGCTCGGATTGTTCTTCGGCAATGCGCTGATGAGCAAGTGTACGGAGGTCTGGGTGTTCGGAAGACACATTTCTCGCGGCATGGCTGCGGAGATCCGGCGAGCCAGATGGAAAGGCCATCGCCTCCGCTACTTCACGGAGGATCTGAAGGAGGTGTACGACTGATGTTCACCATCTATACGTCCGACGCCTACCAGCAGGAATCCAACTGCACCTACCCGCACCTAGTCCAGGTCACCGACGAGGCGAGCTTCAGGAAAGCCGTCTCGCACGACCACGTGTGCGCCAAGTACAGGAACAACTACCGCGGCAACGAGAACTTCATCTCCTCGGACTGCCTGCCGGTCGACTGCGACAACGACCACTCAGAGAACCCGGCGGACTGGAAGACGCCAAGGGATATCGAGGTGGCGCTGCCCGGCGTGTTCTTCGCCGTCCACTACAGCCGCCACAACAACCGGCCCAAGGACGGCAAATCCGCAAGGCCGCGCTTCCACATCTTCTTCCAGATCGACCCGATCTCAAACTACGAAGCGTATGCCGCATTGAAGCAGCTCCTACACGACATATTCCCCTACTTGGACGGGAATGCGCTCGACGCGGCACGCTTCCTCTACGGGACAAGGAACCCGGAGGTCGAGTTCCATCCCGGAGGCAAGACGCTCACGGACTTCCTGTTCGGCGACGAGTTCGACAGGGACATGCCGGGCGGCTACGAGAAGCAGGCCACGATTCCGGAGGGCAGCCGGAACAACACGATGTTCCACTGGGCAGTACGCTCCATGAAACGCTATGGCGATTCAGAGGAATCCAAGAACGCGTATTTCACGGAAGCGGAGAAATGCCAGCCGCCGCTCTCCACGGAGGAGCTGAACCACATCTGGAGAAGCGCACAGAAATACTATGCGAAGATCGCAAGCCAGCCCGGCTACGTGAACCCGCAGGAATACAACAATCCGAATCCCGGCTGGGACGAGCCGCTGCCGTTCTCACGGTACACGATGGCACCCTTCCCGGTCGACGCCCTGCCAGCTTCAATAGCCGACTACGTTCGCGCCGTCGCGGAAAGCACGCAGACCAGCGTCGACATGGCGGGCTCGATCGCAATATCCGTTCTCTCAACCTGTCTTCAGAAGAAGTACCGGATACAGGGCAAGTCCGACTGGATGGAACCCTTGAACACGTATGTGATCGTGATTGCGCCGCCTTCGGAGAGGAAGTCCTCGGTGCTGCATCTGATGCTGCAGCCTGTCAACGACTACGAGGTCGAATACAACAAGACCAATGCCGCGGCGGTCGAGGCCGGGCGCATGCAGAAGCGCGTACTGGAACGCAGGCAGAAGGCCCTCGAGGAGAAGGTCGCCAAGGGCAACGCCGATCCGGAGGAGCTTGAGCGCATCGCGCAGGAGGTCGCCGACTTCGAGGAAGTGAATCCGCTGCAATTGTATGTGGATGATATTACGACCGAGAAGCTCGTCTCCGTCATCGCCAGCAACCACGGCCACGCCTCGCTGATCTCCAGTGAGGGCGGCATCTTCGACACGCTCTCCGGCATCTACACGCGGAACGTGAACATCGACGTCATGCTCAAGGGCTACTCGGGAGACACGATCCGCGTCGACCGTATTGGCAGGGACAGCGAAAGCATCATGGACCCGGCGCTCACCATCCTCCTGATGGCGCAGCCGAACGTCGTATCCGCTGTCCTCAGCAACACGACCTTCCGCGGACGAGGCCTCACCGCAAGGTTCCTCTACAGCATGCCGGTCTCGAGTGTGGGAAGCCGCAGGTACCGGAGCGAGGCCGTGACCGACGGCATCTACCGTGCCTACGAGCGTCTGGTCGTAAACCTGCTGGACGACGAGTACCCGGCGAAGCCGCAGATTATAACGCTCTCGCCGGAAGCGGACTCTGAGCTTGAGTCGTTTGCGAACTGGCTGGAGCCCAAGCTTACGACCGATTATGCAGAGATGGCCGACTGGGCAGGAAAGCTCGTCGGCAACGTGCTGCGCATGTCCGGCCTCCTCTGCCGGGCTGGCACCTACCAGAGCCACGACTTCCTTGACACCCACGGCGCGTTGACGGTCTCCGGCAAGACGATGGCGGACGCTATCCGGCTGGGCCGCTACTTCCTGAACCACGCGCAGGCCGCGTACTCCGTGCTGCCGGAGGATGCGATGTACCGGAATGCGGGCATGATCCTGCAGCGCATCAAGGAGCGGAAGCTCACCGCTTTCGACAGGCGTGCCGCGATGCGCATGTGCCGCACCTTCAAGACGGTCGACTCCATCCAGCCAGTGCTGGACTTCCTTGAGGACTACGGGTACATCGCGCAGAAGCCTCAGAAGTATTCCGGCACAGGCAGACCGCCGCTTCCCAAGTACGCCGTCAATCCGTGGCTGAAGGAGCACAAGTGAGTTTTGTCATTTCGTCCTATGCCTGTCCTGACCTTCAGGACAGGTTCAGGGACACGAAAACATCAGCATCCATGCGGCTTTCAGGGTTTTGTCCCTTTTGTCCGAACCCCTATAAAAAGCAAAAAAGACTTATTTATTTATTATCAATTCTTCTACAAAACCATATGGAAATACGGATAGAGGGACAAAAGCGACAAAAGGGACAAAGCCTCAAAAACGTTGAAAGCACGGAGGTTTTAACACCATGAACAATTCAGGACAAGTCTTAGGCATTGACGGCCTAAAGGACAAAAGCTATCTCGCCCGCTGCCAGAAGACACTACGCAGCTGGGGAGCACCGTTCTCCGGATGGACATGCAAGGAGATCTACGACGTACGTGATGACGACTGGAACGCACCGCTCCACGCATGCGAGCTGTGCGGCTGCACCAAGGTCCGCTACGTTCACGTCATGACGCACCCGGACTACTTCGAGGATGTATCCGTCGGCTGCATCTGCGCCGGAATCATGGAAGGCGACATCCTCGCCGCCAAGGACCGCGAACGGCTGATGAGAAACCGCTCCAAGCGGAAACGCAGCTTCCCGAAACGCAAATGGACAAGGACGACAAACGGCTGGAGTCTCACCTACCACGGAGAGCAGATCCTCATCGGGCGCAGCCGCCACAACCCGGAGCGCCTCGGCGTCAAATACAACGGCCAGTGCGTCTGGACATACAAGGGAAAGCCGATCACCGACTTCCTCTCCGCAGCCTACGCCGCATTCAACCTGGCCGACCCGGTTCCGGAGGCGAAACCATGAGAAGTGAAAAGCAGATCGAGCAGAAACTCGCCAGCGAGGTGAAGCGCCGCGGCGGCATCGCGCCGAAGTTCGTCTCACCCGGCTTCGACGGGATGCCGGACCGGATCATCCTGCTGCCCGGCGCACGCATCGCCTTCGCAGAGCTCAAGGCACCCGGAAAGAAGCCAAGAAGACTGCAATATGCACGGCACCGACTCCTGCGGAAACTCGGATTCCGCGTCTATGTCATCGACAATCCAGAACAGATCGGAGGTGTGATAGATGAAATTGAAAATAGTCTGTGATTGGTGCGGACGTGAATTCTTCCGAGATTCAGCCCAGCTTAAAGGCAAGAAGCACCACTTCTGCAGCAGACAATGCCTCGCGGATTTCAGCAGCAAAGCGAAGAACCCAGACGGCTATGCCAGCCTCAAGGACTTCACTAACATAAGCCAGCACATAACAAAGCTAAACGAGGAACTCAACCCGGATCGTATGACGCCTGAGACCAAGGAGAAACTCAGAGAATCCCGCCTCGGAAAAGGCAGATGCGACGGTTATTCCAAAATCCATGGACTCGCCGCACATCGCGTCGTAGCTGAACAGATGCTTGGAAGGTCATTGATGCCCGGAGAAGTCGTACACCATCGTGACGGAAACCGATACAACAATTCTCCCGAGAATCTGGTCGTTTTTCCGTCGCAAAGTGCACACGCTCACCACCACAGCGAATTGAGATGGTTCATCAAGCAGATAAAAGAAATGGAGGCCGAAGAAAATGCAAAAACTAAGTGACCTTCATTCCTACCAGAAATACTGCGTCTCCTATATCGAGACTCACAACACAGCTGCCATCTTCCTTGATTGCGGTCTTGGGAAAACCATCATCACGCTGACTGCTGCCGTCGACCTTCTGTTTGACAGCTTCGAGGTCAGCCGGATTCTCGTAGTCGCGCCTCTTCGAGTGGCCCGCGACACCTGGCCCGCTGAAATCAGGAAATGGGAGCACCTCTCCGGTCTCACCTACGCCGTTGCAGTCGGAACCGCACGGGAACGCAAGGCGGCACTCATGCAACAGGCGGATATTACGATCATCAACCGGGAGAACCTTGGATGGCTGATCGACGACTCCGGCATTCCCTTCACCTACGACATGGTGGTATTGGACGAGCTCTCCTCCTTCAAGAACCACAAGTCAAAGCGGTTCCGCGCCCTGATGAAGGTCAGGCCCAAGGTGAAGCGGATCATCGGCCTCACCGGCACGCCATCAAGCAACGGATTGATGGATCTGTGGGCGGAGTTCAAGGTGCTGGACAAGGGAGAACGTCTCGGACGCTTCATCACCCAGTACCGGACGGCCTACTTCATGCCCGACAAGCGCAACGGCGAGATCATCTACTCCTACAAGCCGCTGCCGTATGCAGAGGACGCGATCTACCGGAAAATCTCGGATATCACGATTTCCATGAAGTCGACCGATCATCTGAAGATGCCGGAGCTCATCTCCACGCAGTACGAGGTGCAGCTGTCCGCCGAGGAGCGCAAACGGTACGAGGAGCTGAAGAACGATCTGGTGCTGGAACTTCACGGCGACGAGATCACCGCAGCGAACGCGGCAACGCTTACCGGGAAGCTCTCTCAGCTTGCAAACGGCGCGATCTACTCCGACGACGGGAAGATCATCGAATTCCATGACCGGAAGCTCGACGCCTTGGAGGACATCATCGAGGCCGCGAACGGGAAGCCGCTGCTTGTCGCCTACTGGTTCCGGCACGATCTGGAGAGAATCCGCAGACGGTTCGACGTCCGGGAGATCAAGTCGTCGCAGGACATCGATGACTGGAATGCGGGCAATATTCCTGTAGCAGTCATCCACCCGGCCTCCGCCGGTCACGGGCTCAACCTGCAGTCCGGCGGATCGACGCTTGTCTGGTTCGGCCTCACGTGGTCATTGGAGCTCTACCAGCAGACGAACGCAAGGCTCTGGCGGCAAGGCCAGAAAAGCCGGACCGTCGTCATCCAGCACATCGTCACTGCGAGCACCATTGACGGGCAGATCCTCAACGCCTTGAAACACAAGGACAAGACGCAGTCAGCGCTTATCGCTGCGGTGAAGGCGGTGATGCGATGAACGACCCCTACGAGAATCTCGCCAACGCCGTCATCCTGCAGGCTGTCCGCGACTACCGGACAGCACTGAAGGCCCTGCGCATGAACCCGCGGAACAAGGCCGCGCAAACGGAGAAGGAATCCGTCGAACGGTTCTTCCGGTCCCAGTGGTATCAGGCGCTGACGACGGTTGACGGCGAGATGCTGATAAAAAAGCTCAACGAGGAGGTGATGAGATGACTCCGAAGCAATATCTGAATCAGGCCAAGCACCTGGATGCGCTGATCCACTCGCGGCTCCGGGAGATCGACTACTGGAGGGAAATGTCCACCAGCGTCAGCGGCATGCGCTACGACGGCATGCCGAGGAACCCGAACACGCCAAGCGACGCGCACTTCGTCACCTGCCTCCACAAGATCGACGAGATACAGGCCGACGTGGAGAAGAAGGTGGCGCAGCTCATTACGCTGCGGGACGAGATCAACGCGCGTATCGACCTGCTGGCTGATCCCGAGGAGCAGCTGGTTCTCCGCTACCGGTACATCGACAACTGCACATGGGAGGAGATCGCCAGCATGCTGAACGTCAGCCTCCGCACCGTACACCGCATCCACGGATCGGCACTTCAGAACTTCACAATGCCGGATTAGAAAAGTTGGCACGGTTTGGCACACTTTGGCACAGAATGGCAGACGCCTTCTGTGTTATCCTTACAATAGCGAAAACCATAAGAAGAACCACGAAGCCTTGCGAGCACCGCGCCCGCAGGGCTTTTCTTATGCCCGAAGGGAGGCGGCAAACGCTATGCCAATGAAACCGAAACGGCCCTGCCGCTATCAGGGCTGCCCGAACCTGTGCGAGGACGGCGAACAGTACTGCCCGGAGCACAAGGCTCTGATGGAGAAGCACTACGAGAAGTTCACGCGCGGCTACTCGACCGGCAAACGATACGGACGCTCCTGGCAGCGCATCCGCACACGCTACGTCCACAAGCATCCTCTCTGCGAGATGTGCCTGAAGCAAGGACGTTACGTTGCGGTCGAGGAAGTCCACCACATTGTTCCCCTGTCGGAAGGCGGCACGAACGACGAGAGCAACCTCATGAGCCTGTGCAGGTCGTGTCACGAGAAGATACATAAAGAGCGCGGCGACCGGTAGGGGCGGTTGAAATCTCTACGAGGCGGCGCTGCGGAAAACGGCGCGGGGCTTTCTGTACGAAAAAAGCGAAATCAAACGGGTAATAACCCGGCTCCTTATCTATTACGCGCGTACATGCGAGAAAGGCGGTGACGAAATGCCTACAAAATCGAATAACACTGGCGGTCGCGGCGGCAGACGTCCCGGCGCTGGCCGGAAGAAAACCGCCGTCAAGGAGAAATACGAAAACGGGAATCCGGGCGGACGAAAGCTCGAAGTGCTCGACATCCCAGACACCGAGGGCGAGGACATGCCGGAACCGCACGAGTTCCTCTCGGCTCGGCAGCATGACGGCTCCACTCTGGAGGCCGCCGACATCTACCGCGAGACTTGGGAATGGCTCGACAAGCTCGGCGTCGCAAAAGCCGTATCACCGCAGCTGCTGGAACGGTATGCGATGTGCTCCGCGAGATGGATTCAGTGCGAGGAAATGACGACCAAGCTCGGATATTTGAGCAAGCATCCGACGACCGGAAAGCCGATCCCGTCGCCGTTCATCAATATCGGCATCAACTACATGAATCAGGCGAACCGCCTGTGGGACGAGATCTTCCAGATCGTGAAGGAGAACTGCTCCACCGAGTATGGCGGCGCGAATCCGCAGGACGACGTGATGGAGAGACTGCTTCGTGCCAGAAAGGGAATGTAAATGAACACACAAAGACTTGAACAGGTACCGATTGACAATCTGGTGCCATATGCCCGGAACGCCCGGACACATAGTAAAGAACAGATCGCGCAGCTCCGCTCCTCCCTCCGGGAGTTCGGATTCGTAAGCCCTGCGGTCATCGATCAGGATTACAACATCCTCGTCGGCCACGGACGGATTGCTGCTGCACGAGAGGAAGGGTACAAGACCGTCCCTTGCGTATTCGCCGAGGATCTGACCGACGCGCAGAAACGCGCCTACATACTCGCCGACAACCAGCTCGCGCTGAACGCCGGATGGGACGAGGAAATGCTGTCCGTCGAATTAGCTGACCTGCAAGAGAACGCGTTCGACCTCTCCCTGCTCGGTTTCGACGACAAGGAGCTGGAGAAGCTGCTCGGCAGCGATACAGAGGCTGAGGAGGACGATTTCGATGTTGATGCGGAACTGGAAAAGCCGTGCTTCTCAAAACCCGGCGACCTCTGGCATATCGGGAAGCATACGGTCGTCTGCGGAGACTCCACCGACCCGGAAACATTCGCGAAGCTGCTCGGCGACAAGAAGGTCAACCTCGTCTGCACCGACGCGCCGTACTTCGTCAACCTGGAGAATGCGTCCGGGAAGATTGCCAACGACGACCTCAAGGGAACGCAGGCTTATGACTTCCTGATGAAATGTTTCTCTAATTTCAAGAACGCTATGGCGGACGACGCTTCGATTTACGAGTTCTATGCGACCATGCAGGCGCGCGTGTTCTACGACGCCTTCGAGGACGCCGGATTCAAGGTCGGAGCCGGACTCATCTGGAAGAAGCCGCGCGCTCCGCTCATGCGCACCGACTGGAAGTTCAACATGGAGCCGATCATCTTCGGCTGGCGCAAGGACGGCAAGCACAAATGGTACGGCGACCAGAAGCAGAAAGCCGTATTCGAATTCGACGGCGTGAAGAACTCCAAAGAGGACGGCTTCGGACACCCTTCCAGCAAGCCCGTGCCGCTCATCGCCTACCTCATCGAACAGAGCACCGCGACAAACGGACTCGTGCTTGACGGGTTCCTCGGCTCCGCCTCAACGCTCATCGCCTGCGACCAGATCGGACGCATATGCTATGGCGTGGAGCTTGAACCCAAATATGTAGATGTAGCCGTCGTCCGTTACCTGCATTCACATAATGAAGATTCAAGCGATGTGAAGCTCGTCCGTGACGGGAAGGAATACACATACGAACAGGCGCTTGAAATGATGGAGGCTGTTGATGAGTAATGTGAAATACAACTTCTCGGATGATGGAACTACAGCTTATGGCGAATTGCCCAGCGGCGAAGTCTTTGTCCTCGACGCAGACATGCTTGCAGCAATCAATGGCATCAATTTCTATATAGGAAGCAAAGGACCACACTCTTCCGGTTTCTACGTAATTGACTGCAACGGACGCGCTCTCCACGATTACTTGTTCGAACATAGAGATGGATTTGAAATTGATCACATCAATCTTGATACGCTCGATAATCGCAGATGCAACATCCGATATTGCACCCACCAACAGAATCAGATGAATCAACCGCTCCAGAAAAACAACACATCTGGAGTAAGCGGAGTCAGCTATTATCCTTCGCGGCACTAGTTCCGTGCAAGGATCAAAGTCAATCAGCATGAGATTCATCTGGGCTATTACGACACCTTCGAAGATGCCGTCATGGCAAGGAATGTCGGAATGCTCTGTATGTTCGGGCAATATGGCCGTTATAACGATGTCGGGAGAACCCCAGAATGGATTAAAAACAATGTTGCAGATAGATGTGCGCGCTTTGAGGAGTTATCTCAGAGTAGCGCATTTTTTGATTTCTGGAGAGTCGACGAAGTCTGATTCCTTTGTGTACTAAGCACAGTTTCATGCCCTGATAATCGGCTTATTTTCTACCGGATAAATCTCGAAGATTCGCTTGCTATTACAGGCCTTCAGAGTGATGTATATACATGCCGAAAGGCACATGGCCTTCGGACAGACGCATACCAAGGAGGTTAACACAATGCGAATCAACTACAACGTAACCGGAGCAAAGAGAAAAGAACTGGTGAAGGTCATCTCCGACACCACCGGAGCCAGGGCGGAATACAAATTCATGCCGACCTGCAACTACGAGATCGGCTTCTTCACCGTCACCAAGGACGGCGCGCTCGAGTTCGACGACATGGCGGACAGCGAGGAGGTCGAGAAGGTTCTCGAAGCCATCGCAGCCGCAGGATTCGAGCCCGAGCCGCAGGAACCCACGGAACCGGAAGCCGCAGCCGAGTCGGAGGAAGACGCCGAGGAAGCGCCGGAAACCGAGGAGATGGGCCTGACAGTTGAGCTTCCGCTCGACAAGGTCGCGGTCGGAACGCTGACCAACATCCTCGAAGCCAAGGGAACGCTCATCAAGAAGGCGCTCGGCATAGACGACCTGCGGTTTGAAATCAAAGAGGGCCGCATCGCATTCCCATGGTTTCCGGAACTGCCGGAGCCGGACGAGGTCAAAGCCTACACCGAGTTCATTTCCCTGCTCTGCAAGCTCTCGAAGGAACTGAAGCGGGCAAGCTCCACGGAAACGCCGGTGACGAATGAGAAGTACGCATTCCGCTGCTTCCTGCTCCGCCTGGGATTCATCGGCAGCGAATACAAGAAGGAACGCAAGATTCTCCTGCAGAACCTCTCCGGCAACTCAAGCTGGAAAAACGGCGCTCCTGAAAAGAATACCAAGAACAGCGAGGAGGTGCAGGCATGAGGCTGATCAGACCAGAGGAGCTTGAACGGCTTCGCAAGACTTACCCGAACGGCACCCGCGTGGAGCTTATCAAAATGGATGATATCCAGGCTCCGCCCATCGGCACGAAAGGCACTGTTTACGGCATTGATGATACCGGAAGCCTGCTCGTCCACTGGGACAACGGCGGCGGACTGAACGTCATCTACGGCGAGGACATTGTGAGAAAGGCTGGTAACTGATATGGATGAGAAAGTCAGAGAACAAATTATGGCCATCCGGGATACCGGCAAGGTCAACATGCTCTCAGTCATCGAGGTTCAGCGGCTGGCGTTCGATTCCGGATATTACGAGCTGGTCCTCTACATTGAAGAACACCGCCGCGAATACTGGCACTTCATCATGACCGGCGAGACGGAAGAATCCTGATTTTTAAGACACAGAAAGTTATCAATTTATCTTGCAGAATTGACTTGCTATATGTGCCAAACAGAGTGATATATGTACACACCGAAAGGGAAAACCACAGAAAATCAGGAGGAAAGCACGATGACAGAGAACAGATTTTTCGAGGAAATGAGAGCCACAGCAATCGCCTACAACGAGGCGCAGGCCATCCGGAAGGAACAGCGCGACGCGATGATCGAGGCTGACGACTGGGACGGCGTGAAAGCCTTTGACGAGCGGGAAAAGAAAGAGTTCCCTTACCCTTTCACCTCCGGCGAGAACAAGGCGCTGGTACAGTACGACAGATCCTTAAGGAACGGCGCAGACGCATTCGAGGTCGAGGACCTTCCCTGGGATTACGAGCTTGCAGACTTTGTCGAAACGCTCCGCAAGGCTGACATCGACAGGATCACGGTAACCGACCAGAGCACCGGCCTGATGGACGGCATCTACGGACTTACCGCCCTCGGCTGCAAAATGAGCGGACTCAAGACCGTCACCAGAGCCAACGACCACCGCTTCGGCAGCAAGGAGCCGGAACGCAAAAACGGCATCGAGTTCATCATCGAGGAGGCTTAACCATGTGGGAAAAAGGATCACTGCTCATCGAAGGAACGGTCGTTAAATACTGGGTAAAGCACTACGAGGAGCCTTCCGAGGAATACGGAATCGAAGGCGGACGCATTTCCAAGATGGAGCTCAGAATTGGCGGCGAAGTCACGCTCAGCTACGAACGCGGCTGGGGCAAGGAACCCGAGGACGAAATAAGCCAGCTCGCTTACGCGATCCTCATGAAGAAATACAACTAAAGAAACACCACTGAATTTGAATATTCCGAAAGCAGAGCCTGAGAACGGCTCTTGCTCTCGTACTGATAGACAGATCGCTTCGGCGGTCTTTTATTTTGCCCTGAAAGGAGGTCTGGTCCGTGGCAGTAAGGAAACTGAAAAACTATAAGACGACGCGGTTCATGGAGCCCAGCTCCCACTACGACGAGAATCTCGCCGATTACGCCTGCCTCTTCATCGAGCAGCTCTGCCATACCAAAGGAACCTGGGCGGGTAAGCCGTTCGAGCTGATCGACTGGCAGGAGCAGATCGTCCGCGACCTGTTCGGCGTGATCAAGGAAAACGGCTACCGGCAGTTCAATACAGCCTATGTTGAGATACCCAAGAAGCAAGGCAAGTCAGAGCTTGCCGCCGCCATCGCGCTGCTCCTCACCTGCGGCGACAACGAGGAACGCGCCGAGGTGTACGGCTGCGCAGCCGACAGAAATCAGGCCAAGATCGTATTTGATGTCGCTGTCGATATGGTGCGGTTCTGCCCGGCACTCTCCAAGCGTGTGAAGATTCTGGAATCACAGAAGCGACTGGAGTACCTGCCGACGCACAGCTTTTATCAGGTGCTCTCCGCCGATGTCGCGAACAAGCACGGCTTCAATACCCACGGCGTTATCTTCGATGAGCTGCATACGCAGCCGAACCGGAAGCTGTTTGATGTTATGACGAAGGGCTCCGGCGACGCGAGGATGCAGCCGCTGTTCTTCCTGATAACCACCGCCGGGAATGACACCCATTCCATCTGCTACGAACAGCACGAAAAAGCCCTCGATATCATGAGCGGACGAAAGCATGATCCGACATTCTATCCGGTCATCTTCGGCGCGGATGAATCCGAAGACTGGACTGACCCGCAGGTCTGGAAGAAAGCGAATCCTTCTCTTGGCATCACGGTCGGCATCGACAAGGTGAAAGCCGCCTGCGAGTCGGCAAAGCAGAATCCCGGCGAGGAGAACTCCTTCCGGCAGCTGAGACTCAACCAATGGGTGAAGCAGTCCGTCCGCTGGATGCCGATGGACAAATGGGACGCCTGCGCGTTCCCTGTCAATGAGGATGAGCTGGAAGGCCGCGTCTGCTATGGCGGTCTGGATCTGTCCTCCACCACTGACATCACGGCTTTCGTGCTTGTCTTTCCTCCGCTTGATGAGGACGACAAGTACATGATCCTGCCGTACTTCTGGGTACCGGAAGAAACGCTCGACCTTCGTGTCCGGCGCGACCATGTTCCGTATGACCTGTGGAACCGTCAGGGAGTCCTCGAAACGACCGAGGGAAATGTCATCCACTACGGATATATCGAGAAGTTTATTGAGAACCTCGGCGAACGGTTCAATATCCGCGAGATTGCCTTCGACCGCTGGGGAGCGGTTCAGATGGTGCAGAACCTTGAAGGCATGGGTTTCACAGTCATTCCCATCGGACAGGGCTTTAAAGACATGAGCCCGCCGACAAAAGAGCTGATGAAGCTCGTACTTGAGAAGAAAATCGCCCACGGCGGGCATCCGGTCCTCCGGTGGATGATGGACAACATCTACATCCGCACCGATCCGGCAGGCAATATCAAAGCCGATAAGGAAAAATCCACAGAAAAGATCGACGGCGCAATTGCGACCATCATGGCGCTCGACCGGGCGATCCGCTGCGGGAATGACAATGCTGCTTCTGTCTATGACAGCCGCGGCATTCTTTTTATCTGAGGAAAAACAAATGATTCTGATTTCACTCTTGGGCTTCCTGATTATTAAGGAAGCCCTTAATCAAATGGAGGTGTGGCAATGAGCATATTTAACAGATGGTTCAGAGGGCGTGATGCTCCCAAGGACTCAACGACCGGCAGCAGCTATCGCTTCTTCTTCGGAGGCACGACCTCCGGCAAGACGGTGACGGAACGCTCCGCCATGCAGATGACTGCGGTCTACTCATGCGTCCGAATTCTTTCCGAGGCTATTGCGGGCCTGCCGCTGCATTTATACAGATATACAGACACCGGCAGCAAGGAAAAAGCCATCGACCATCCTCTCTATACGCTTCTGCATGATGAACCGAATCCGGAGATGACGTCGTTCGTCTTCCGGGAGACGCTCATGACGCACCTGCTCCTGTGGGGAAACGCCTACGCGCAGATCATCCGCAACGGCAAAGGCGAGGTCGTGGCACTCTATCCGCTGATGCCGAACCGCATGACGGTCGACCGTGATGAGAACGGTCAGCTCTACTACGAATATCAGACCTCGCAGGATGAGGCGCACACGATGAAAGGCTCTCTTGTTAGATTGTCGCCGCACGATGTGCTGCATATTCCGGGACTCGGCTTTGATGGCCTAGTCGGCTACTCGCCCATCGCGATGGCCAAGAACTCTATCGGCATGGCGATTGCCTGCGAGGAATACGGCGCTAAGTTCTTTGCCAACGGCGCGACTCCCGGAGGAATCCTTGAGCATCCCGGCGTGGTAAAAGATCCGGAGCGCATCAGGGAATCGTGGAACTCAGCCTTCGGAGGCTCTGCCAATTCCAACAAGGTGGCCGTTCTCGAGGAAGGTCTTAAATATACGCCGATCTCTATCAGCCCGGAACAGGCGCAGTTCCTCGAAACACGCAAGTTCCAGATAGATGAGATTGCGAGGATATTCCGTATCCCGCCGCACATGATCGGAGACCTTGAGAAGTCGAGCTTCTCGAACATCGAGCAGCAGTCTCTGGAATTTGTGAAGTACACGCTTGATCCGTGGGTATCGAGATGGGAACAGTCGATGAGACGCGCCCTGCTCCGCCCGGAGGAAAAAGCGGAATACTTCTTCAAGTTCAATGTGGACGGGCTGCTGCGAGGCGATTACCAGAGCCGCATGAACGGCTACGCCACCGCCCGTCAGAACGGGTGGATGTCAGCAAATGATATCCGCGAGCTTGAGAACCTCGACCGTATCCCGGAAGAATCCGGCGGCGACCTTTACCTTATCAACGGAAACATGACAAAACTTGAGGATGCCGGAATATTCGCGGCGTCCGCATCAACGCAGGAGGAGCAGCCTGATGAAGAACAGGAATCGACCGAGCAATCGGAAGAAGAATCACAGGAGCCGGAGCAATCCTCAAATCTCCGGGAAAGGAGGAAACCGCTATGACCAGAAAATTCTGGAGGTGGGCGCGAAACGAAGCGCCGGACAGTTTTGGCAGCGACCGAACGCTTTACCTCGACGGGGAAATATCCGATGAGACCTGGTACGGCGATGAAGTCACACCGCAGGTTTTCAAGGATGAGCTGAACTCCGGCAAAGGCAACATTACGCTTTGGATCAACTCGCCCGGCGGAGACGTATTCGCGGCTGCCCAGATCTACAACATGCTAATGGACTATCCCTATGACGTGACCGTCAAGATTGACGCTCTCGCGGCATCTGCTGCAAGCGTCATTGCGATGGCAGGCACGAAGGTGTGCATGAGCCCGGTTGCGATGCTGATGGTGCATAATCCCGCGACTATCGCTATCGGCGACAGCGAGGAAATGCAGAAAGCCATCGACATGCTCTCCGAGGTGAAGGAATCCATCATGAACGCCTACGAGATCAAGTCCGGCCTGTCCCGGAACAAAATCTCGAAGCTCATGGACGCCGAGACCTGGATGAACGCCAAGGAAGCCAAGAAGCTGGGATTTGCTGATGAGATTCTCTTTGCGGACGGTACAGAGCCTTCCGGGGACAATGACAGCACAGAGCATGATGACGGCGAGATCGAGATGCTTTTCTCCCGGAAAGCCGTCACGGACTCACTGCTTTCGAAGCTGATACCAAAACGAAAACCTGAAATAAAGACACAGACCATTAAGGTCGCAGATCTTGAGAAGCGGCTCTCGCTTCTCAGCCACTAATGAATGGAGGATAACAATTATGACCAAGATTATGGAACTTATGGAGCGCAGAGCTAAGGCGTGGGACGCGGCGAAGAACTTTCTCGATACCCATTCCGATAACGGCGGCAATGTATCCGCGGAGGACGCTGCCACCTATGACAAGATGGAAAAGGAAGTGACCGACCTCACTCATGACATCGAACGCCTGCAGAGGCAGGAGCAGATCGACAAGATGATGAGTCAGCCGACTTCTTCTCCGCTTACCACAAAGCCGGGAGCCAAGGATGAGCCTGACGACAAGCCGGGTATCGCGTCCAAGGCGTACAAGACCGCCTTCTGGGATTCTATCCGCAAGAGGAACTGGTACGACGTTCAGAACGTTCTGGAAGTCGGCACTGACGCCAACGGCGGCTATCTCGTGCCGGATGAATACGAGCACCAGCTGATTCAGGCTCTGACCGATGAGAACTTCTTCAGAAGTCTTGCGCATGTGATTCAGACCGATTCCGGCACTCACACCATCCCGATTGTCGCTTCTCACGGCACTGCTTCGTGGATGGAGGAAAACGGGCTGTATCCGGAGTCTGACGACACCTTCGATCAGATCACGCTTTCGGCGTATAAGCTCGGAACCGCGATCAAGGTATCCGAGGAACTGATGAACGATTCTGTTTTCGATCTCGAGTCCTACATCTCCACGGAGTTCGCAAGACGTATCGGCGCTGCCGAGGAGGAGGCTTTCCTTGTGGGCGACGGTCAGAAGAAGCCGGAAGGCGTCTTTACCAAGGTCGCTGCGACCGAGGGAGCGACTACGGAGATTGCCAATACCACGCTGACCTTCGACTCCATCATGGATGTATTCCACAGCCTGAGAAGCGTGTACAGGAACCGCGCTGTGTGGATTCTGAACGACAGCACCGTCAAGGCTCTCCGCAAGATCAAGGACGGAAACAACAATTACATCTGGCAGCCCTCTGTTGTGGCTGGCCAGCCGGATACGATTCTGAACCGTCCGTACAAGACGAGCATTTACGCTCCGGAGCTTGCGGCGGGCAACGTGCCGCTCCTGTTCGGAGACTTCTCCTACTACTGGATTGCCGACCGTCAGGGACGCAGCTTCAAGAGGCTCTCTGAGCTTTACGCTGCAAACGGTCAGATCGGGTTCCTCGCTTCCGAGCGTGTGGACGGCAAGCTGATCCTGCCGGAGGCTGTGCGCGGTCTTTCCGTCAAGGCTGCTGGCTGATTTACGCAGTAATCATCGAATGGCCGCTCTCACTATGAGGGCGGCTGTTCCTTTTATGGAGGTATCTCATGGAAGTAACGCTTGATGAAGCAAAAACATATCTGAGAGTCGCATCGATCGATGAGGATGAGCTGATCACAAGCATTATCGGCTCTGCCACAAAGCTCGTGCAGGATGTGTCAAGGATATCTGATGAGGATTGGGAAACCGCCGACTCTGCGGTTATCCGCATAGCGATCCTCTACACCATCGCCTATCTCTATGAACACCGTGAGGAAGCTGATCATAGCCAGCTGAACCTGACGCTTAGGGCGCTGCTCTTCGGCGTTCGTGAGGAGGGATTCTGATGAATATCGCGGCAATGAGAGTCCCAGTGACCTTTCAGAAGAATACGGTCGCCACGGACAAGTACGGCAACCACACGGCTTCATGGACGGACTACTTCAAATGCTGGGCGACCATCGGAACACAGAGCGGATCGGAGTCAAACGGCGAGGTGATAAACCCGGAGGAATCTCTCGATTTCACCTGCCGATGGTGCTCAGAGCTTGCGGCTGTGGAATCCACAAAGTACCGGATTCTCGCCGAGGGCAAGACCTACAACATCACCTATGTGAATCCGATGGGCTATAAACGCAACAGCATCAAATTCAACTGCAAGCTGGAGAAAAGCTCATGAGCAATACCGTATCAATAGACCAGATGGATTCAGCCATCATGGACGAGCTGACGAAATACGCCGGACTTGCGGCGGACGACCTCAAGGATGCCGTAAAGGATACAGCGAAATCTGTACGCAAGGACATCATGGACAACGCTCCCGTGGATACGGGCAAATACAAGAAGTCGTGGTCCGTAAAAAATGTGCATGAGGACGCGGAATCTATCGACCTTGTCGTGCATTCGAGGAACCGCTATCAGATAGCGCACCTTCTGGAGCATGGCCATGCCAAGCGAGGCGGAGGCAGAGTCGCCGCCCGTCCGCACATCGCCGCTGCTGAGGAACGCGGAAACGAAAAGCTCGTGCAGACATTGGAGGAGAAACTGAAAGGATGACTTACGACGAAATAGTAACCATGCTCGAAGAATCCGGCCTGCCGACAGCCTACGACCACTTTGCCGAGGGCGAGTCTCCCGATCCGCCCTTCACCTGCTTCCTCTTTCCGGGAAGCGACAATGTTTTCGCGGACAACGTGGTCTGGCAGAAAATCGATGAACTGAATATCGAGCTTTACACAGACAAGAAGGACCCTGACATCGAATCGAAAATCGAGGATATCCTGACCGCTCACGAGCTTCCCTATGAGAAGTCCGAGGTCTGGATTGAGGACGAAAAGATGTACGAGGTTCTTTATCAAACTGAGATTATTGGAGGTTAACGATTATGGCTAACACAAAGAACAAGGTCAAGTTCGGCCTGAAGAACTGCCACTACGCCATTGCGACGCTTGCCGAGGATGGCACCGTGACATTTGCGACACCTGTGGCTATGCCAGGAGCGGTCAGCCTGTCCCTCGATGCTGAGGGCGACAACGATCCGTTCTATGCGGATGATTCTGTTTACTACATGGTATCGAACAATAACGGATATTCCGGCGACTTCGAGCTCGCGCTGATTCCGGAGAGTTTCCTCACGGACGTCATGCATGAGACTGAGGACGCGAATGGCGTGATTGTCGAGAACAAGGATGTCGAGCCGGAGCATTTCGCTCTGCTTTTCGAGTTTTCCGGAGATCAGCGGAAGATCCGCCACTGCATGTATTACTGCTCTGCGACAAGACCTTCTGTTTCCGGTCAGACCAAGGAGGACTCCACAGAAGTCCAGACCGAAACGCTGTCGCTGACTGTTTCTCCGCTGCCTTCCGGACTCGTGAAGGTCAAGACCGGCACGAATACCACGGACGCTGTTTACAACGCCTGGTACGACAAGGTCTACGAGCCGAGCGCGAGCGCGACAACGAGCGGCTCTACTACTGAGTGAGGTGACGAGATATGGCAGTAACAAAAACTATCACGATTGACGGTCAGGAGGTCACATTCCGTGCCTCCGCCGCTATTCCGCGGCTTTACAGAAATAAGTTTCACCGGGATATCTACCGGGACTTAAACGAGCTGCAGAAAGGCATCGATGAGAGCAACGCCGAGAATTCAAATCTCGACACCTTCTCTCTGGAGCTTTTCGAGAACATCGCATGGCTCATGGCAAAGCATGCGGATTCATCTGTTCCCGATACGCCGGAGGAATGGCTCGACGCATTCAATACTTTCTCGATTTACGAGATACTCCCGCAGATTATCGAGCTGTGGGGACTGAATACCGAACAGCAGGTCAGTTCTAAAAAAAACATCGCCAGACAGAGCGGGAAATGACGACTCCGCTCTTTTTGCTGCGGTGTGTGCAGATCGGATTGAGTATCTCTGAACTTGACCTGCTCACCATCGGCACGGTCAACGATATGTATGCCGAAATGAGCAACGACGACTGGGATTACCCGGAAATCGCGACACAGGAAATGATGGACAGATTCTAACGAGAGGAGGTCTGTATGGCTGACAGAATTAAAGGCATAACTGTTGAAATTGGCGGCGATACGACCGGCCTCTCGAAGGCTCTGTCTGGCGTCAACAAGGAAATCAAAAGCACCCAGACACAGCTGAAGGATGTGAATAAGCTCCTGAAGCTCGATCCGACCAACACCACTCTGCTCGAGCAGAAGCAGAAGCTCCTGCAGACCGCTATCACGGAAACAAAGGATAAGCTCTCCCAGCTCAAATCCGTCCAGGACCAGATGGATGAAGGCCTGAAAAACGGCACCGTCACGCAACAGCAGTATGACGCGTGGCAGCGGGAAATCATCGAAACCGAGAACGAGCTGAAGAACCTCGAGAAGGAAGTCAAGAATACCGACTCCTCTATCGAGGCGACGCTCAAAGAAACCGGCTCCAAGATGCAGGAGGTCGGCGGGAAAATATCCGGCGTGGGCGAATCTCTCTCCAAAGGCGTGACGGCTCCGATTGCTGCTATCGGCGCGGCTTCTCTCGCGGCGTTCAGCGAGGTGGATTCCGGGCTTGATATCGTCGAACAGAAAACCGGCGCTACCGGAGATGCCCTCGAGGAAATGAACCAGATCGTAAAGGACCTGGCTACAGAAATCCCGACTGATTTTGAAACCGCTGGCTCCGCAGTCGGCGAGGTCAATACCCGTTTCGGACTTACCGGGCAGGCCCTTGACGACCTTTCAGCGAAGTTTATCAAATTCGCATCTCTGAACGATACGGATGTTTCGACCTCTGTCGATAACGTCTCCTCGGTTCTAAACGCCTTCGGCCAGTCAACAAACGATGCCGGGAACCTCCTCGATGCTCTGAACGCCACAGGTCAGGCGACCGGTATCTCAATGGATACGCTTGCCAACGACCTCTCCCAGAACGCGGCGCAGTTCAAGGAAATGGGACTGACCGCGCAGGAGGCTGCCGGATTCATGGGCATGGTCGAGATGTCAGGTCTTGATACCTCCACTGCTATGGCAGGTCTTAAGAAAGCCATGAAGAACGCCGCCGATGACGGCATCTCCCTTGACGATGCGATGAAGAATTTTTCGGAGACGATGAATTCCAATGCATCCGATACTGATAAGCTATCCGCCGCCTATGACCTATTCGGCAGCAAGGCAGGTGCGGCAATCTACAATGCCGTGCAGACCGGGAAGCTGAACCTTGATGATTTATCCGGCTCTCTCGGCGACTTTGCGGGAAGCGTCGACAACACATTTAATGAAACCCTCGATCCTATCGACCAGTTTCAGATGACGCTGAACTCGCTGAAGGAAGTCGGCGCGGATATCGGAAACAGCCTCGCGACCGTCCTTCAGCCGGTGCTGCAGGATATCTCGGCTGCCCTCCAGCGGTTTGCAGATGTGTGGAATTCCATCCCCGCTCCCGTTCAGGAGACCATTGTAAAGATCGCCCTTGTCGCGGCTGCAGTCGGACCTGTGCTGATTGTAGTCGGCAAGCTCATCACATCGGTCGGTACGATTCTCACGATCATCCCGAAGATATCCTCGGCGATGGCTGTGGTGAAAACCGGCATGGCCGCGTTAAACGGCGTAATGGCAGCGAATCCTATCGGGCTGATTATCACAGCAATCGGACTGCTGGTAGCCGCATTTATTTATCTCTGGAACAACTGTGAGAGCTTCCGGAACTTCTGGATAAATCTCTGGGACAACATCAAGGAAGTCGCAGTCACTGTGTTTACGGCGCTGAAGGACTTCTTCGTCACAATATGGGAGGCAATCAAGAATGTATTCACATCGGCTGTAAACGGAATCAGCAGCTTTCTGTCCGGTGCGTGGAATGGAATAAAAACTGTCGCAACAACCGTGATGAATGCCATCAGCACGGTGATCCAGACGGTCTGGAATGGCATCAAGACATTCTTCACCACAATATTTTCTGCAATACAGACTGTCGTGACGACTTATTTCAATATCTATAAAACTGTGATAACCACGGTGCTGAACGCGATAAAAACCGTGGTTACGACCGTATGGAACGCCATAAAGACAGCCATCACGACTGTGGTCAATGCCATAAAGACTGTGGTTACTACGGCTTGGAATGGGATAAAGACGGTCACCTCAACGGTTTTCAATGCCGTGAAATCCGTAGCAACTTCCGTCTGGAACGGCATCAAGTCCGCTGTGATGAATGCCGTGAACACGATGAAATCCGGAATCAGCTCCGCCTTCAACGCGATCAAGAGCACGATCAGCGGAATCCTGAACGGCATCAAGAGTACCTTCAGTTCCGTATTCAACGGCATCTGGAGCTTTGTCTCCGGCATCGTGAGCAAGCTGAAATCGGTATTCAACTTCAGCTGGAGCCTGCCGAAAATCAAGCTCCCACATTTCTCTATCACAGGCAGTTTCAGTCTGAACCCGCCAAGCATACCGCACTTTTCCGTCTCCTGGTACAAGAAAGCGATGGACGGCGGCATGATTTTGAAAGACGCGACCATCTTCGGACAGTCCGGCAATACGCTCCTTGGCGGAGGCGAGGCTGGCGCAGAAGCTGTGGTCGGCGTGAACTCCCTGCGGAACATGATAAAGGACGCGGTCAGCGAGAACATCGGAAACAGCGGTCCGGTTATCAATATTGAAACCATGAGCGTCCGCAGTGACGACGACATACGGAAAATCTCTCAGCAGCTCAACAACCTGCTGGTGGCAAGCAGACGCGCGAAAGGATCGGTGATCTGATGGGCTTTAAATTCAACGGCATAACTTCCCAGTCGATGGAACTTGCTACCCGGCAGACTGCCGAGAACCGCATGCCGGACTTTACAAACAATACGATCACCGTTCCCGGACGCGAGGGCGTATTCGACTTTGGAGAAACCATCGGCGAACGCAAGATAGAAATATCCTGCTTTATACCGCCGGGCAAGTCTGACGAGGACTTTCTCGCCCGGAAGGATGAGATCATCGCGTGGCTTAATCCCGACATCGGACTATGCCCGCTCATCCTCGACAAGGAGCCGGGACGGGTGTATCAGGCAAGGCTTGAGGGCGGATTTTCCTTCGACAAGGCCGTGCGGAACTCCTGCACCTTCGACCTGACATTTTTATGCCCTGATCCGTATGCGTATGCGGAGAATGATGAAACCTACGAGATAACAGATACCGGCGAGCATACAGTCAGCCGTTCCCTCGGTAACGCCGACTCCCTTCCGGTCTATTCCGTTGTAGCCGACCTTGCCAAGGGAAAGAGCACCATCATCACCACGAACGGCAGCAGCCTGCAGATAAACGGCGTGCTTACGGAAAGCGAGATTCTTGTAATCGACTCCTCGCTTATGACTGCGAAGGTCACGGACGCTGACGGCAATACGCTCCGAAACGGCCTGCCGCTTCTGGAGAGCTTAAACTTCCCGGCGCTCAAGGTCGACGATAATACGGTAAAGGTTGAAGCGGACAGCACCACGCAGGTAACGGTACAGACATTAAATTCGCAGGACAAGTTCACCGGTCAGGTTCCTTCTTCATGGGGAGCGGACGGCCTGTGGCGGTTCAACGAGTCAGCGCCAGATTCCGAGTATTATCTCGCTGATTCATCCGGAAATGACCGCAAGGCATATATCAATAACTGGAGCGGCACGACAGCGTCACTTCAGACCGGACACCTCGGTCGCTCCTTCCGCATGAACATCAATAATCCGTCCACAGAGCAGTCCTATCTCAAGGTCAGCAATGACGGCACGATCTTTGCAAATATCGGCAAGACGCTCGTTGTCGGCGGATGGTTCATGCCTACGACCTATTCCGTCGGAAATACCTTTTGCCCACTGCTCAATACCCGGTACGGCTCCGGCAATCCGATATTCTACCTGTCGCTGCATTCCGGGAAGCCGAGACTGATGCTGTACAACTCATCCGGGACGCTGATCCTCGACAAGGACTACACGCCGAGCATCACGCTGACAAACGGACAGTGGTATTTCCTTGCCGCTGTCATACGACCGGACGACAAGGTGGCGCAGTATGTCCTTGGCAGCCGCTCATCAGGAGAAGTTTGGATATCTGATGAGACGAGTTATTCCGGCGAGCTGAACCGCTCCTGCACGGCTGACCTCATCTGGGGAATGCATGCCGATTCCTACTGGTTCGCTGGAAACTTTGACGACTGGTTCTTAGACTGCGACTCCTCACTGACGGCGGACGATATCGCTCTGTGGTTTCAGGAATCGCTTTCGGCAAACGCGGCGGATTCTACGGCGGATGTGGACGGGCTTACGGCCTCGGATACGGTGACGCTCAAAGCGACTGATTCTGTCTACGCGACGAGCGGCTATCTTACGACCGCCGCTGTGGAATATGGCATCACTGGGAAATGCTATGCTGCGGTTTCCGCTGATACTCCGACAGGAACATCTGTCGTTTTGGAAACATCCACATCGGATGATCTTTCCACCTGGAGTGACTGGGCAACGCCGGATTCAGTCGGTCTGATCCAGTCTGATTCGGCAAAGTACATCAGGTTCCGTGTGACGCTTGCGACGACGGATTCATCGGTAACACCAACGGTAAGAAATATTACGATCTCTACGCCCGGAGAGTCGGCTTTTAAGAAATTAACGATACAGGCACGGAGCAGATGGAGATGACGGCTGTGGCTGATACAAAACTTGTGGTCCTCGACCAGAACGGCAGTCAGGAAGCCGTCCTCGACAACGCCTACGACATCATCATTACCGGCGAGATAAACGGCATCGACACGCTGGAATTTAACCTGCCCTTCCGGGATGAGAAAAGGAAATATCTCGAAAACGAGAAACAGGTCAAGGTCGGCGATGATGCCTACCGCATAAGGACTCTGACCGATGAGAAAAATGAACAAGGCACAACGATCACCTCTGTGTATGCCGAGGCAGCATTCTACGACCTCGGCTTTTCTGTCAAGAAGGCAGAGACCACATTCAATGCCGATACCGCTGATGTGCCGATTGAATATGCCCTGAAGGACACGGACTGGACGCTCGGTACGGTTACCACCCGCACGAAGCGCACATGGACCTGTCAGGAGAAAAACGCGCTGGCTATCCTCCGTCAGGTGCAGAACCTTCACGGCGGCGATCTGATTTTCGATAATGCCAACAAGACCGTGAGCCTGCTGACCTTCAGCGGGACGGACTCCGGAGCACTGTTCTGTTACAAGAAGAACATGAAGTCGATAAAGCGCGTCATCGATACGCAGAGCCTGATCACCCGGCTGTACGCTTATGGCAAGGACGGTATGACCTTCGCAAGTATCAATGACGGCAAGGAATATGTCGAGGACACGACTTATACAAACGAAATCCGGGTATCAACGCTCGACTGCTCCAGCTTCACAAATCCTTATCAGATGCTGGAATACGCCGAGATGAGACTGGCAGATTACGCCGCACCGAGGATTTCCTATGTTCTGAACGCGATGGATTTATCTGTTCTTACCGGCTACGAGCATGAAGCGTGGAAGCTCGGCGACATCGTGACGGTCAAGGACGACGAGCTGAATCTTTCCATCAAAACGAGAATCGTCCGCAGAGAATATAACCTACGGGAACCGTGGAACACGGTTCTGGAGCTTTCCACCACGCTCCGGGAACTTGGCGATTCGTCCTCGCAGTGGGACGCCGCCGCGGATATGCTCTCCGGCGCTGACCTCGTGGACAGCCAGGAAATGAAGGACCTTGTACCGTTCAACCATCTGAAAAATTCCAGAGCGGATTCCGGCTTAAATTACTGGGAGAACTCCGGCTTTGAGGTGGATTCAGAGAACGGTGTGTCCGGCACGGCGTCCTTCAAATGCGAAGGTGCTCTCAATACGACAAAGAGCCTGACGCAGACCGTCACTCCGGCAAACCGCGACAGCTATACCTTCTCCTGCCAGATCGCGTCCGAGGATTTATCTATGGGCGACAACGGCCAGGTCGGTATCGAGGTGACATTCGAATATGAGGATGGTACGACCGAGACTCGGTTCATTGACCTGATTTGAGGAGGTATTCAGATGGCTTCTTTTAATCATATGGCGCAAGCGGTTTCTCCGCAAAATGGACGCGTGAAGAAAATCCGCATCCGCGTCTGCGTGACGGACTGCACCGGCACAATTTACATCACGGATATGTTCCTGCAGGGCGGCTCTATCGCGACCGGCTGGGTGGGACATGTCAGCGAGATTCAGTGGACGCAGGACGGTGACTGATTATGCCGATATTCACAAGATTCACGGAGACAATCGATAAGAAAGAGGATAAGCGGATCGTGAGCGTCACCGTAAAGCCTGTGGTCACCGACTGCACCGGGACATTCTGGTTTACAGACCTCATGCTGCAGGAAGGCGCGATGCTTTCCGGGTATGTCATCAATACCGAGACCTTGCAAAAGAAGTATGCGACCGGCGATGAATACGCTGTTTCCGGGAAGCGGTTCTTCAACGGTATCGTCAGAGGGAGCGCCACCTGCATTATTTTTAATCTCGGCAAGACCTCGACCGGACTTGACTGGAAAATCTATCCAAACCAGAACATGGCTGCCGGGAGCATTTCTCTCGGACTCGGTGCGGGAGCGCATAAGGCGACCTTCACGAAAGCGGCAAGTGCTGGTGATGAACTCTCGCTCCTTGCCTCAACAAGAGAATGCCTGAAAAACGGATCAGCGACAGACAAGGACGGCTTCTTTCAGTACTCCGCCGCCGGAGACAGCAAGCATCCGGTTACGGTTGAGGAGAAGAAGTCGGCAAGGCTGTATGTGGAGTTTCAGGAGATGGAGGACGGTGATGTGATATGAGTCTGGATATCTTAAAAGGCCGCAAATGCATGGTCTGGACGTTCATGGGAAACGCCCGGATGTACACTGCTCTTAAGAATTACGGAGACCGCCTCTCGCAGGTAGGTCTCTTTTCTTTTAAGGTGGACGCTACAGGGACGATTACCGAGAGCGGTGTAGCCATATCCGACATGCTGACGTACATCAATAAATATCCGCATATCACATGGCTGCTGACCGTCCGCAATGACGGCGTGGCGAGTGTGTTCACCTCTCTCCGGGATAATACCGATGGAGCGCAGGACACCTTTCTCTCAGAGCTTGTGCGGATCATGGAGAAATATCCGTGGTGCGACGGCGTGGATATCGACCTCGAGCGCGGCGGCGATTATTCCACGGCGGCAGCTTCAACCACTATGTTCCGTAATATCTGGAACACGGTAAAGAGCTACGATTCCTCGAAGCTCGTCAATATCTGCCTTCCGGGCATGGATTCCATAAACGGCTCGGTCGGCGGCGAGAACTGGTGCGTGTATGCTGACCTCAATCCGTACTGCGACACAGCGGCCATCATGAGCTACGGCATGGCGTGGGCAGGCTCCGCTCCCGGGCCGGTCTCTCCAAAGGACTGGCTTGACGGCATCTACGATTACGCCGTGACAGCTATGACGCCGGACAAGGTATTCATGGGACTTCCGGCTTACGGATGGAACTGGCAGATTTATGATCTTCCGGAAAACCTCGGAAAGACCTACCGCGGCACATCCAACACCTACTATGCCGCCAAGAACTGGATGACCGGCAAATACAACTTCACGGACGACGCTGCTCCGCAGCCGTTCATTCCGATCCTCGCCTACTGGGACGACTACAACAAGGTGCCGTATGCCTTCCCGCAGGTCTACGACTTCATGGAAGGTCAGGACGCTGCAAGCTATGAATATCCTCTGATGAGTGGAACCTACAACCGCAGGCGGTACCTTACTGCCTACAGCAAGCAGCAAAGTGTGTCATTCGGTACGATAACCGTCGACCGTGACGGAACGCCTGACAGTTACTCGGGCATCGTATCCTATGATAACGGCATCGCTGTCCTCGGCGACGAGGGCGAAGCAACATATACCTTCAACATCTCGTCTGCCGGAACATATGACATCGCCGTTCGGCTTTGCTATCCGTTCTGGGATAAGAACGGGATCTATGTGAGCATTGACGGAACGCAGACGCACTTCACCGAGTCGAGGCTCTGGTGGCCGTACTGGAGAAGTACCTTCTGGGCATCGCTTGAGGACGGCATCACGCTTTCCGCCGGAACGCATACCATTACAGTTTCAGTCGACGTGAAAGGCGTGCAGTTCTACGGCTTTCGTGTCTGCTCTGATTTCTCGGAGAAGCCGACCGCAGGAAGCGCGTCATTTACGCTGTCTCCACGGCATTTCATCGATGTGGACGGCAACGAATGTCAGCCGGACAAGGGCTTCAAGCTGACGACTGAGGTCCTCCGAAGGAAACCGGACTCGGCACTCATCTGGTATGAGGATTTCGAGGACTACGGTATTCTCGACACCGCTTATTGGAATATTATCAGCGGTTCATGGAAGGTCTGGCGGTCGGATGAATATTCCGAGAGCCGTGTTTATTCGCAGCTTGACGGCAGCGGACAGTTTGCGTGGAACTATGACGGATTTAAGGACATCCACCTGCGGGCGAGATTGGCGTTCCCGGCAGGAAGCACTGGCAAGGCTGGTATCTTCTGCGGCAGTCTTTTCTGCTGCCTGAACTACAACAGTCAGGCCGTAGAGCTGTGGAACGGAAGCACCAAGCTCGGCAGCTACTCGCAGTCGATCCAGCAAACACCATCGTCAGACCTGCGAACTGATCCGACAACCTACACCATCGAGATGCGGATCAGAGGCAGCACGGTGCGCGTCTATTCCGGCGCGTCAAACACGCTGCGGTTCACGGCTACGGTCAACGGATTCTCAGGAGGAACCGCCGGATACCAATCAGACCAGAGAACAGTCTGCGAACTGCTCCGCATGGGCGACTCTTGGACGTATGAGCCTTATGAGCAGTTCGACGTCACCTTCCCAGATGGCTCGGTCACGCAGTACGGCAGAATCAGCCGGAGCAACTGCACCTGGGACGAGGAGTTTCAGGTATTCACGCTGACATCGGATATTGAGGAATCGGCAACACGGTCTGAATCCATCTCAATGGACTACGAGTTCTACCACTCTGGACAGCTCAACCTCGAATGCGGGAAGGACTACACGGTGACGATCACGCCGAAGGACATCGACATCTGGATCTCGCGGCTTTTCCTCGGAGACGCGGACGGATTTTCCATCCTCTATTATCAGGACGTGGATTCGCTCGTCTACTGGGCGAATCAGGCGGCGTACCACTGGGGACTTCGCGGCATCGCGATCTGGTCGCTCGGGCAGGAGGATTTAAGGCTCTGGGAGGCATTGCCGAAACAGACCGACACCTCATAACTTCATAAATCACAGAGTTTTTTCAAGGCTGTCAGCGTACCACTGGCGGCCTTTCATTTTGCTCAAAATCAAAGGAGGGACATTTTGATGAAGGAATTCTGGAACACCATACAGCTCATTTTCGCGGCCATCGGAGGATGGCTCGGCTACTTTCTCGGAGGATGCGACGGGCTTCTTATCGCGCTGATCATCTTCGTGGTCTGCGACTACATTACCGGCGTGCTCTGCGCCATCGCGGACAAGAAGCTCTCGTCTGCAGTTGGATTCAAAGGAATCTGCAGGAAAGTCTTGATCTTCATTCTGGTCGGCATCGCCAACATCCTCGACATCCACGTGCTCGGACATGAGGGCGTGCTGAGAACCGCAATCATATTCTTCTACATTTCGAATGAAGGTCTTTCTCTCACTGAGAACGCCGCACATCTCGGACTTCCGATTCCCGGCAAGCTCAAGGATGTGCTTGAACAGCTTCACGACAGAAACGACAAGGAGGAACAGTAATTATGGCTATCAAGGGAATAGACGTATCGGTCTGGCAGGGAAACATCGACTTTGGCAAGGTCAAAGTGTCAGGCATCAATTTTGTGATTATCCGCGCCGGATACGGCAACGGGAACAAGGACAAATGGTTCGATGAGAACTACCGGAAAGCAAAAGCAGCCGGGCTCCACATCGGCGCATACTGGTATTCATACGCCACATCCGCTGACGGTGCGAAGCAGGAAGCGCAGTCCTGCGCCAAGGTGCTCTCAGGCAAGCAGCTTGATTACCCGGTCTACTTCGACATCGAGGAGAAGTCCCAGCTTTCGCGCGGGAAGGATTTCTGCTCATCGCTCATCACGGCGTTCTGCACCGAGCTGGAGAATCATGGCTACTACGCAGGCTTTTATACTTCACTTTCCAGCCTGAACTCTGTGGTATCGGATGCCGTAAAGAAGCGCTTCACCGTCTGGGTGGCGCAGTGGTCGGGCAAATGCTCGTACTCCGGCGCTTACGGCGTCTGGCAGTATTCGTCCAAAGGCAAGGTCAGCGGCATCGGCGGGAACGTCGACATGGACTACTCCTACATCGACTTTCCAACCACGATCAGAAACGGCGGATTCAACGGCTACGGCAAAGGCGCTGCATCCACCAGCACGACAACCGTGAAGAAGTCCGTTGACGAGATTGCTTCAGAGGTCATTGCCGGGAAATGGGGCAACGGCTCCGACCGCAAGAACCGTCTGACGGCCGCTGGGTTTGACTACAACGCCGTGCAGGCAAAGGTCAACGAGAAACTCGGCGCTTCCCAGAAGAAATCGGCCGCCACCTACTACACGGTTCAGCGCGGAGACACACTTTCCGGCATCGCCAAGAAGTACGGCACGACCGTATCCGCAATCCAGAAGTTGAACAGTACGCTCATCAAGAACGTGAATCTCATCCAGGTCGGATGGCGGATTCGCGTGAAATAGCTGCATCACATCTCAGGCCCACTGGCTATTCCTTATCGGAATTGTCGGTGGGCCTTTTTTCGTTTCTGCTTCGTCAAAACAGGCCTCCAGCCTCCAGTGGAAAGTGACTGGAGGTTTTCTCATGAATAAAGAACAGAAGCAGCAGATCCGCAAGCTGCGCGGTGACGGCCACGGGTACGCTGCGATTGCCAATGCGCTGGGACTCACGAAGAATCAGGTATCAGCCTTTTGCCGCAGGAACAACCTCACCGGAAAGATTGCCGACACAGGCGACGAGAATACGCCGGATGGCTCCTACTGCCAGTACTGCGGAAAGCCAATAAAACAAATTCCCGGTCGAAAGGAAGTCCGGTTCTGCTCGGACGCCTGCCGACTCAGCTGGTGGAACGCCCACCCGGAACAGATCAACCGGAAAGCCGTCTACACATTCAACTGCGCCCACTGCGGAAAACGGTTCTCGGCCTATGGAAACCGGCACCGTAAGTACTGCTCGCACGCCTGCTATATCGCAGACCGTTTCAAAGGCGGTGACGGCCATGAGTGATGAGCAGTTCGAGCGGGAGAAACTTTACCAGGCGAGCATGGAAATGTTCAAAAGGATGCTGGATCAGGGCCTTATCACCGAGGATGAATACGCGGTCATAGACACCAAAATGAAGGAGAAATACAGCCCGATAATCGGCACATTATTATCCCCGTAACGCTTGCTATGTGTCTGAAACAGAGTGATAGATAGACAAGACGAAAGGAGTGATACAATGCCGAAAATCACGAAAATTGAGCCTAAAATCAAGGCTCTACCACAGCGGAAGAAGGTGGCGGCATACGCGCGTGTGTCGATGGAGACCGAGCGCCTGCACCATTCCCTCTCCGCACAGGTCAGCTACTACTCGGAGCTGATCCAGAAGAATCCGGAATGGCAGTATGCAGGTGTCTACGCGGACGAAGGCATCACCGGTACAAGCACCATGAAACGGCCTGAGTTCCAGCGTATGCTCGCTGACTGCGAAGCCGGGAAGATAGACATCATCCTCACCAAGAGCATCAGCAGGTTCGCGCGGAACACGGTCGACCTGCTGGAGACCGTCCGGCATCTCAAGGAGCTGGGCATTGAGGTGCGGTTCGAAAAGGAGCACATAAACTCGCTTTCCGGTGACGGCGAGGTCATGCTCACCTTGCTCGCCTCATTTGCACAGTCTGAAACCGAAAGCATCTCCAACAATGTGAAGTGGGGAATCCGCAAAAGGATGCAGGCCGGACTGCCTTATGCAAACGGTCACATGAACGTCTACGGGTACCGCTGGGAAAGTGACGAGATGGTCATCGTCCCGGAGGAGGCCGCCATCGTACGCCGCATCTACCAGAACTTCCTTGACGGGAAATCCCGGCAGGAAACCGAGAAGGAATTCGCCGCCGAAGGCATCAAGACGCGTGCCGGAGCGCCGTGGGTGGATTCCAATCTGAAGGTGATCCTCACGAACGTTACCTACACAGGCAACATGCTCTACCAAAAGGAATACATCGCTGATCCGATCACGAAGAAGGTCAAGAAGAACCGCGGCGAGCTGCCGCAATACTATGTGGAGAACACGCATCCGGCCATCATCAGCAAGGAAACATTCGACTACGTGCAGGCCGAAATGGCGCGGCGCAGGGAGCTTGGCTGCTTTGGCAACAAGGCGCTCACCCTGAACTGCTTCTCCACGAAAATCAAATGCGGACAATGCGGCAGAAGTTTCGTCCGCTCCACACGGAGGAACCGAGCAAAGATGAGCAGGCTCGGAGAGAAATACACCTTCTGGGCCTGCACCTCACACAAGAAAACAAACTGCTCGTCCTGCAGCAGCGGAACGATCCGCGAAAGCGTCCTCAAAGAGGAATGCGCCAAGGTGCTCGGCATCCCGGAATTTGACGAGGACATCTTCTCTGAGCGTGTCGAACGGATTACGGTTCCTGAGTCCGGGACGATGATCTTCGAATTCACGGACGGCACCACGCTTGAACACCACTGGTACCGGAATGCGAAAAAGGAATCGTGGACTGAGGAGAATCGGAAGCGTGCATCTCAGTACCGCAGACGGCACCCGGTCACCCGTGACGATATCACCTGCTTCACCACGAAGATCCGCTGCGAGGAATGCGGCTGCAACTACCGCAAGCAGACATGCGTCATGGCCGACGGCCACCAGAACGCCTATTGGAAGTGCGCCGACAAGAAAAACCATCCCGGCAAAAGCCTGCGCGAGGATCACCTGAAGGAAATCATCAACGAGGTCCTCGGGCTCGACGAATTCGACGAGCAGGTCTTCCTCGAACGGATAGACCACATCAGCGTCCGGAACCTGACACACCTGACCTTCCACTTCACCGACGGCAGCACAGCCGAACGAGACTACGAATACTCGAAGGAAGGCGTCCCGTGGACAGATGAGCGCCGGGAAAAACAGACTGAGGCTATCAGGGATAGCTTCACGCCGGAGCGCAGGAAGAAAATCAGCGAAAACATGAAGAGAATAAGGAGTGAGAAACATTGGAGCAGCAAAAGAAAGTAACCACTATCCCGGCGTCCCGGACGCGCTTTTCCTCCACTCCTATCACAGAGAAAAAGAAACGCAAGGTCGCCGGATACGCCCGCGTCTCAACAGACCATGACGACCAGTTCACGAGCTACGAGGCGCAGATCGATTATTACACCAACTACATCAAGGGCCGCGACGACTGGGAATTCGTGAACGTCTACACGGACGAAGGAATCAGCGGAACCGGCATCAAGAAGAGAATTGGATTCCAGAACATGATCGAGGACGCGCTCGCTGGGAAGATCGACCTGATCGTCACCAAGAGCGTCAGCCGCTTCGCCCGGAACACCGTCGACAGCCTGACAACCATCCGGAAACTCAAGGAAAACGGCGTCGAATGCTACTTTGAAAAAGAGAACATCTGGACCTTCGACGGAAAAGGTGAATTGCTGATCACCATCATGTCGAGCCTTGCGCAGGAG